>NZ_CAUQHQ010000029.1:0-21255 GCF_963517995.1 uncultured Campylobacter sp.
CTAATATACGCTCAAAACAACTACTTTACAAATGGCGTCAAGATAAGCTACAAGTGTAACAAAGGCACCATTTTTGAAAGCGGCAACATAGACCTTTCAAAAAAAGGCAGCGTTTGCGAAAAGCTAGACAAACCTCCATTTGAGCCTCCATATAAATTTGAGCTCCTCAAAGCCTCAGACGTCCAAAACGAGGTAAATAAAAACGCCGGCACCGGCAAACTAGACGTTGCTAAATAATTAAAAAGAGAAAAGGAAAATTTCGCCGAGTTTTTAAAATTTACGGCGGCGTTAAAAGCGTAAAATTTAAGCCGAATTTTCGTATAATCGCATAAAAACTAAGGAGAAAAAATGCTAAAAAAGATGGCGGATACGATAAGGTTTTTATGCGCGGATATGGTGCAGCAGGCAAACAGCGGGCATCCGGGCGCGCCGATGGGGCTAGCCGACGTCATGGTCGTGCTAGCTAAGTTTCTAAATCACAATCCTAAAAATCCAAACTGGCTAAACCGCGACAGGCTCGTATTTAGCGGCGGTCACGCAAGCTCGCTCGTGTATAGCTTTTTGCATCTTAGCGGCTACGATCTTAGCCTCGAGGATCTAAAAAACTTCCGCCAGCTGGGCTCCAAAACCCCGGGTCACCCAGAGATCCACACTAAAGGCGTCGAGGTCGCGACGGGGCCGCTAGGCCAAGGCGTAGCAAACGCGGTGGGCTTTGCTATGGCGGCAAAATATGCGGCTAATCTGCTAAATGAACCTGAAAACGCCGTCATCGATCATAAGATTTACTGCCTTTGCGGCGACGGAGACTTGCAGGAGGGCATCAGTTACGAAGCCTGTGCGGTCGCGGGCAACCTGCACCTAGACAACCTCGTGCTGATCTACGACTCAAACAACATCACGATCGAGGGCGATACGAGTATCGCTTGGAGCGAGGACGTGAAGGCGAGGTTTGAGGCTCAGGGCTGGGACGTAGCGCGTATCGACGGCCATGACTACGATCAGATCGAGTTTGCGCTCGAGCAAGCCGCCGAGAAGGAGCGCCCGTATCTCATCATCGCAAACACTCGCATCGCAAAGGGTGCTGGCGAGTTAGAGGGCAGCCACCACAGCCACGGCGCGCCGCTTGGCGAGGAGATCATAAAGGCCGCTAAAATCGCGGCTGGCTTTGATCCTGAGCGTAAATTTGCTATTGACGAGGACGTGCTGATTCGCTTCCGTGCCGCCTTAGAAAAGGGCGACCTAGCCGAAGCTCAGTGGAATCAAAAAGTGCAAAATTTAAGCGATGAGAGTAAAAATCTGCTAAATTCGCTACTAAATCCTGATTTTAGCAAGATAAATTTCCCCGATTTTAGCGGCAAAAAGCTAGCCACGCGCGATAGCAACGGCATCATCATGAACGAGATCGCGCGCTCTCTGCCTGGCTTTATCGGCGGTAGCGCGGATCTGGCGCCGTCAAACAAAACCGAGCTAAAAGGCATGGGCGACTTCCCTAACGGACGCAACATCCACTACGGCATCCGCGAGCACGCTATGGCCGCGATAAATAACGCGGTAGCTAGATACGGGCTTTTTCTGCCGTTTAGCGCGACGTTTTTTATATTTAGCGACTACCTCAAGC
This sequence comes from uncultured Campylobacter sp., assembly GCF_963517995.1. Taxonomy (GTDB): domain Bacteria; phylum Campylobacterota; class Campylobacteria; order Campylobacterales; family Campylobacteraceae; genus Campylobacter_A. The sequence continues at coordinate 1,619 of NZ_CAUQHQ010000029.1, forward strand.
CAGCCGCGCGCATCGCTTCGCTGATGAGCGTTAGGCACTTTTTTATCTTTACGCACGACAGCATCGGCGTGGGCGAGGACGGCCCGACGCATCAGCCTATCGAGCAGCTTAGCACGCTTCGCGCGATGCCGAATTTTTACACCTTCCGCCCGGCCGACGGCAACGAAAACGCGCTTTGTTGGAAAGCGGCGTTAAATTTACGCGCTCCAAGCGCCTTCGTGCTAAGCCGCCAAGGCCTAGCTCCGCTTGAAAAAGGCGAATTTGGCGGCGTAGAAAATGGCGCATATCTGTTAAAACGCGCGCAAAACGCCAAAATCACGCTAATAGCTAGCGGTAGCGAAGTGGAGCTCTGCGTCAAAGCGGCTGAAATTTTATCCGCTCGCGGTATCGGCGCAAACGTCGTCTCCGCGCCGTGCTTTGACCTGCTTTGCGAGCAGCCGCGCGAGTACGTGGATAAAATTTTAGATCCGCAAACCAAAATCATCGCCGTTGAAGCCGCAAGCGCGCTGGAGTGGTATAAATTCGCCGATGAAATCTACTCGATGAAGAGCTTCGGCGAGAGCGGCAAGGCGGGCGCATTGTTCGAATACTTCGGCTTCACGCCTGAAAAGATCGCGGAATTTGCGAGTAAGCACGAGCAGCCAAATACAACATACCTTAAACGACTTTTTGATGAGATGAATAAGTTAAAACCAGATAGCGATAAATCGCTTGAATTTTAGAAGCCAAAGCGGCATTAAATTTACGCGGTTTGCTCACGGCAAAATTAAATTTAGCATCAAATATAAGGAGCCAAATTCGGCGATTTGACCGATGTTTTTAAATTTAATCCAAATGTTGCTTAGTTAAATAAATGTTAATTTTAGGAGATAAATTTGAAACCCGAGGATATCGCTTTAAACGAGCTTTGTATGTTTGAGTTTTACATACCTCAAAGCGACAAGCCGATTTTGGCGGATCTATCGCTACCGCTAGAGGAAGGGGCGCGCCCTTTGACGCAAGAACTAAAGAATAAAGTAGCCGGGCTCATAAACCTATCGACAACATGGTATCCGCTCGCCGTAAAAAGAATAAAAGACGAATTTAACGGCGACGTCGATTTGCGGCTCGTCGGCCTAAATATCCTAACGGACGAAACGCAAAAAGAGTTTATTTTTGGTTTAAATTTCGACGTTTCCAAAGATGAAGAGCACGGCAGAGGACTGCAAATGTCTTTTCCGAGCTTTGAAATAATCAAACACGGCGATGCGGAAGCGTCGATGTTTTTGGATTATTAAAGGGCGCCAAGCTAAGCGCGGCTTAGACACGCCAATACTTAACGGCGAGCGACGTTAAATTTGATTAAATTTGCAGAGTAAGCCGTTACGAAAGACTAGACTATGGACAAATTTGATTTATTAGCCGAAAAAATACTATGGCGACCTTTAATAGATTATTTACGCTACTATTTTTCTTATAAATTCGGTACCGAGCCAAACCCTAATCATCCTATTTGGTTATCGATAAAAGACAGAAAATGGGTTGATTTAAATTTGTTAAAAAGATCAAAAATATTTTTATCTAAAACATGGATCGGTTTAGATTTCGATAAAACCAAACCCGAAATTTGCAAGAGAGACGAGTGGGTAAACGTATTGATAGATGCAAAGGACGGCAACTTGCGAGATATTTATCTGTTTGATTCTGATTTAAATATTATTATACTAATGATCGAAGATCTGGACGGAATTCTTTTAGAAGGTAATAAATTCGGATTATTAGAGGATTGTTTAAAATCAAATACAAAAATAGAGTAAAAGTAGATTTAAAAATAAAACCTAAGGATAAAATTACGAATAAATTTGACTTATTGGCTCTATTTGAGACCGAAAACGGCGTAGCGCTTCCAAAGGCTTACAAAGAGATATTAGGCAGCTTTGAGAGCTATATTATTTACGATTACCGCGTAAATGAATTTGGAGCCCAAAAAACGAAGGATTTAAATTTTTATAGCATCTCAAGGCTCTTTGAAGATATAGATAAAACGCACAAGCTGTATCAGTTCGTAGCGAGCGAAATTTCATCCTCGGTTATAGACCCTGATAAAACTTTTACCTTCGGCGGACTTAGCGACGGGGTGGAGTTATTTTTTGATTTAAGGGATATGTCTATCTGGAGATATTATTTAGATGATAGCAGCATCGCGCAGATAGAGCCCAGCTTTGAGACGCTAATAAGCAAGTCTTCTTTCGTAACGCGCGACGGCGATTTGGCTTTTTACTAAAAGCGATTAATAAAAAAGGAAAGCAATGGCGCTAAGGCAGAAATTTAATAAAATGCACGAATACGAAAGCCTGGTGCGAAATCTCGTCTGCGAATCCGATGATTACGAGGATAGACTGATCGCGGTCGTAACGGAGGCGTTTGATTTTTCTTTGAAAAATCTTCGCGTCATAAACGATGCGTATAAAAACTACGAGATGTATTGGTTTGAAGTTTGCAACAGCGCGCTGTGCGGAGCGCTCGGCGCGCTACTGGATAAAGAAGAGAAGCTAAGAAAATCCCGAAAGCTCGCGCTGTTTTTTAAAGGGCTTATTTTTCAGGAAAAATATAGAAGCAACCGCATGGATTTTATCTTTATCCTACAAATCATGAAAAGAAAAAGCGACATCGCAGACGTCGCTGCGGATAAAGATATCTGGCGAGCCGACGGATTTACTCAGTTTGGGCTGGTAGAGGCTATATATAAGCTAAAAATTCCAGGCTTTAGCAGCGAGTTTTTGCAGATGAAAAAAATCGCCCAAAGAGACTCGGACAAGCAGATGCAAAGATATATCGATAAATATCTGGAAAAAGAAAAATCGCGGCTAGAGGGCGCTAAATAGACGCACAAGCCCTTTTGCGCAAAGGTCGCACGAGTAATTCCCGTCAAAAACAGGCCGCGGGCGCTGTGAGACGCAACCCTAAATTTACCGCAAAGGCGCATCGGCATAATTTAGCTTAGCCGCATTTGCAGTAAAAGTATCAAAAACGCCGCGACGCAAAACGTAGTTTTAAAACGCCTGAGCCGAAATTTAAGACGGCAAAATTTAACTCTAGCTAAGCAAGCGAGTAAAGTTAATCATAGCTAAACTAGACGTAAATTTAGCTCGGGCTTTGTTAGCCGTGGCTATTTTAGCGGCGTTAGCGGTAGATAAATTTTATCTAATCAGCAGGCTACGGCACACTGAATTTTACGTTTTTGCTAGCTGCCGTTTTATTCGACTAGGCCAGACATTTAGGCAAACGAGCAAATTTCTTGCCGTTTAAAGCCTAGAGGGCATAAACTCGCCCTACTTTTGCGATTTTATCTCTTCTAGCGCGCTTTTTATCCGAGCCGATTCGCGCTCGCAAAATTTTTCGTCGCCGTTTTGCTTGATTAAAGCCTCTTGTCCGGCTTGCGCCTTTTGCAGCTCGCTAAATTTAAGCTCAAACAGCCTAAAGGCTTGCGGATCGTTTTCTAGTTGTTTAGCTTTCATTTCATAAAGCTCGTTTAGATAAATTTTGCTTTGCTTTACGTACTCTTCGCATGCGTTTTGAGCGCCTAAAGCCAGCGCGCTAAGAGCGCAAAATATTAATATTTTTCTCATCGCCGTCCTTTAAATTTTGCCTGATTATACTCTTTTTTAGGGTTAAAATTTTATAATCTCTAAAAATTTAAAGGCGAAAAATGAGACGAAAAGATAGAGAACTAACCGCGCAAGAAGGCCTTGAGATCATCGATGCGTGCGAATACGGCACGATTTCTTGTATTACGGACGAGGGCGAAATTTTTAGCGTGCCGATCTCGGTCGTGCGCGAGGGAGGGGGCGTATTTTTGCACGGCGCGCCTGCAGGCTCTAAGGCAAAGCTGTTAAATGACGGCAGAAACGTGACGCTAGTTTGCGTGAGCTACGCGCGGGTGCCGGTTTTGACGGACGAGCAGCTAGATGCGATAAAAGACGACGGCAAGGCGCTTGGCGCCAAAGTTTTCACGACAGAATATAAATCCGCTATCGCAGAGACTAAAGCTTATATCGTGACGGACGAGGCGGCGAGACTGCGCGCGCTACGCCTGCTTAGCGAAAAATACACGCCAAAGTATATGCGAACCTTTGACGTTGCCGCGGCTCACGGGCTAAAGGCAATGAATATCTACGAGCTAAAAATCGCGAGCATAACGGCAAAGGCGAAGATTATTCGCGACTAACCCGCGCCAAATCGGCTAAATTTCAGCCTTAAATTTATGTTTTGGGCTTAAACGGAGCTAATTTAAATGCCGCTCGGTAAGCCGGCTTTGAAAAACGAGTAAAAATATCGGTTAAATTTGCCTCATCCGCTACGAAACCTAAAAGGGCGAATTTAGCACGGTAAAAATTAGATAAAAAATCGTAAGTTTTTAAAGAGATATCCCTCCAAAAGGAGGGAAAAAATCATTTAGGTAGAGTTGCGATAACTTGCTTCATTTGATCGATAGCAGGTTTGCAAGCTGCTTCTTGGGCGTCTTTAGGTAGCGCGGCGAATTGATTTTTTTGATCTTCGTAAGTCGATTTCATAGCCGCCATTTGCGGATTGTCTTTTGTTTTTTCGACGAACTCGTCAACTAGTTTAAAATACTCCTCGCATGCAGGCGAAAGCTCCGCTGCAGACGCGCTAACGCCCATTATGCCAAGAGCGGCAACTACTAATAATGACTTTTTCATTATGTCTCCTTGTTTGAAATAGACGGGTATTATAGCCTCTTTTTTAAAACGAATATTTAAAAATAAATTTAAGTTTTTCGGCTTTGCGCTCTTTTTTGGCGCTAAAATCGGCGTAGGCGCGGTATTTGTCTAGTTTAAAAGACCCAAAAAAGTAAATTTAAGTCGTAGCGAGACAAAGCAGCACAGGCGCGGAGCTAAATTTAACCCGCCCGCTCCCGCAAATCCGCTTCTTAATTTAAATTTGACTATAATGTCTTAAAATTTAAAAGGAGCAAATTTGCAAAATTTCGCCTTGAAATTTCGTCCGACGAGTTTAGACGAGATCTGCGGACAGCGCGAGCTGGTGGGTGTTTTTAAAAAATTTATCGAAAACAAAAAAATCCCGCACAGCATATTTTACGGACCCGCAGGCTGCGGCAAGACGAGTTTTGCTCGCGTCGTCGCGCGGTCGATGGAGTATGATTTTTACGAATTTGACGGCGGAAATCTCAAGATCGAGGAGTTTCGCAAAATCCTAAAAAACCACGAAAACGCGCTTTCTAAGCCGCTATTTTTCATCGACGAGATCCACCGCCTCAGCAAAACGCAGCAAGAAGCCCTGTTAATCCCGATGGAAAACTACCGCGCCGCCATCATCGGAGCCAGCACGGAAAATCCCTATTTCACGCTAAGCTCGGGCATCCGCAGCCGCTCGATGCTCTTTGAGTTTAAACCGCTTGCGAGCGAGGATTTTGAAAAATTGCTTGAGCGCGTGCGCGGCGAGGTCAAATTTGACATCTCGGACGAAGCTAAGGCCTATCTTATAAAAAGTAGCGGAGGAGATGCGCGAGGACTCTTAAATTTGCTTGAGTTTGCCGTGAGTCTAGGCGAAGAGGTAACGTTAGAGAATTTAAAAACGCTAAGAGCTAACGCCGTTAGCGAAGGAGTTAGCGAGGATGACGTGCATTACGGACTGGCAAGTGCCTTTATAAAAAGCCTGCGCGGTAGCGACGAAAACGCCGTCATATACTATCTAGCGCGGCTTATAGATGCGGGCGAGAGCGCTGATTTTATCGCGCGAAGGATGGCGATATTTGCTAGCGAGGACATCGGTAACGCCAATCCTAACGCGCTAAATTTAGCCGCTAACGCGCTAGCTGCCGTTAGCAAGATCGGCTTTCCAGAAGCTCGTATAATCCTCGCTCAGTGCGCGATGTATCTGGCTCATTCGCCAAAGTCAAACTCCAGCTACAAGGCCATAAATGCGGCGTTAGCCTATGTAAAAAACGAGCCGCCGCTAGCCATCCCGCCATATCTCATCAACACCGCACCCGAGGCCAAGGATTATCTGTATCCGCACGATTTTGGCGGCTGGGTAGAGCAAAAATACCTCGAAAAGCCGCTTAAATTTTACGAGAGCAACGGCATCGGATTTGAAAAAACGCTGGATGAGTGGCTAGCAAAAATCAAATCAAAAGGCTAAATTTAGGCTTTACTCCGTCAAATTTATTTACGGCAGGCATAAGAGTAAATTTTAAAAAGAAATACAGAGAAACGAGCAAAATTTAGCATACATCGCAAATTTAAAGATAGAGAGTGCGCCTCTAGGTGGATTAATGGTGGGAGCTTCGGGAATAAGGCTTTTACGATGATGATTTGTTTTTATTCGCGTGCGGTTTTTAATGCGTTCGGCGTAGATTTTACGCGGTTTAAGCCTATAAGGTAGCGTTAAATTCGTGCGGTAGAAGTAAAATTTGCCGTTAAATTTAAACCTGCAAGCAAGCCCTCAGATAGTCCGGAGGCATTGCTGGCTTGCCTAATTTTATAAAAATCGGCGCAAAGCGGTAAATTTAACCTAATCAAGCAAAAGGCGGGCAAATTTAACAAAGACGGCCAAGCGATTTAGCGCCAAAGCCTTTTAAAAGCTTTTGATAAATTTTAGCAAAACCAAGAGCCAAATACGTTTTGCCGTGCTACGTCCGTGCAATAAAAACGGTAAATCGCTCGTAAAAAGCCGCCCAAAAACGCGTATAAAATTTAAAATTTTTAGCCCTGCTAAGCCGTCATCGCGGGATAAATTTAGAAATTATCAATCAAAAACGCCTTAGAGCGCAAAAAATCTGCCGTAAAACCTAGCTAGTAAGAACGTGCTTGCCGCAATTAAGCCAAAAATTAGCGTGAAATTTTAAGCCAAGCTAAAAAATTTTTCTTATTTATTCTAATTTTATTTTTTTTTAAATATACTTGAAAAATTTTAAATATTTAAAGGCAAAATCCATGCTCACCGATCTCGTAAGCTCCGTAAATTCATTCCTTTGGGGGCCGTATTTTCTCATCGCCCTGCTTTGCGGTACGGGGCTTTACTTCACGATTAGGCTTCGTTTCGTGCAGATTTTTAAATTTAAAGCGGGGCTTTACGGGCTGTTCGGCAATTTTTCGCTACACGGCGAGGCAGCGGGAAAATCTGGCATGAGCTCGTTTCAAGCAGTCGCTACGGCCGTCGCGGCGCAGGTAGGCACGGGCAACCTCGTGGGTGCCACAACCGCGCTTATAATGGGCGGTCCGGGCGCGATATTTTGGATGTGGTGCGCGGCATTTTTGGGCATGGCGACGAATTTTGCCGAGATCTGCCTCGCGCAAATTTACCGCGCCAAAGACGATAGCGGCCACGTGATCGGCGGGCCTGCGTTTTATATCAGTCGCGGGCTAAAGAGCCGCTACGCCAAAGCCCTGGCGGCATTTTTTGCGCTAGCGATCATTTTAGCGCTGGGATTTATGGGAAATATGGTGCAGGCTAACTCCATCTCAGACGGCTTTAAGGGGGCGTTTGGTATCCCAAACTGGGCTAGCGGGCTGTTTTTAGCGGCGATTTGTGCCATGATTTTTATCGGCGGCGTCAAGGCCATCGCGCGCGTAGCAGAAAAGATCGTGCCGCTAATGGCGATCCTCTACGTCGCGGTCGGGTTAGTCATCATCGGGTTTAATATCGAAAAAATCCCGAGCGTCGTCGCGCTCATATTTGAAGCGGCGTTTAATCCATCAGCGGCCTGGGGCGGCGCGACCGGAGCCACGATAGCTACGGCGATGAGATACGGTATCGCGCGCGGGCTGTTTTCAAACGAAGCGGGTATGGGCTCGACCCCTCACGCGCATGCCGCGGCCAACGTCAAACATCCGGTAGATCAGGCGGTACTCGGCATAATGAGCGTGTTTGTAGATACCTTTATCGTGCTAAATATCACCGTTTTTGTAGTGCTAAGCGCGGACGTGATACGTTTTGAAAACGGCAAAGCCGTGCTAACGGGTATCGCGCTCGTTCAGGAGGCCTTTTCCTCGCATGTTTTGGGGCATACGGGCGGATATAGCTTTGTGGCGGTTTGCTTATTTTTCTTTGCGTTTACGACGATACTTGGTTGGTATTATTTTGCCGAGATAAACGTTCGCTATCTTTTCGGCGCTAAATTCGTGCGCGTCTTGCAAATTTTAGTCGTCGGGTTTATATTTTTGGGCAGTTTGCTTAAGATAAATTTCGTCTGGGAGCTAGCGGATATGTTTAACGGCCTTATGGTACTGCCGAATTTAATCGCCATCATCGCGCTAAGTCCCGTCGTGGTTAAACTCCTAAAAGACCACGATGCGGGCAAGGAATACGAACAGAAAAACTATGTAAGAGAGCCGAATTTATTTTAGAAAACTTAAAAATTTAATGTAATTGCTATTTTATATATTTTTGCTGTAATTTTAAGAATTGATTTCAGTTAGATTTGTTACAATTTCCTATATTTTTAATCTAAATCTAGGAGATCGTTATGAATATAACTCAAACGCAAATTTCTGCGCTTTACGTCGGACTCTTTGGCAGATCGAGCGAAGGCGCGGGCAGTAAGGCTTGGCTGGGTGCTGCAAATACGCAAAATTTAAGCGTTTCTACCATCGCAAACACGATGCTAGACACCGTAGCGGCAAAAGAGTTTTTCGGCGATAGCGTAAACGAAAACGCAAATTTCGTCGAGCATATATACGCTAACGTATTTGGCAAAGGCGGAGCTAATCTAGACAAAGAGGGCAAAGCCGGCTGGACGAAAAAGCTAAACGACGGCGAAGATAGAGGAAAGGTCGCGGCCGATATGCTAAAGGCCGCTTGCGACCCCGTTCACTCAAATGCCGCCGACGAAGCTACGAAAAATGCGCATAATCTCTTGATAAACAAGATAATCGCCTCAAACGTCGTAGCCGACCTCATTAAAGACGTTCCAAACGGCGGCGATATAAAGGAGCAATTAAAAGCTTTTATCCAGATAAATAAAACCATTACGCCCCACTCAAACGCGACCGACATCAAAAGCGCCGTGCTAGCGGGCGCTAAAAGCTTAAATTTGACCGTAGACGAGGCAAAGTTAGACGCTGCGCTAGATGCCAACTCTAAGGTAAAAATCATCTCCGGCGTAACCGGCAAAACGGAGGATGAAATCTCAAAAGAACTCGCTCCAAAACCCGCCCTTACGCCAGATCCTAAGCCGGCTCCTGCACCGGATCCAAAACCTCAGCCAGGTCCCAAACCGACCCCGACTCCAGACCCCAAGCCGCAACCTCAGCCTACTCCAAACGACGGCGTAGAGGGCTCGCTAAAACAGATGCTAGCATCCGCCTCATCGTCCGAGGTCATCGGCTACTCGGCAAAGATAGAACACGGCGGCAAAAAATACTTCGTAAGCATAAGAAGCGCGGATAACGACGGCGTAAATTTAAGCGCCAATCAAAAGATAAATTTATCGGTTCAAAACGGTGCGGTTAAAACCACCGAGGGAAAGACGCTAAAAGCCGACGTTTATACGGTAAAAAACTTCCCGACGGGCGACAGTCTTGAGGCGGAAAAAGGCACGGCGATACTTGGCGCATTTACCAAAGACGGGCACGAATTTAGCGCCAAAGATCAAGAAAACGGCGTTCCTTACAGCCACAGCCTCCAGCCTAGATCTGGCGTTAAATTTAACGACAACGGCTTTTTCGAGCGGCCGTTTGGCCTGGTAGAGGGCACGACCGACGGCGTCAGCGCGCAAAAAGTAGATAAAGGTGCGGGCGGTATGGTTTATAAGCTCGTAAAAGACGGACAAACGACTTATTACGTTACAAATAAAGAGGCCGTTCCGCATTTTAACTCGCATACCGGCACCGTCGTCATAGAGGGCGCAAAACCCGGCGATAAGGTTAAATTCGCAGGAGGCGCAGACTCGCTTACGCAGGCTAAAAACGAGGACGGACTGCAAGCGGGCGCAAAGCAGTTTATCAAAGACGGCGACGACACTATCCTCTACGCTAACGGCAAAAACGCGGGCTTTAGCAACTCGGATGATTTAAAGATCGTATTTAAAGGCGTTAGCATCGATAAGGCCGCAAAAGACGGAGCCTTTACGCTAAAGCAAAACGTTTTAGCCGACGGCGCCATCAAGGCAACCGACGCGCAGGGCTTTACCAAGCTCTTTGACGACGCGCCCGCTCTTAAGCTAGACGGCACGGAAAACGTCTATAAAAAAGAGGGCAAATTTTACCAAGACGCGCAAGCTACCAAGCCTTTAGACGCGGATGCGCTAAACGTAAAGGCCGTTAAATTCGCTAACGGCGACGTTTATACCTTTAGGTCTGCGAAAAAATCGCAATCCAAAGACGCGGTAAAGGGCTACGACGAACAAAGCCTAAGCTCAAATTCGCAAAAAGGCGACGCGCTAAAAAGCGGCGATACGACTTACGAGTTTTTCGACAAAGGCAACGTCGCAAAGATATCAAGCGATGATTTTACGTTTGAAAACGGCGCGCAGTATCTAGGCTCGCTAAATTTAGACGGAGCCAAAAACATAACCAAAGAGTCGTTTTTATCCGGCAAGCTAGGAGATAAAATCCTGCCTAACGCGTACTCAAACATAACTACGGGCGGAGTTAAATTCGAGCTCAAGCAAAACGGCGATATAAAATCTTTAGTCGCAAGCTTTGAAAAAGCTAAGGAGATATTAAGCGGCGCGCTAAAAGACAGGATCGCAGACGGCGCGGTAGAGCTTAGCAAAGATAGCGCGCTAACAAACGCTCAGCTACAAACGTTAGCTCAAAATGCCGCTAAATTTGCTAACGGCGCGGTAAAATCGGCCGTTTTAAGCGCGGCTGAGCTAACGTCGCTTAACAAAGAGGCTGCTGCGGATAAAATCGCAAATTCGGCCGTAACGCTAACGGATAAAGACGCGTTTAGCAAAGAATCCCTAAAGGCTTTAGGCGCGTTTAGCGACAAGCTAAAAGACAGCGCGATAGCTAAAACGCAAAAGCTAAGCGCGGCTGATTTTTACGAAATTTTTGGCAAAGGCTTTTTATCTAGCGACAAGCTATCAAGCTATAAGATCGCAGACGGCGCCCTAGAGATCGAAGATAGCGCGAATAATTTACAAAATGCGGTAGAAAATAGGCTTAATTATTTCGGCGAAAAGATAAAATCCATAAAAACCTCAGACGGCGCGGAGCTAAAAATCTCGGCTACGAATTTTAATAAAATAGGCGCGGATAAATTTGACGCTAACGATAACATAAAACTAACGGGCGTTAGCTCAAACGATAAGGATGCTGTGCTAAGCGACAAGGTGGATAGCTTTGAAATCAATAGAACATTAGAAGTAAGCGTGGATGAATACGCTAAATTTGCCGCCAAACTCGCCGGAAAAGGCAAATTTGATATCGCAGACGACTTTAAAAAGATCATGAAATTTTTAAAGACGGCGGACGTTTCAAAGATAGAAACGCTAAATTTAAGCGATAAAAACATAGAACTTAGCGCAAGCGACGTAGAAGAGCTGGCTAAGCTTAACGACTTAAATTTGCATACTAAATACGGCACGCAAATCACGCTAAAGCAAAGCGCGCAAGAGCTAAACGCGGACGGTTCAAAGCTGCTAAAGGCCTTTGCGGGGCTATCTTTTGGCGCCGGCAATGCCAAAAAACAGATCGACGTGCAAGGAGACGGCGTTTTAGAGCTTGATAAAGATACGTTTGAAACTTTTAAATTTGCCGCAGACGATAATCTAAAAATAACAAACGTAACAGGCTCGGTCTACGCAAGCGACGCCAAAGAGACCTTTACCTTTAAGCAAGACGCGTCTAGAGTCGTTATAAACGCCTTATCTAACGGCGACAAGCTTGATTTCTCCAAGTTAGCTTCTAACGTAACGTCTATCGGCGATCTAAACGTCGCCGCAGACGCGCAAACGCAGCTACAAGACGGCAAAATTTACTACGTTAGCGGTATGTCGGCAGGCTTTGCGTCCGGGTTTGATAAGATTTTCGGCGAAGGCAAGGCGTTTTTAACCAAAGCCGCGGGCAACGAAAAATCTATAATCCTAGCTAAAACTTACAGCGGTTTTGAGATATATAAGGTTGAAAATAACGGCGATAACGCGATAACTAAGGATGAGGTAAAATATATAGGCTCCGTTAGCGCACACCGCGACTTTAATCTTAGCGCGGATAACATCGTGCTAGCAGCCGCGTCAAAAAGCCTTAGCGCGGCGCAGTTTGCGACCGAAGCGGCAAAAGGCGCCAGCGGGCTAAATTTGCTAGATACGGCGGAAAACATAAAGCAAAATTTGGCAAATTTGATCTCAAACAAAGACAAAATAGTAAGCATTAGTAGCAGCGACGATAAGCCTATAAATTTAACCGCCTCGCAGCTAGGCGAGCTAAAAGGTAAATTTGCCCATAGCCAAACGCTAAAAATAAGCGAGGCGCTAAAGGACGGCAAAACCGCGAGCGCAGACGGTGGCAAATATATCTTTACTATAGATAAAGACGAGAAAAACTGGCAGCTGGAGAAATTTGGCGTAGACGATAAGCTTGATTTTTCAAAGGTATTTGATGGCAAGCAGCTAAGCGCGGGCGAGTTTAACCTAAACGCAAACGGGCAAAAAGCGACGCTGCAAGACGGTAAAATCTATAAAGCCGAGCTAAGCTTTACGCCGTCAAATCAAGGCGGCGGCGCAAATAGCGAGCTAGACGCGCTTAAAAAGGTATTTGAAGAGTCGTTTGAAAAAGGCGCAAAAGCTCTGCTCATCGCTAAAAACCTCAAGCAAGAGGGCAACTCGTACTCCTATAACTACGTCTATAAGATCGAGGACGATGGCAACGGCAAGCTAGACCAGGGCGACATCAAGCTGCTAGGCGTCGTAAATACCAATAGCGGCTTTCAAAACAACTACGACATAACCGCGGCTAACGCGGAGCTGTAGTTTCTCGATGAAATTTAGTCGGCCGAGTCGGTCGGCTAAATTTTATTTATGCTTTAACCTAAAATAAAGCGCTTGGCTATAGCTACTAGGCTTACATCTTTCTTTAGCCGTAGCGGCGAGTTTGTCGCAGGTCGTCTATGCGGCGCAACCCGCGCAAATGCAAAGCAGCGCACAGATCAAATATATCGGCACGGGCGGCAGTCTTCACCGCAGCCTCGTCAAACTAAACGCGAATGACCGCAGACGCCGCTCGGCTATGGATATATTTTGCTTCAAGGACGGCAAGATCATCAAGCGCCTGGATATCATATAAGACATATCAAAGAGCGAAAATGACTATACTATGTTTTAAATTTAGCCCGTTTTAGGGCTAAATCATCCGCAAAATTCGTAAAACTAAAATCCAAATTTAGCCGACGAGTCGCCGAAGGAGCGAGCAAAATTTAAACCGAAACTTAAGGCGACGTTTTGCGCCAAATGCAAAAAAGCAAATTTAAGCCGACTTTGCCTAATTTTCGCCGCCCGCCGAATTTAGCCTTAGGCTCAAGCTCTGCCTGCCGTTTCTAAAACTACGCTTTTTAGCAAATTTACGCCGTTAGCGATATCGCTCCAGCTAGAAAATTCCGCCGGATTGTGGCTGATGCCGTCTTTAGACGGGATGAAGATCATCGCCGTAGGACAGAGCGCGCTCATATGCATAGCGTCGTGCCCCGCGCCGCTTGGCATGATTTCAAAGCTAAGCCCGAGCTGCTCGGCTTTTTGGGCGATGAGATCGATGAGGCGGCCGTCCAGCGCGCACGGCTCGTCGAAGGCTAGCTGCTTGATCTCGCATTTGACGCCGCGCTGGGTTTCAATGCGCGAGATTTCGCCTAAGATCTGCTCGTAGGCCGCTTCGCGCGTGCGCAGGTCTATACCGCGCAGGTCGATTAGTAGCGTAGTTTCGCCAGGTACGACGTTCATGACGCCCGGTTTTACCGTGCAGTTGCCCGCGGTCGCCACAACGCCGTTTGCCGCGTTTTCGCGCGCAACGTTCTCGACTGCCAGCACTATCTGCGCCGCTGCGCAAAGCGCGTCGCGGCGGTACTTCATCGCGGTCGTACCGGAGTGCTGAGCCTGACCCTGTACGCGCACGCTAAATCTGTGCGGCGCAGCGATGGCGCTTACTACGCCGATTTGGATGTTTTCATTATCTAGTAGCGGCCCCTGCTCGATGTGTAACTCAAAAAAACTCTCGTAGCCAGGCGTCAAATTTTTAGCTTTTTCGATGCTTGCTAGATCGATGCCAAACTCAGCAAAGATCTCGCTGGTAGCGCGTTCCTGAAAGTCGCGCACGTCTTTTAGCTTTTCATAACCAAGCTTGCCGCACATAACCTTACTACCAAGCGTCGCGATGTTAAATCTACTCGACTCCTCGCACTCAAAGACGACTAGCTCAAGCGATCTGCGCGTTTGCACGCCTTCGTCGTTTAGCGTTCTAATCAGCTCTAGTCCGCCCAGGACGCCCAAAATCCCGTCAAATTCGCCGCCGTTTATCACGGTGTCTAGATGCGAGCCAAACGCTACCGCCGGCAGCTCGGGCTCGGCGCCGTCGCGCCTAGCAAAGATATTTCCGATCGCGTCTATGCGTACTTTTAGTCCTGCTTCTTTACAGCGCGCGATAAATAGCTCCCTAGCGGCCTTATCCTCGCGCGTGTAGGCTAGGCGGCTCATCCCGGCGCCAAAGCTCGCGTCGTTTACGGCGTTTATCTCGCTAAAAAGCGCCTTAAGTCTATCTAAATTTATACTCATAGCTACTCCTTGGGGTTAAATTTAAGCCAATTTTAGCCGCTAGTTTTTAAATTTTAGCTTTAATATTTTTATTTAAGTATTTATTTGATTATTCGGATTTTGCGTTTTGGTTAGAGTCGGTAAAATTTCCGAGCCGCGTATTTGCGTTTGCTAAATTTACTCGGCCTCTTTTGCGCTAAATGCAAAATATCGCGCGTAACTCGCCTCGTCGTCTACGTCGCCCAAGCAAATTAGCCCCTCGCTTTTGTCAAATTTTGCTTCAAAGCCTGCGTGATTTACGCTCGTATCGGCGGTTAGAAATTTAAGCCTTAGCAAAGCTAAAAGCGGCGTAATGTCTAAAATTTGATTAAGGTCAAGATGAATGTTTTCTAGCGCACTGCAAAATTTAAGCGCCGATACGTCCGTAAGAGCGTTTTGGCTAAGGTATAGCACGCACAGCTTTGCTAGATTTGCCAAAGGCGAGACGTCCGCGATACGGTTATCGTCCGCACGCAGGCACTCTAGCTCGCTAAGTTCGCCGATGGGCGCTAGGTCTTGGACGGCATTTACTTCGATATTTAGCTCTTTTAGCTTCGCTAGCGCCGCAAGCGGACGGAGATCTTGGACGTAGTTTCTATCCAGCCAAAGCTCGGTTAAATTTACGAGACGCGCAAGCGGCGAAACATCTGAAATATCGTTGTTTGAAAGCTTTAGCGATTTTAGTTTTTTAAGCTCGCTCAAAAACGAAACGTCCTTAACCCTGCAGTCATAAAACTCGAGCATCCTAAACTCGCTAAGGCTTGCAAGCGGCGTAAAATCCGTGATCAAAACGCTAAAAAGCCGCAATTTTTTTAGCTTTTTAAATTTAGCTAGCGGCGCGGCATCACCGCACGGGACGTCTAGATCTAGCGCCTCAAGCGAGCTAAGAGCGGGCAAATTTGAAAGATCATGCACGTTTTGCGAGCTGATTTCCAGAGATTTTAGATTTGCAAAATGCCCCAGATCGGCAAGGTCGCCGTCCGTAAATTTATCGCTGCAAAATTGCATTTTGGTTACGCCCAGAGCCGCCTCCTCGCTCACGTAGTCGCGGTTACCGACTCGGCGCAGTAGGCCGCTCTTTTTTAGCCTGGCTTTTGCCTTTTGCTCTACGATTTTGCTTTTAAAATTGATAAATTCGCTCATTTCCTCGCTTAAATTTGACGCCTAAAATTTATACGAAACGCCCGTATAAATCACGCTCTCGTATCTGCTGCGAACGATAGGCGAACGAGCTACTTCGTCCGAAAATCTCCTAGCGCCCGCCGTCGCGCTCAAGCTAAAACCGTTGTTAAATTCATAAGTTGCCGTGGCTCTGGCGCCTAGCGCGTAGGAGCTGCCGGGATTATAAACCGAGGTCACCGCGCCGCCTAGCTCGCTCACGTCCGTGCCGAAGTAATAATCGCTAAGCTTTCGCGAAAATACGTCGTAAGTAACGGCCGGAATGAGCGAAAATCCCTGCGTAATGGGCAAGAAATACGACGCCTCGGCCCCGTAGCTACCGCCCCGTCCGCCGCCTGGGCGTAAACAAAGGTCTGAAAACCGCCGAAATTCGCCCCGAATTTGCCGCCGAGCACCGTTTGATACTCTCTATCGCGAACGCTGCGGTACTGAGGTTTTAGTTTGCTCGACTTTACGCGCCAGCCGTCAAAAAACCTCGCATACGCGCCCGCAAATAGATTTTCGCTAAAATTATGCTCGTAGCCTGCTTCTAAGCCTCTAAGGTAAAAGCCCTCGTAATAAGCCTCGATCTGGGGCAAAGGTACGGCGCTTAGGCGGTCCTTGGTATAAAAGAGGTCTTTTTGGACGGCTGCTCCGATGCCGATACTTACGCCGTTGGACTCCTCCTGCGCGCAGGCTAATGCGCCTAAAGCGCAAAGCGCGAATAGGTATTTTTTCATTTTTTCTCCTTAAATTTCGGTTTATCGCTTGGTTTTGTTTTAAATTTAGCTTCTTTTATGCCGTAGTTTGATTTTCGGGCCGTTTTGAAGCGGTCTTTTAAGATAAAGCTAAAGCGCGATTATCGCTTTTTTAGTCTTAAAATTTACTTGTTTTTTCTTTTTGCGCCTTTTGGCTCGGTATTTTACCGTAGCGCGCAAATTTAGCAAGCAATTTTGAGTTTATTTGACTAAGGCTACTTTGGGGGCTAATCGGAAAAACTTTAGCAAACGAGAGTTAAATTTAGCCCTAGTCGCGATAAATTTATGGGTTTTTAGGCGACAAAATACTTAAATTTGCTTTGCGCCTTATTTACCGCTTGATTTCGAGCGTTTGGATGGTTTCGAGTTTGCCTAAAGTAACTGTAAAATCGGCATCTTTAAATTTAGCCGCCGTTGCCGTAAATAAAACAAGCGGCTAAATCCGAGCGCTTATTGCGGCGAGCCTGTTTTGCTGCTTATACGAGCTGTGCGCCCTGCCCTTTTACGACCTCGCCGATGACGTAGCCATCGGTGTTAGCGAGCACGAAGTCCGCGTTTTGCTTCGGCGCTACGACGATCATGCCTATGCCCATATTAAACGTCCTCATCATCTCGGCCGGCTCTACCTTTTGCGCGATGATTTTAAAAATTTCAGGCGTACGGATCGCGGCATGCTCGATCTTCGCACCCAGCCCCTCAGGGAAGACGCGCGGCAGATTTTCCACGATGCCGCCGCCCGTGATATGTGCGAGCGCGTGGATCTTGTCTTTTAAATTTAAAAAGTCGCCGACGTAAATCCTGGTCGGCTCCAAAAGCACGTCGATGAGCGCGCGACCGTCCACTTTGTCGTCAAATTTTAACCCTAGCTCGGCGATCACTTTGCGTGCGAGCGAGAAGCCGTTTGAGTGCAAGCCGCTGCTAGGAAGCGCGATGAGCACGTCGCCTTCGCGTACGAACTTGCTGCGGTCGATCTCGTCTTCTTCGGCGATACCCACGGCAAAGCCCGCAAGGTCGAAGTCGCCCTTTTCATACATCGAGGGCATCTCTGCCGTCTCGCCGCCGATTAGTGCGCAGCGGGCGAGCTTGCAGCCCTCGGCGATACTTTTTACGACCTCTTTAGCATCCGCAATCTCAAGCTTCGCCGTCGCGTAATAGTCGAGGAAAAACAATGGCTCGGCGAAGTTGCAGATGAGGTCGTTTACGCACATGGCGACGAGGTCTTGTCCGACGCCCTCAAATTTGCGCGCGTCGATCGCGAGTCGCAGCTTCGTACCCACGCCGTCGGTGGCACCTAGGATCGCGGGCTTTTTGTAGCCAGCAGGCAGCCTCACCGCGCCGCTAAACGAGCCGATACCGCCTAAAACGTGCGGAGTTTGCGTCGCTTTGACGAACGGTTTTATCGCGTTTACGAACTCATTTCCCGCGTCTATATCGACGCCTGCGTCTTTGTAGCTTATCATTTTTGGCCTTTATTGAAATTTGATTAATTTTAGCCAAAAATTGCTAAAATCGGAGTAAAAAATCGGAGGCAAAATGCCGCAATTTAAACACGCAGTCGTCATCACGGGCAGCATCGGCAGCGGTAAAAGCACGGTTTGCAAGATACTGCGCGAGCGAGGATTTGAGATCATAGACGCGGACTCTATCGCCCACGAACAGTTAAATTTATGCGCGAGCGAGGTCGCGGAGGAGTTTGGAGACGAGGTTTTAAGCGGCGGCAAAATAGATAGAAAAAAGCTCGGCGCGCTAGCGTTTAAAGATGCGGGCAAGCTAAAAATTTTAGAGCGAATTTTGCATCCAAAGATTAGGCTTGAAATTTTATCTCGTGCGGCAAAGCTAGAAAGCACGGGCGGGACGTATTTCGTAGATATTCCGCTATTTTTTGAAAGGCGGGACGCCTACAAAGAGTTTTCGCGCGTCCTCGTCGTTTATGCGCCAAAAGATACGCTAATCTCGCGCGTGATGAAGCGAAATGGGCTGGATCGCGCCGCTGCAACGCACCGCGTGGAGCTACAAATAGACATAGAGCAAAAGCGCGCTGCTGCAAATTTTACGATAGAAAATGCTGGAGACTTTGAAAATTTAAAAAATGAAACGTTAAAGTTTTTAAGCGAAATTTCATCCAAACCCCGCACGTAAAATTTAAGTATAAGTTTGCGCTTATTAAATTTTAGCTATAATCCAGACTTTATAGATGGGTGTCCGAGCGGTTGAAGGAGCACGCCTGGAACGCGTGTAAAGTGCAAGCTTTCGAGGGTTCGAATCCCTTCCCATCTGCCATAATCTTATAAAACTTAACCCAAAAATTTTCCGCAAATTTAACGCAAGAACCAAAAATGATAAAGATAAAACATATAAACGAAGATGATTACGCACGGATTTTCGTATTCGGCGATCTACACGGTTCCCTCGGGCTTTTTAACCTGATGCTTAAAAAGATAAATTTGAGCAAAAAAGATCTGATAATCATCCTAGGCGACAGCTGCGACCGCGGCGAGGACACGATCGGACTGTATAAAAGATACGCCGAGCTAGTTAGAAACGGGTACGCGCTGATCCACGTGCTAGGAAATCACGAAAAAATGATGATGGAAGGGTATTTCGGCGGCGACGCGCTAGATCATCAAATTTGGCTTAGAAACGGCGGCGATAAAACAAAAAGATCGATCTACAAGCGAAATCTAAACAGTTTCGCGCTCTCGTGGCTCAAGGATTTTATCAGCGATATGCCCCACGTAGTAAGCTCTGAAAAAAGCATATTCGTCCATGCAGCCTTTGACGGCGGCAAAAGCGAAGAGGAGCAGGACGAGGACTACGTGCTGTGGAGCATAGAGCCCTTTTGGGAGGGCAATAATACCGGCAAGCAGATATTTCACGGGCACGTCGCAAGCGAAGAAAATAGGATAACCAGGCGCGCAAATAACGTATTTTCTATGGACGTAGGAGCCGTGTTTTTTAAAAGGCTAGAGATAATGGAG
>NZ_CAUQHQ010000030.1:0-21019 GCF_963517995.1 uncultured Campylobacter sp.
CGCAAGCACAGGTGAGATAGGCTCGTAGCCGTTTTGCCTGACGATAGCGCAAGCTTGCTGCGCTATTTGCCTCGCATAGTAGTCTCTGTCTCTATCTTTGCACTCTATGCTCGAGTACGGGGTCGAAACAAACACCAATCTTGCAGTTTTCATTCGCTCTCCTTTCCTTAAATTTAAGTCTAAATGCTTAATCAAACCGCCCGCGGGCGGCTCGTTAAACACTTAAATTTTGATAGTATCGACGGCTATTTTCGTCCCTTTTATGCAGATATATTCGCCGTCCAGCTCGTAAAATTTTCTTGAGTAATTTGCTTTTAGTCCTCGTATCATATTGACGTTCTTTAGCGGTGCTAAAACACAGCTAAGAGCTGACGCTAAAGCTAACGCTAAAAACTCGCCTCGTACGACTCTCGTTGATTTCATCCTTTTACTCCTCTCCGGCATAGCTGCCTACGTCGCCCAAACCTGCGCGAACCCTATCTTTTTGTATCATCGCCATCGTTTCTTTAATCTCTTCCCATTTTTTACGGTTTCTAGGGTGAGCTAGCTTTGCTAGGGCGCTGCGCTCTATCTGGCGCACTCGCTCAGTGCTTAGGCCTAGGATTTGGACGATCTCTTTTAGCGTCATTTTTTAGCCTAGGATTATCGTTTCGGTAGCCTTGGCTACTATCTCGGCATTTATACCGATTTGATTAAATTCAGCTAGTTTTTTGGCTTGCTTATATAGCTTAGTTGAACTCCTAAAATTTCCTCTACACCATCTATAAAAATGCTCGTTAAAATACCCCTTGCTTTCGTCCTCGCTAAGACCTTGCATGATATATTTGACGTCTATCCTGTTATACATCTGCCTTAGTTCCATGTTTTTGCCCGTTAGATTGTCTATGAGTCTTGGAGTGCCTACCAATATCACTGGCGTACCTGTCTCGTCATACAGCGTTCTAGCTGTCTCAAGCGCGCGTAACGGCAGATTTTCGGCCTCGTCTATGATTAATATCTTGTCGCTCTTGCTAAGTTCAGCCATCACCGCTTTTAGTTTTTTATAGATAGGTCGCGGGGGAGTGATTTTTAATACTTCGCAAAGCTCATCAAGCAGCACCGCAGCCGTCGTGTGAATATTGCTTTTTATGTGTATTGCATTTGGATTATGCTTGCAAAACTCCTTTATCGCCGTAGTCTTGCCCGTGCCTGCCATCCCGTAGACCAGACCCAAATCGTGCTCGCTGGCGCACTCGTTAAATACATACGTAGCATTTTTAAAATCCTTTGAAACGAAGATCTCATCTCTATTCTCTTTTTGAGAGCTTTGTTGCGCCTGAGTTCTTCTCCTGTGGTTATCCATATAGTCTTTTAGCTTGGTTTCAACCTTGCTTCCGTCGCTTGGATAGGTGCCGTTTAAAATTTGGCTAAGTCTTGACTGCGTCACGTTTATCGAGCGACATACGTCAGCCTGTTTTAATCCGCTTTGCTTCAAAAACTCGTCAAACTCTTGTTTTAGCGTTTTCATATCCGTCCTTTCATAAAATTTAAACACTTTTAAACGTCTTTAAAAGAGCGTTTAAAACTATTTAAACGGCTTTAAATTTAGCTTGCGCCATAGCTTCAAAACCTAAAATCTCTTTTTCTTTTTTCTTCTTGTTTTTTGCAGCGAATTTCATATACTCATCATCCAGCTCGGCGCTTTTTCTTTGGGCGTGATCTAGCTCTATGCGAGCAACTATCTCGTCATTAGCCCCCTTGGTAGCAGGCTGTACGGCGCGACTGGCCTCGACGGTTTTTACGTAGTCTGTGAAAAACGCCTCTACCTCGGCTCTATCTTTGGATGATTTTTCTTTGAGCGCCTTTACTCTTTTATGCACTATCTTTTGAGCGGCCTTTGCCGCCTCTACGCTGCTGCCCTCTTCAAGGTCTTTTGGTGTGGCTATGCAAACAAATGTATCGTTCTCGTCAAACACGAATTGCTCTTTTACGTTATCAAGGTTTGCCCTTACGAACACCCTTGAATAGTTATATAGCATCTCGTTGCTAAACCACACTCCATCCACGCTCACGCCTTGTTTTAGCACGCATTTGTCTTGTTTTTGAGCTAGATACAAGCTTAGCTCTAGCGCGTTCATAGGTTCGGCCTCTTTTACTTTTTCGTTGTAGGCTTCCCTGCATGTCTTGCCCAGCCTATCAAGATATCGGTTGTTTAAAAATTTCTCCGAATAGTCGTCTATTAAAGAGTTTATCTCGTCGATAGAATTTAGGTCTTTTAGATTGGTTTTAAAGCCTTTTTTAAGTCTTCGCTCCTTTTTAGAAAAGAAAAACTCTATGGCTTGGCGTTGGTTTATGTTGTGGCCGATGAAACCTTTTAGCCATTCGCTCAGACCGTTTTGTAAAGAGCCGAAGTTTTTTTCTACATACGGCTTTAGCCAGCCGCTATAGGCTTTTACGGCCTTATACTCTACACCTATGGCACCCAAAAAGCTAAAATTCGCCTTTGATTTGAAGGCTTTGCCGTTATCTCCTTTTATGACTTGCGGTTTGCCGTAACGAAGTATGTATTTAGCCGTAGCTCTTGCTATGCCCGAGCTGTTTTCGGTGCTAGTTACGTGAAAGCTAGCTACTCCGCTATAGGTGTCTATGAGGCCTATTATGGTATATCTTTGCTGCCACTCCTCGACGAATTTTTTAAACTCTTCTTTGTCCTTAAAAACATTGTTTACGCTATTAAAGCCTATCTTGTCACAAAGATCGGATGCCGAGCAGATGATATCAAGCGGGCTGGCGTCTATCTCTACGATCTGATTTATGCTATATGCGGCCCAGTTACTCTTGCCCATGGCGCTTAGGTATTTACTTATCACTCCGTCTTCGCCTTTTTCTATTAGCGTTTTTAGCATAGGGTTGGCTTTTAGATATTTTTTTACAAAGCGATTTACCGCTTCGTAACTTATTATTTCGTCTTTTTTGCCTTGAAAATCGTCGTGAGAAAGCAAATTTTCGCTCACGGCGTGATAATTTAACATCTTGTAAATATTATAAGAGTTTATGCGGCCGCGCTGAGCATGTATGAGCTTAATGGCTAGTTCTCTAAGACCCAGCCTTTCTATTTCGCACTCTTTAGTGCTTGTACGATCGTCTATCAAGGCATCTATGCCGCCCGCCTTATAGGCTCTTTGCCACGCGTAGAGCTTGTTTGCAGTTAGCTTTATAGGATATATTTTTTTAGCGTTTATATACTCTATAAAATCAACCTCTTTGATCTTGCCTTTGGCCTTATTCCACTCGTCTATTATCATTTTTTTGATGAGAGCGAGCTCTTTTTTGGCTTCGCTGGCGCTTGCGAATTTGCTCTGAGCAAAAGAAAGCGTAGCGGGCAAATTTAACCCGCCTTGCTCTACCACCTCGCACTCTACCGCCTCGTCTTTGACGGCTATGCTGTTTGCGCGCTCTTCGCCCCCACTCTGAAGCCATAAACCCCGTTGCTCGTTATTCGCACATTCATAAATCCCATTTGCTTCATACGCTCTGCTATATGTTCTCGCTTCTCTTTGCTCATAGTATTGTTCGTATGAGCTATCGCTCGCGTAGTTACTTCCTTGGTTGCGTCCATCGCCTCTATTTGCATCGTTTGTCCTTTGGTTTGAATTTATTTGCGTCTGCTCTTGATCTCGTCCACTACTTGTATTAGCGAAGCCAGCGCCAAAAACGCCACCGTTAGCGCCCCGAATATCGACACTATCCCTAGCGTCCAACTTAGTATCTGCATAGATGTATCCATCGCTCTCTCCATTAGTGAAATTTAAGAGGCGGGCGCAGGCGTCGTTTTCCCAACTTACCCTAGACTCCTTGCCCGCCTGTGAAATTTCGCTGTTTTTAT
This sequence comes from uncultured Campylobacter sp., assembly GCF_963517995.1. Lineage (GTDB taxonomy): Bacteria > Campylobacterota > Campylobacteria > Campylobacterales > Campylobacteraceae > Campylobacter_A. The sequence goes on from NZ_CAUQHQ010000030.1 coordinate 3,866, forward strand.
CGTTGATTAGATCGTCGTCGATCCAAATTTGGAGAGTTTTGCCTGCAGCGCCGCCGATATTGCCGTCAATATAATTAAAGTTGATTATATTGAACCTTATTCGGCAAAATTTTTTCCCTTTCTTTGTCGCCCTATTAGTAGCCTTTTGCAGGGCGTCGTATTTTATACCTAGAATTTCGGCTGCCTTTTTGCTATCTAACCACATTTAAGCTGCTTTGATACCGAATTTTTTAAATACGCTCAGAGCTTTCTTGGAATAGCATTTTTTGCTAGCTATACTTCCGTAACTCAATGAGTGTTCGCGACAGAATCTGCGTAGCGTCTTGCCGGTTTTTACCTGGACTTGCCATGCGATAGAGCCTTTTTTGACGTTGCCGATTAAATCTACCATCTTTAAGCTTCCTTTGATATAATTCTTAATTGATTGTGAAATTATAGTGTAAAATTTTGAACTTGTCAAGGGTTTAAGGATATAATATGGAACTATCAACACGAATGAAACAATATAGAGAACTTTATGGGTGGACGCAGGATGATTTAGCAAACGCCTCTGGATTATCATTAAGTTCAATAAAAAAATATGAAGCCAATATATCTGAAAATTTTACTTTTGATAACCTCAAAAAAATATCTGCAGCATTTAATGTTACTCCGTCTGATTTTATAAACGATGAATTGTCTGTAGACTTGTCCGTCAATAAGCCTAAAAAAAATGTCCGCCAATCTATAAATTTGTCCGCCAATATGTCCGACAACCTCTCCAACCTTAAAAAAACAGAAGCGGATCAAATTTCCCACGATCAAATTCTCATCCGCAAACTTAGTTCGGCCGTAGGGGCAGGTGAGAGCGTCGACATAAACGGTGTTGAGGTCTATGATACTGACGTACTGGTACCTTTTTCCCAGATGCTTTTTAAAGTACGCCCTAAAAAAATCGATAGAATCCGTTGCATGCAAGTGGATGGCTACTCGATGGTGCCGATGCTTTTCCCCGATAGCTGGGTGATCGCGGACGTTACGGCGAAATTTGAAGGCGACGGGCTATATATCATCAATTACTGCGATAACTTTATGGTCAAGCTCTTGCAAAAGAGCCCCGACGGCACGCTGCACATAAAAAGCGTTAATAAAGACTACGAAAGCTACGACATAGGACCAGACGACGACGCGCAAGTATATATCGTGGGTAAAGTCTTGCGCCGTGTTATATAAAATCAATCAAAAAAAGGAGCATTTATGGACTTATACGAGGATCTACAGCGCTTAAGCGCTAGAATAGCGAGCATCAAGGACTCCGTACAAACCGAAGAAGCCACGAAGCACTCGTTTGTGATGCCGTTTTTTCAAATTTTGGGTTATGATATATTTGACCCGACCGTCATAGTGCCCGAATTTACCGCCGATGTGGGCATCAAAAAGGGCGAAAAGGTCGATTACGCTATCATGCACGAGGGTAAGCCGCTCATCATCGTAGAGGTCAAAAAGCACACCGAGACGCTCGATAAGCATTCTAGCCAGCTTTACCGCTATTTTGGGGTTACGGACGCGAAATTTGCCCTGCTAACTAACGGTGTAGAGTATCGTTTTTACTCCGACATCAACAAAGAAAATAAGCTTGACGATAGCCCGTTTCTTATAGTAAATCTCGATGAGCTAAATAAGCGCGACGTAAAGGCGCTAGAGCGCTTCACAAAAAGCAGCCTAAACATCGACTCGATACTGGAAATGGCAAACAAGCAGCGCTATATACTGGAGATTAAAAAGATATTTGAGGAAGAGACCGCTAGGCCTAGCGACGATCTAGCGAGGATGTTTGCCGTCAGGATACTCTCGCAAGGAACGCGCATAACTGGCAATGTACTAGATGAGTTTAGAACTTACACTAAGTCCGCCCTGGGCGAGATAGTAGCCGATCTCGCCTCAAAGAAGATAAACTCTATACGTGCCGGATTAACGGCAAATATCACTGATGAGAACGAAGAAAATAGCGAAGATGAAGCCAAAATCGTAACCACGCAAGAGGAACTGCAAGGCTTTTTTATCATCAAATCGATACTTGGCGAGCATGTAGAGCTTGAAAAAATTTATGCAAGAGATACAAAAAGCTATTTTGGAGTATTGTTTGAAGATAACAACCGCAAATGGATAGCCAGACTGCACTTTAATACAGCAAATAAGTACATCGGCATCCACGAGATAGAAAAACAAGAAACCAAGTATCCGATAGAAAAGCTCGAAGATATTTATAAATTTAGAGACAAACTCATCGCTACGCTCAAAAGGGTACAAGGCGCAGAAAGCGCAGAATAACAAAAAACGCTTTTAATGCCCATTTAAACGGGTGTTAAAAGCGGTGTAAAATTTTGTAAAGTTTTTGTAAAAAGATGTAAAGTAAAATTTCGCCACTTTGATTTTGGATAAATCTGCTCTCAATACCTATTTTTAGGCACTCAGCTCAAATTTTCCCTCACTTTGATTTCTGACAAAACTTTACAAATTTATGAAAATTTTACTGCTTGAAGACGACTTCGTATATCGCAAGAGCGTTAGCGAATACCTAGAAAGTCTTGGCTATGAGGTGGATGAGGCGCCAGACGGCAAGGTCGCCTGCGATAAGATAGCGGCGGGCTTTTATCACTTGCTGATACTTGACATCAAGGTTCCGCATATCAGCGGACACGAGGTGATAAAATACGCCAAAGATATCGGCTGTGAAACACCCATAATGATAATGACCTCGCTCGTAGATATAGACGATATGGCGGTCGGATACGAGCTGGGCTGTAACGAGTATCTAAAAAAGCCCTTTGAGCTAGCCGAGCTCAAATTTAGAGTAAACGAGCTAATGCGAAAATATCACGGCAGAGACGATAAAAACTTGATCGCGATCGATGAAAACTTTAGCCTCGATACAGCAAAAAAGCGGCTTAAATTTAAAGGCGAGCCGGTTGAGTTAAGTACAAGAGAATTCGGCATCATCGAGTGTTTGCTGTTTCATAAAAATAGCTTTGTCGGTATCGAGCGGCTACGCGCCGAGGTGTGGAACGATAAGGAAATCGACCCTGCCGACGTACGCATGCACATACTAAAAATCCGTCAAAAAACGACTCCCGAGTTTATAAAATCATCGCGCGGACTAGGCTATAAGATAAATGTTTCAAAATCTTAAAATCCCCATCTTGGCCACTTTTATCATCATGGCTTTGTTTATATTTCAAAGCTATGAGATTATAAATTTAAGCTCCAAAGACGAATACTCAAAAAATATGTTCGAGCTTTTAGAATACGAGGGCAAAATCCGCAAAGCGCTCGATAAAAACGAGACTTTGCCTATTTCGCTCACATATAGATACGGCGTTTTTGATCTCAAAGAAAAGCAAATCATCTCAAATTTAGACGCACGCCCGAGCGATTTAAAATTTATCACCCGCCAAGAAAACGGCCATCTTTTTTACAAGACCTATTTTCGCGCGGACGGCGAGTTTTATTATCTCGTGCTAGCCAAAAAGCAAAACGCGGCTAGGATTTTATTCGTCGCGGCTCTAACTCTTGCCTTTGCGCTCGTGGTCGTATTTTTCGCGCTTTATTTGTCGTTTGTTAGCGGGATAAAGCCATATAAAGACGCCAAAAATATATGAATAACTTTTTTAACGACGCGATGCATGAGCTAAAAACGCCGCTGGGAGTCATCGGCATAAACCTTGAGATGCTAGGCCTTGATAACAAATACGTCACCCGCATGCGCTCAGCTCTAAAGCAGATGCAAGTTACATACGAGGACACCGAGTACTACATCAAGCGCGGATACATTTTATTTCCGCCGGAGATTTTAAATTTGAGCGAATTTAGCCTCGAGCGAGCGCGGTATATGCGCGGTATCGCGATGGCGAAAAATATCAAAATTTACGACTTCATCGAGCCGAATTTGCAAATTTTCATGAGTAAGATAGAGGCGGGCAGACTGATCGATAACAACCTAAGCAACGCCGTAAAATACAGCCGCGAGGGAGCGGTAATAAATTTACGCCTTTTTGAAAAAAGCGGCAAAATCGTGCTCGTAGTCGAGGACGAGGGCGAAGGCATAAAAGACACGAGTAAAATTTGGAAACGCTACGTCAGAGACGAGGGCGTGCAGGGCGGCTTTGGGCTAGGGCTAAACATAGTGCAAAGCATCTGCGTGAAAAACGGCGTGGAGTATGGCGTTAAAAGCGAACTAGGCAAAGGCAGCGTCTTTACCTATAAATTTTCGCCATACTCAAAAAGCTTGCTTGACTAGTCAAACCAAACGCCCAGCTTTGCTAAATTTCGCTCCTTTGAGTCGGAGTTAAAATAAATCACGAAATATCCCACTCGCTCGCCCTTTGCGTCGTTCATCGGCTGGACGGTAAAGGCATGCGAATCCGTCTGATAAAATCCTCCGCTTTTAAATTTGACATCCTTTAGCATCGGCAAGACGTTTAAATTTGCGTAGCTCTTATTTATGAAATGAAAGCCGTCGATGATGCCCTCGTCGCTGCCGTTTTGATACGGCGAGTCGGCGCTAGTGTCGAGCAGGACGAAAAGTCCGATTCCTTGCTGTGCAAAAAAGTCGCTCAAATGCTTAAAATCAAGTAGTACTTCGATACTGCCTAGCATCTTTTTATCCTCAAATATCGGCGCGACCGACCTAATTAAAACTCCCGCGCGACCGACCTCGATGCCCGCGGCTACGCCATTTTTGGCCTCGGCTAGCAGGTGGCGAAAGTTCGTTAGATCGTCGTTATACATCGGTATCCAGCTCCTGGCAAAGCTCCTCATTTCGGGCGTATGGATGTGAAATTTGGCATTTTGGTAAATCGGCACCTTGCTGAGCGTTTTGGTAAATTCGCCAAGCGTCTCTAGGCACATCCGGCGGTCGTTTTGGCTCATACATTTTTTTACATGCTCGTTTTGCGCTAGTAGCGCCGCTACCGTCATAGCGGAGAGTTTTTCTTCTTCGATATTTTTATTTAAAATTTGCGTTTGGAAGTCAAGAAATTTTTTGATATTTTCCGTCTGCGTTTGCTCGTCCCAGCGCGCCTTGTAAACCGCCAAAACGCCTGCTACTACGAGGAATGCGAGCGTTAGAAGTATTTTTTTATTCACGTGTTTTGCCTAGCTCGCGCGCTAAAATTTGAGAAAATTCGGTAAAATCAGGCAAATTTAGCTCGCCCTCGCGCTGTTTTTTGCCCCACATTGACTCCGGGAAAAAGCTATCGCTCTCAAACCTCGCCATCACGTGAAAATGCACGCGCGGCACGTAGTTTGCAAAGCTTGCGATGTTTATTTTTGTGGGATTATAAAATTTTCTCATTACTTTTTCGGCCGTTAAAACCGCTTCAAAAACTCTTTTTTGCGTCGCTTCGTCGCAGTCGGTTAGCTCCTTAAACGGCGTTTTAGTAAAAATTTTCACCCACGGTATCTCGCTCGTCTCTCGCTCGACAAAAATCAGCTCGTCCTCAAAAATCATTTTAAGCTCCTTTTTGATAGCGATTTTAGCCAAATTTGAATTTTAATCTTTTTAAATTTATACTTCGGACATTTTGGCTTCGGCGCTTTACGGCGGTAAATTTATAAAATTTGAAAGGAAATTTGAGTTTATGAGACGTTTTATTTTGCTTGCGTTTTTTGCGGCGCTGTCTTTTGGCGGCGAGCTGGCCGACCTTAGTAAGGAGTGCAAGAAGGGAAACGACGAGATTTGTAAAAGATTATCGGTTGCGATTAAAAACTTAGAGCTTGCCTGCGATGAAGGCGGCGAGAAAAACGCGATGTATTGCGCGGGACTTGGGTATTTTTACGAATTTGATAAGGTATTTACAAAAGCCGTGCGATACTACGACAAGGCTTGCGGGCTGGGCGCGGAAAAAGCATGCGTATATCTGGGGCTACTTTATCAAAACGGTCAAGGTGCGGCACAAGATCACAAAAAGGCAAACGAGCTTTTTGCTAAAGCTTGCGAAAAAGGCGTAGGCGAGGGGTGCGCGAGCCTAGCGTATAGCTATGGCAAGGGACTTGGCGTCTATCCCGACGGCAAAAAGACGAATGAGTTGTTTAGCAAGGCCTGCGAGCTAGGCGAGGAAACGGCGTGCTACAATCTTGGCTTAAGCTACGCGATAGGAGGCGGCGTGCAAAAGGACGCGGCAAAGGCGGCGCAGATATTTGCGGCCTCTTGCGAGCGCGGACATGTAGGCTCTTGCGCCGATCTTGGAGTTTGCTATTTTAAGGGCGAGGGCGTGGAAAAAGACTACGAAAGAGCCGTTTTGCTTTTTACTAACGCTTGCTCGGGTGCTAGCGCGCTAGCCTGCGCAAATTTGGGCTTTGCCTACGAAAAGGGCATGGGCGTAGAAAAGAATAAAAACGCCGCCAAAGAACTTTACGACAGGGGCTGCAAGCTCGGAGAATTTAACGCGTGCCAGTATCTAAAAAATTTGCGTTGAGGCGAGCGAGCAAATAAGCCCTGCTGCTGTAAATTTAAAAATACGGCTAGCGCAAGAAAGATCTAGAACTATTTGTGCTGAGATGCTTGTTAAATTTTGCTTTTGAGCTAGCAGAAATGGGCGGAATAATCCGCCGCAACCAACATCAAAAAGTAAAATTTAGCGCCAAAATTAAAATAGCGTGGGCGCGCAAATCCAAAATAATTTTGGTGTCCACAGCTAAATTTACCGCTTAAAGTCGTGGATTTGTATATTCGCGCCATATTTTTTGCAAAGCTCGCTTACTTTTTCTTTTAGCCTTTCCTCGTCATAGCAGATGAGATCGATGTATGCGCGCTTCTGCCCGGTTGCGCCGCCGATTATTTCCAAAAACGAGCCGCAGCTCTCTAGCTCCTCGTCCTCGATTTTATTTCGCAGATCAAAGCCTGCCTGTACGTCGCCGCCGTTACCTATGCTAAGAAAGCAAAATTTGATGCCAAGCTCGTAAGCTTCATTGTAGATGTCGCGCTCGCCGTTTAGGTACTTATTTACGATGCTCGTTAGGCAGGTGGTGCCCACGATCACGTCCTCGCGCACCTCGCTTCCGCGCGGCTCCATCTCGTAGCTGAAAAAATTCTTTAGCGGTTCGCGAGCGGCTTTTTCGCCGAATTTCTCATCGACCAGATCGGCAAATTCGCTTAGCGGTACGCCGTTTTCTTCGGGTTCGGCTAGCACCTCAAGCTCGCCTAGCGTATTTATGATCGCCGTTTCGCCGATGATGTTATCAAGCAGGATAAAGCTAAGGTTATAGGCCTTGCCCTCGTCCTGCGCGAGCAGAGCCGCTAGGTTTTCGTTGTAAATTTTGATATCCACGTCGCTTTCGTTAAACTGCGCGTAGATCATTGACTCTTCGGCGTTTACGTTCGTGTCATACATCTCGATCCCGCCGATACCTCGCGGCGCGCGCGGCTTTCCGAGCGTGCAGAGCATTCTACCTTCAAGCTGCTTTGGCATAGCGTTTTTGATGAAGCTTAGCCAAAATAGGCGGTGCCTCATGCCCTCGGGAGTTAGCACCAGATCGAGTTTATCGCCCACGAGCCCCGTCATAAAATATGGCTCGGCAAGGCAGATACGAAGCTTCTCGTCGGTCTTTTGCATCGCCTTTTCAAACTCTTTCGCCGCCAGATCGGCCTTGATCTCATCTATCACGCCGCTAAATTCCGCCCAAAATTTATCTACCCTGCCGGCAAAAGTGCTTGGAATTTGCGCTTTTTTGGCCTTTTTGTCAAAATCAAACAGGCTCATATTTTCTCCTTAAACGAGACACTGAAAGTAGCCATCCAAAACCTCGTATTTTTTGCAAATTTGCGCGCATACGCCCCCGCCCGTCGAATTTCGCCTATTAATTTACTCTACTGTCACGCTTTTAGCGAGATTTCGCGGCATATCTACGTCATTGCCCAGCCTCACGGCGATTTCCAGCGCAAAAAGCTGCAGGATGATCATCATCTCGAAAAACTCGCTCATCGGGTGAGCTTGCTTGCTTGTTTTAATAAAATCGTCGCTAAGCTCGAACTCTTCGGGGCTAATCGCAAGTATATAGGCGTCGCGAGCGGCTAGCTCCTCGACATTGCTTTTGGTTTTGTCGTAGAGGACGGTTTTGGGCATTAGCGCGATCGTAAATAGCCTCTCGTCGGCAAGCGCGATAGGACCGTGCTTCATCTCGCCAGCAGGGTAGCCCTCGGCGTGCAGATAGGAGATCTCTTTGAGCTTTAGCGCGCCCTCGAGCGCAAGCGGATAAAATATATCGCGCCCGATAAAAAAGAAGCCATGGCCGTGCAAATAGTGTTTAGCTAGGCGGCGGATACGCTCTTGGGGTTCTTTGCTGATATTTAAAATTTGCGGAACGTGCAGGAGTGCGGCGATTTCGCTTTTTAGCTCTTCTTTGCTTATAGAGGCTTTAGCCTGCGCGATTTGCAGCGCTAGCATCCACAGCGTTACTACCTGCGTGGCGAAGGCTTTGGTGCTGGCTACGCCCTTTTCGATGCCCGCACGAGTTAGCAGTGTGTCGTCCGCTAATCGCACGATCGAGGAGTTATCGACGTTGCAGATGGCTAGCGTTTTTAGCCCCGCTTGCTTGGCGATTTTTAGCGCTTCTAGGGTGTCGGCCGTTTCGCCGCTTTGCGAGATGACGATAAAAAGGGCGTTTTTGTTTAGTTTTGGACGTCTATAGCGAAATTCGCTCGCGATCTCGACCTTGGCCCTAGCGTCTGCTAGTCGCTCAAAAAGGTAGCTAGACGTAAGGGCCGCTTGATAGCTAGTGCCGCACGCGCAAATCACGATATCATCGATATTTTGCAGGTACTCGTCCGTTAAATTTTCAAGCCCTACCGCATCCTCTTTGACGCGTCCCATTAGCGTTTCTGAGACAACCGCGCTTTGTTCGTAGATCTCTTTTTCCATGAAAAAGCGGTAACCCTCTTTTTGCGCGTAGCTTTTATCCGCAGGCAGCGCGGCAAAGCTCGGGCTTAGTTTTTTTGCGTCTTTAAAAACAGCGATCTCATCAATGCTAACAAATCCGTAGCTTTTGTCGTCTAGGTAGCACACCTCTTTGGCTAGGCCGATCAGCGGGGCGTCCGAGGAGGCGAAAAATACCTCTTTTTCGTCGCTTTTGCCGATAGCTAGCGGCGCGGCGTCCTTGGCGAAGAAAATTTTGCCCGGAGCCGTTTTGGTGATAAGCAGCGTCGCGTAAGCACCGTGTAGGCGCGCTACCGTGGCTTCGTACGCCTTAAACGGCTCGCCGATAGTTTTTAAATTTTCCTCAAAAAGATGCACGATAACCTCGGTGTCGGTTTGGCTTAAAAATTTTACGCCCTTTGCCTCAAGCTCCTCTTTTAGCTCTTTGTAGTTTTCGATGATGCCGTTATGAACGACGAAAGAGTGCTCGCCAAGGTGCGGGTGGGCGTTGATCTCGGTAGGTTTGCCGTGCGTAGCCCAGCGCGTGTGTCCGATCGCGACGCCCTCGCCGCTAGAGCTAAAGCCCTCTGATTTTTTGGCTAAATTGTCAAGCTTGCCGATGGCTTTGAAAAAGGCGATTTCTTGCGCGCATTTGTCGCAACCGCCCTCTAGGCTCATCACCGCCATGCCTGCGCTATCGTAGCCGCGGTACTCAAGCTCTTTTAATCCGTTTAAAATAAACTCTCTTTTTTCTCTATTGCCGACGTAACCGACGATTCCGCACATGTTTACTCGCTTTCTAATAATTTTAAAATTTCGCCCAAATCCACGCCCTCGCGCTTTTGGATAAGCAGCAAATTTCGCGTCCTGTTTTTTACGGTTTGGATTCTAGCGTTGGCTATTTTTACATCAAATTCCTTAAAAACTCCCAATACGTAAGCCATCAGCCCGCGCTGATCTTTCGCGTTTATGCCAAGCTTCGCGTACTCTTGCGAGTGATTCGGGTCGAAATTTAGCTCGCCTTTTAGTATGATCGGGCGATTTATCTGCGCTGAGGCGCCGCTTTTTAGCGAGATCTCGATGAGGTTTTTTAGGGTTTCTAGCTCGCTTGATTTTACGTTTTTGTTAAATTCCAGCTTGACGTAAAATTTACCGTCAAACAGCTCGAAAATCTCCATAAATCCAAGATCAAGGTGCGCCAAAGACGAGAGCAAAACCGCTAAATTCGGGTAGTTTTGCGCGTAAATTTCTATGCTTAGGCTTTGATGATTTTGTACCTGCACGCTTAGTTTATCCGCGTTTTGCGCTGTTTGAGCGATACTAATGATGCCGTCAGGTTGGTATTTAGCGAAGAGTAAATTTGATCTGATAGCGAATATTTTTTCTTTCAAATTTTCGTTTAAGGCAGCAAATTTGGCGTTTCGCCTGATGCTAAGCTCCTTTTTTACGCGTCTTGCGGCTTCGTCAAGCAGGTTTTCGTCCTCGAAGCTTTGCAGGCAAATGCCGTAAAGCTCGCGCAAAAGCCGCGCCAGATAGGGCGTATAGAGCTTTTCATCCGTCGCGTTTATCACGCAGTAGGCGACGATGTAGGCGAGTTTTAGGGTTTGCGGATCGCCAAGCTTTGAGATAAAGCTAAAAATCGTGCGCTGATCGTAGATGTCCTCGCGGTTTGCCACGTCATTCATCAGCGTGTGGTAGCGCACGAGCGTAACGCCGATATTTACGGCCTTTGCGCTCAAATTTAGCTTGCTAGCGTAGGCGCGGAAGATGTTTGAACCCACGACCGAGTGATCGCCGCCTAGACCCTTGCCCGCGTCGTGCAGTAGCAAGGCCAGCTTTAGCAGCGTGCGCCCCTCGAGGCAGAGCTCGTCGCAAAGCGATTTTACGAATTTATCTTTGATATTTTCGGCAAATTTGACGCTTAAAACGCAGTGCTCGCCGACGCTAAATTTATGATAGCCGTCAAATTCGGCCAAATTTACGGCGTGCTCGAGCGGCTTAACCAAAACGGGCAAAATCTCCGCGTCCAAAAGCGCTTTGATAATGCAATGAGCGTGGTTTCGCATCAAAATTTTTCTAAAAAGCGCGAGCGAGTCCTCGGCGTCCTCTTTGCTGATTTGCGCGCGTTTTAGGTAAAAGATCGTCCCGACGTCAAATTTATACTCCGCGTCGCCGAGAGCTAAAAGCTGCTTTAGCACGGCGTTTAGAGGGCGAGGGCGGACGTGCAGCGGTACGTAAATCGTATTTTCAAACCTATAAAATCCGTTTTTTAGCCGCGCGGCTCGCAACTGGCTAAATTTAACCCCGCTTGTAAATTTGCTCCTGTAAAAGCTAGCGACCAGATAGCGCGAGAAAACGGCGACCGAGTGCATGCAAGAAAAGAGCTTTTGCGAGATGACGCTGCTGTTTTCTTGCATCTTTTTGGACTTTGTTTGCATGAGCGCGGTGATCTCGTTTAGTTTGGCGGGATCGAAAACATCGGAGTCGGAGGTTAAATTTTGCGCCGATTTTACGCAAAGGATAAAATCAGCCGCCAAATTTAGCGCGCTAAGCTCCTTTTCGTCGATAAATTTTAGAGCCTGCGAGCGCATGCTGATCTCGTTTTCAAAGCCGTTTAGAGCGCAGTTTAGGTAGTAGATGTCGTTCGTACCGCCAAGGTCGTTTTTTAGATCGGGCTCTTGCCTAATATTTGGGATCTCGTTAAAAGCGCCCAAATTTTTGGCGTAAAATTTAAGATTTTCCTGCGCGTTAAATTCGCGAGTTTTATAAATCTCCGATCTAGCGGCCTTATAAAGCGTCCGCGAGCCGCAGATATAGCGGATGCGGCTAAACGCGGCCTTTGCTTTGTGGTCGTTTTTGTGAGACTTAAAAATCTCGTCCAGCTCAAAAATTTTAATATTTAGTTTTAAATTTGAGCCCTCCAGTGCGGCGACTAGTTTTTTTATTATAAATTTTAAGTTAAAACCCGCGTTTTATTTAAAGACGAGTAAAATTTCTAAAACCGAGCTTGTGGAGATGAGGTTGTCGGCGTATTTTTCGGTAGCGATGACGCAAAACGGTATAAAATCTACATCGGGGTTAAAGTCCGCAAAAATCTCGTCCAAAACCCGCGCGCATAGAGCTTTTATTAGCTCGTCGCTTTGCTTTGCGATGAAATTTGCAAAGCCCTTGCCTTGAAGCTTTTTTAGCTGCGAGGCCAAATTCGCGCCTCCTAAAACGCCGTTTAAATTTCCTTTTAAAGCCACTTTTTACCGCCGTCTTTTTGTGTAAATTTTATCCGATGATACTAAAATTTTGCAAAAACAAAGCTTTTTTAACATATAATCGCCGTTTAATATCTATTTTCGGAATAAAATTTGACAAATTTAATAGAAAAACTCCAAAGCGGCGAGCGTCTGGACGCGGACGAATGCGCCGGCTTATACGACCTAGACCTTTTTACGCTGGGTAAATTTGCAAACGCCAAACGGCGAAAACTGCACGGCAAAAAGGTATTTTTTAACGTAAATCGCCACATAAACCCGACCAATATCTGCGCGGACGTGTGTAAATTTTGCGCATTTTCGGCAAACCGCAAAAACCCAAACCCATACACGATGAGTCACGATGAAATACTAAAAATCGTCGAAAAAAGCGTCGCCGGCGGCGCAAAAGAGATACATATCGTCTCGGCGCACAACCCTGATACATCATGGCAGTGGTATTTGGAAATTTTTAAAAAAATAAAAGAAAAATACCCGCAAATCCACGTCAAAGCTCTAACTGCGGCGGAGGTGGATTTCCTCTCGCGAAAACATGGCCTTAGCTATGAAGAAGTCGTAGAAAAGATGCTCGAATACGGCGTGGATAGCATGCCCGGCGGCGGAGCGGAGATATTTGACGAAGAGGTCAGGCGTAAAATCTGCAAAGGCAAGGTAAGCTCGCAAAACTGGCTCAAAATCCACCGCCTTTGGCACGAAAAAGGTAGAGAAAGTAACGCTACGATGCTGTTTGGCCACGTAGAAAGCAGGCAAAACCGCATCGACCATATGCTGCGAATCCGCGATTTGCAGGACAAAACTGGCGGATTTAACGCCTTTATCCCGCTAGTTTATCAGCGCGACAACAACTATCTAAAAGTAGAAAACTATCCCGGCTCGGCCGAAATTTTAAAAACATTTGCGATCTCGCGTCTGGTGCTTGATAACGTCGCGCACATAAAGGCGTACTGGGCGACCTCGACGATAAATTTAGCCATGGTTGCGCAAGAATTCGGCGCTGATGATCTAGACGGCACTATAGAAAAAGAGAGCATCCAAAGCGCGGCCGGGGCGAAATCGGCAAGCGGTATGAGCCTTAGAAATTTTACCGATCTTATCCAAACCTCGGGCTTTGTCCCCGTTGAGCGAGATAGCTTGTATAACGAACTAAAAATTTACGATAACTAAGGGGGCGAAGTTGGATTTTTTTAAACTAAAACAAAACGGCACTAGCGTAAAGACCGAATTTAGCGCGGGACTCACGACCTTTTTAACGATGATGTATATCGTGCCCGTAAACGCGATAATCATGAGCAAAACCGGCATGCCTATGGATGCGCTTATAACGGCTACGGCGCTCATAACCGTGATAGCTACCGTGCTAAACGGCGTATGGGCGAACACGCCCGTGGCCATGAGCGTGGGAATGGGGCTAAACGCGTATTTTACCTTTGGTCTCGTGCTAGGCATGCAAATACCGTGGCAAACGGCTTTGGGCGTGGTTTTTATTTCGGGCGTGATTTTTGTGGTTTTGTCTTTTACGAATTTTAGAGTCTGGGTCTTAAAATCTATCCCAGACGACGTCAGACGCTCGATAAGCGCGGGCATAGGCGCCTTTATCGCCTTCGTCGGACTTCAGCAAATGGGCGTAGTCGTAAATAACGACGCCGTGCTGGTAGGGCTTGGAAATTTAAAAGATCCAAACGTTATTTTGGGTTTTGTGGGACTGTTTTTCGTCATACTTTTTTGGGCATGGAAGGTTAAGGGTGCCTTCATCGTCGCGGTATTTACGACATCGGTGATAGCTTGGGTTTTGGGTATCGCGCCCTATCCGAAAGAATTTATCTCGCTACCGGCCTCGATATCGCCGATATTTTTAGAGCTTGACATCATGGGCGCGCTATCTTTTGCGCTGCTTCCGGTGATCGTTACCTTTTTCGTAACCGATCTTTTCGACTCTATCGGTACGCTAGCGGGTGTGGGAAATAGAGCGGGAATCTTTGACGAGAGCAATCAAAAAGGCGTCGAAAAACTAGAAAAAACCCTCGAAGCCGACGCGGTAGCTACGGTAGCCGGCTCGTTAGTGGGCGTTAGTACGACGACGTCGTTTGCCGAGAGCGCTAGCGGCGTAGAAGAGGGCGGCAAGACGGGGCTAACGGCGGTATTTTGCGGACTATTTTTCGTGCTTACGATTTTTATGCTGCCGCTTTTTAAAGCCATCCCTTCAAACGCGATATATCCGATACTCGTGATGGTGGGCGTGCTGATGTTTAGCGAGCTTGGAAATATAAATTTTAAAGATCCCGCTATCGCTATCTCGACATTTTTGATAGTTATTTTGATGCCGCTTACATACTCGATCACGACGGGACTTTCGTTTGGATTTATGGCGTATTTGCTGGTTCGTATCATGAGACGCGAATGGGAATACGTAAATATCGGCGTTATCGTGCTTGCGCTCATTAGTTTCATAGTATTTTTAGTGCATTAAGGAGAAAACATGTTAAAGTATCCGTTTGAGGAATTTCATAAAGACGTAAAAGTAATGGTGCGCGACATCAAAGAAAACTTCGAGCCAGAAGTGATTTTGGCGGTCGCTCGCGGCGGACTTACTTTGGGGCATTTTTTAGCGAGCCTGCTAAATAACCGCAATCTTTTTACGCTAAACTCAATCCACTATGAAGAGACTAAAAAGCTCGATACTATCGATATCTTTAACATCCCTGATCTATCTAAATTTAATAAAATTTTGATAGTGGACGATATGATCGACACGGGCGAGAGTATGATAGCTATCAAGCAAGAGCTTCTAAAACGCTTCCCGCATATCGAGCTAAAGATAGCGACTATCTTTTATAAACGAAAAGCGCTTTTGCTGCCCGACTTTACGGTGAGAGAGGCGCACGAGTGGATAGAGTTTTTTTGGGAAGAGCAAATTTAAGCCCTAAATTTAGCCATGTTGCGCTCGGAAACGTTTCTACTTTTTATCATCTGCCTTATAGATTTTTGCTTTTTGTCGTATGCTATTAGCACACTTAGCATTAGCTACTACGAGGCGGATGCGTTTTATAACTCGCCTAAAATTTCAGCCGTTTTGGCTAGATTTTCGGTCGAGATTTTCGGGCAAAACGACTATGCTTTGCGTCTTCCTTTTGTTATTTGCCACATTTTTAGCGTCGCGCTGCTCTACAAGGTCTCAAAGCAAATTTTAAAACGCAAATTTGACCGTGTAGTAAGCGCGGTCGTGTTTATACTGCTTCCTGCGACAATGGCGTCGGCGATCTTAGTAAACGACGCCGGCATCATAATCGCGCTTTCGCTTTTAAGCATTTATCTTTATCAGCTACGCAAAATGCTAGCCTTTTACGCGCTTTTATTCGTGCTGCCTTTTATTAGCGGCGCATTTTTGGTTTACTTTTCGGCTATTTTTGCATTCGGCGTTTATAGGCGCGACGCTAAGATGGCATGGGTTGCGGCGCTACTTTTCGCGCTTTGTTTTTATCTTTACGGATTTAACTCCGGCGGCAAGCCTAGCGGCCATTTGCTTGATACCGTAAGCATCTTTGCCGCCGCGTTTTCGCCTTTTATTTTCATTTATTTCGTATATGCTATGTATAGAATTTGGATAAAAGAGGCTAAAAACTTACTCTGGTTCGTTTGTATAACGGCATTTTTATTTTGCTTGTTTTTATCGATCAGGCAGCGATTGGAGCTTGAAAACTACCTGCCTTTTTGCGTTATTTCGGTTCCGATTTTGGTTCGGGTGTTTTTTAGCTCGTACCGCGTTAGACTGCCGATGTTTAGGCGAGGATATAAAATTTTGGCCTCATTTGCGGTAGCTTCTTTGCTTGCCGGATTTTTGTTTGTGCTTTTTAACGAGACGCTTTACGGCATATTAAAAGACCCGACTAAGCATTTCGTTTATAGATATCACGTGGCAAAAGAGCTTGCAAAAGAGCTAAAAGATAGGGGCATAGAAAAAATTTTTACGGATGATAAAAAGCTTGCTTTGAGACTTAAATTTTACGGCATAGACACGAGCGAGGATGCAGATTTACGCCTGCTAAATTTGAGCTTGAGTGATAATTATGATAATATTGCCGTTAACAAATTCGGCAAAAAGATTGCAAGATTTAAGTTGAAAGAAAGATAATTAGGGAAAAATGAATGAAAAAGGCCTTTACGATTTTAGAACTTGTCGTGGTAATAGTAGCAGTAGGAATAATAGCCGTTATGGCGCTACCGAGAATAAACGACGATCACATCGCCGAAGCTGCCGACCAAGTGATGTCTCATATACGATATACCCAGCATCTAGCGATGCAAGATAATAAATTTGATCCTACTGACGCCAACTGGTTTAAAAAGAGGTGGAGTATAGGTTTTACCAAAGCTTCATTTTGCGACGGCTCGAGCGAATGGAGATATAGCGTTTATAATGATAGAAGCGCTACCGGAAATTTAAATTCGGAAGATGAGGTAGCAAGAGACCCGTTGGAGCCGAATAAATTTATGAGCTCCGGATGGAGCGGTATTTCAAAAGCTAGTTGCAAAAAGGCCAGTATGAAATATAATTTAGCAAAAAAATTCGGTATAACTAATGTGCAGTTGCGCGGCGTGTGCGGAGACGGCAACTTGCAAACTATTTCTTTTGATGAATTTGGAAGGCCTATGCAGGGGGTAAGCACGACTGGCGGCGGTGCGGCTAGAGGTTATGACAGGCTGGTTCATAATGGACAAAATTGTCAAATAGTTTTAAGTACAGCTAAAAAGACGGCTATTATAACCGTGACACCGGAAACCGGATTTACGCAGGTTTCATACTCTAGTATCACTCCATCGAAAGATCAGGCTCAAGTCCGTGGAGAAAAAAATTCTACGATACCTAAAAAATAAAAGGATTGATTTGGATTTAAGTAGCTCTCCTTTAAAGAAAACGTATCTAGTTTGTGCGTTTCTAGGGGGGGGGTATTTTCATTCAAATCTAATACCACCCAAAAATCTTTTCCTAATTTTTTTAAATT
>NZ_CAUQHQ010000031.1:0-20945 GCF_963517995.1 uncultured Campylobacter sp.
CGTTTGGATGATGCGCCAGGCGGGTCGGTATCTGCCCGAGTATATGCGAGTTCGCTCTGCGGCGGGGGATTTTCTATCGCTTTGCAAGGATTATAAAAAAGCCAGCGAAGTCACGATCCAGCCGGTTGAAATTTTAGGCGTGGATGCGGCGATACTTTTTAGCGATATCCTAGTCGTCCCGCTTGAGATGGGTATGGATCTGCGCTTTGAAAAAGGCGAGGGACCCGTTTTTTTTAATCCTATAAAAACCGCCGAGGATTTGGACGCTTTAGACGTAGATAAGGCGGTAGAAAATTTATCTTACGTTTATGATACGATCGGACTTACGAGGCAAAATTTAAGCGCGGACAAGGCGCTCATCGGATTTTGCGGAGCGCCGTGGACGATAGCTACTTATATGATAGAAGGCGGCGGAACAAAAACTTACGCCGTTTGCAAAAAACTGCTTTATACGAATCCGGAGTTTTTGCATCAAATTTTAGCTAAGGTCGCAGACGCGCTTACGCTCTACGTCAAGCGTCAAATCAGAGCCGGAGTAAATGCGGTGCAAATTTTCGATAGCTGGGCGGGCGCGCTTGAAGATAGCGCGTATATGGAGTTTGGCTGGAGGTATATCATGCGTATCGTAGATAGCGTCAAGGCCGAGTTTCCGGATATTCCGCTTATCGTATTTCCAAAGGGGATTAGCGGATATTTGGATCAAATTTCCGGAAATTTCGAGGTTTTGGGCGTTGATTGGAGCACGCCTTTAGCGCTTGCTAAGGCAAAGCTTAGCCCTCGCTACGTCCTTCAGGGCAATATGGAGCCTACTCGTCTTTACGATAAAAAGGCGATTGAAACGGGCGTGGAACGAATTTTGCAGACGATGAAGGGCGCGCCTCATATATTTAATCTCGGACACGGCATATTGCCCGACGTCCCGGTAGAAAACGCGAAATACTTTATCAAACTAGTACAAGAAAAAAGCGCAAGATAGCGTAAAATAAGGAGGGGAAATGAACAATCTGGGTATCAAATTTAAGATCATGACGATAGCTATCGTCGGTCTTTTGGGGCTTGGCATAATGAGCGCCTATATGCTAAACAGTATCGCAAAAACTCGCGCAAAAGCCGAGTATAGCGAGCAAATCGTGGATACGATCACGAATCAAAACAGTTTCATTCACGAGTTGCAAAAGGAACGAGGATTTAGCTCGGGAGTGCTAGCGGGCGGAGATAACGCTAAGCTACTGGCACAGCGAAAAAATGTAGACGCAGCGCTTGAAAAGCTAGCCGAAAAAAGCGAAATAGCTCCCGAGCTAGCTAAAATCCGCTCCGAGGTCGATCAAAAAGGCGGCGATAATCCAATCGGCCGCATAACGAATATTTTAAGAAAAGAGGTTATCGCGATAAACGGTTATAGCGACAAGCTCGAGCCTAGCCTTGTAGACGATCTAAAGCGCATTATTATCGTAGGCGAGATAAAGGAGTCTTTCGGTATCTTGCGAGCTACGCTAAACGGAGTCTTTACTAAAAAAAGCATAAGTAAAGAGGATTATAACAAGGTAGTTGCGCTAAATAGCGTCATAAACAAATTTATGCAAGACTTCGACGAATACAATCCTAAAGAATTTAGCGACGAATTTGATAATATCGCTAGAAAAAAGGCAGACTTTAACGATGCGATGAATATCATAAAAAACGTCGTAGCTACCGAGGACGCCTCTTATGATGCGCCTAAATGGTTTTCAAAGATAAGCATCTCTATAGACGCAATGAGAGAACTTGAGCTAAAGCTGCTAGAAGGTATGCAAAAGGACGCGAAGCAAATAAAAAGCGACGCGAATACTCAGATGATCGTTAGCGTATCGGTTATCGCGGTTTGTATCGCGCTAATGCTGCTTGTATCTATCTTAATCGGCAAAAATTTAATCTCCGGCATCGACTCGACTAAAAGCGGGTTGGTTAGATTTTTCGAGTTTTTAAACAACAAAACAGATAAAGCTCAGCTTCTAAATCGCGGCGGAAGCGACGAGATCGGACAGATGTGCGCGCTGATAAACGAGAATATCAAGCAAATCGAGGCAAATTTGGCGGAGCAAAACGGGTTTATCGTCGAGGCAAACGCATTCGTAAATCAAATCGGCAAGGGCAACTATGCGGCTCAGCTAAACGCAAATACCTCAAATCCGGCTCTTAGTCAGCTAAAGCAGACGTTTAAAGATTTACAAATCGCGCTAAAAAACGCTATAGCGGCAAACGGCGACGACGTGTTAAATTTACTCGAAAGCTTTAAAAAGCAAGACTTTACTAAAAGGCTTGACGATGAGGGCAAGATGGCTACCGGTATCAACGCTCTGGGCGACGAGATAGCGGGTATGCTAAGAACGAATTTACAACAGGCGCACACTCTTGAGGAAAAGGCGGAGTTTTTGGCTCGCTCGATGCAGCAAGTCACTCAAGGCGCTAGTTTGCAGGCAAATTCTTTACAAGAAAGTGCCGCCGCAGTCGAAGAGATGTCTAGCTCTATGAGCGCTATTAGTCAAAAAGCCGAGGACGTAACTCGCCAAAGCGAAGAGATCAAAAACATCATCGTCATAATCCGCGATATAGCCGATCAGACGAATTTACTCGCTCTAAACGCAGCTATCGAAGCAGCAAGAGCAGGTGAACATGGACGCGGCTTTGCCGTCGTAGCAGATGAGGTCAGAAAACTAGCCGAACGAACTCAAAAGAGCCTGGGCGAAATCGAAGCTAACGCAAACGTGCTAGCCCAAAGCATCAACGAGATGAGCGAGAGCATTAGGGAGCAAAGCGAAGCTATAAATATGATAAATCAAGGCGTGGCTGAGGTTGACGAGCTAACCAAACAAAACGTCAGAGTAGCAAATGATACGAGCGCCGTAACCGCCGAGGTCGATAGTATGGCTAAGGCAATCGTCGAGGACGTGAGAAAAAAGAAATTTTAGCTTAAGGAAGCGGGCTGTTGTAAATTTAAGCCCGCTTCGCACATTTACTTGTTAAATAGCGCTAAATTTATGTTTGATTGCCGCCTTTAGGCTATATTTATTTATGAAATTCGGCCGCCATTTTCCAGGCTTTTTCTTAAATCTTTTTTGTTTGCCGAGCTTAAATTTAGCGCACCGACATCGATAGCGCCCGTATTTGTTTGCGCCTAAGCCTGTGTAAAATTAAATTTAACGCTTTTTAGCCTTTTTTCCAACTTGCGGTTTTTGACGATTAATGTATAAATCTAAACCGAATTATCGTTTATATTTTTGGCATTAAACGGCGAGCGCCAAAGTATAAATGTATCAACTCTATTAAGCTAAATTTAGCAAAGCCGGGCAGGCAAATCTTTGGCAATTAAATTTACGAGATATCTCCAAACTTCGTAACGGATCTAAAATTTACTTCGTCTTAGGTATAATCGCGCATCTTAAATTTAGGAAAATCAATGAAAATAGTCTTTGGTCCCGTTAGCTCGCGTCGCTTCGGTACGTCTCTGGGCGTCGATTTATCGCCTGCGCAAAAATGCTGTAACTTCGACTGCGTTTACTGTGAGCTAACCGCCGCCAAGCCCGTCTTTGCCGCCATCGATCCGCCAAGCGTAGAGCAGGTGACGGCCGAAGTAAAAACCGCTTTAGCCGCACATCCGCACATAGACGTCATCACGCTCACGGCAAACGGCGAACCTACGTTATATCCGCATTTAGCATGCCTTGCGCGAGAGTTAAATTTGATAAAAGGCTCCGCTAAAACCCTCATCCTCTCAAACGGCTCGGGCGCGCTAAACCCGCAAATTTGCGAAGCTCTAAAGGAGCTTGATATCGTCAAATTTAGCCTTGATAGCGCGGTGCAAAAGACGTTTATGAGGATAGACCGAACCGGAGCAAGGACCGATGTAAACGAGCTTATTGATGCGATGGCAAAATTTAGGCGAGAGTTTAAAGGCGAGCTGGTGCTTGAAATTTTAGTCGTGTCTGGATTAAACGATACGGCGGCAGAATTTAGGGCGCTAAATGATGCGGTTAATAAAATTTTGCCAAACCGCGTGGATATTAGCACGATAGACCGCCCGCCCGCATACCCAGTAAAAGGCGTTAGTGCCGAGGTTTTAAAGGAGTTGGCCTCGCTGATAACGGGCGCGCCTTGCGTCATCGCGTCGGCAAAATATAGCGGCGAAAAATTCGATCTTAGCAAAGATGAACTGCTGGAACTAATAAAACGCCGTCCTCAAAGCGAAAATGACGCTGCGAGCAGCTTTTCTGAGGGATCAAAGCGAAATTTAGACGAACTTTTAGCGCAAGAAAAGGTAAAAAAAATAAATGTCGCAGGGGTTTGGTTTTATAAACTTGTCTAGATTTATGCTCTGTCGCTGGTTTTAGTCCCAAGCGACGCATCGGATTAGCCTTGCGCTGTGCTGCTAGATGCGACTGCGTCTTTGCGCGGTAGGTTGGATGGGCTTGATATAAAGTGAGCTAGAAGAGGTTTGCAATCAGCTGGCGCGACTCGCTCACGATAGATTTTAAGGCACGGAAATATCTATTTTGGTTTTGAAACAGCTCGCAAATGCGGTTCGTATCGCTTTTGGTACGCTTAATTTTTACGGACTTGATTTTGTGTTACTGGACTTGCTTTATTTTTTTGAAAATTTAAGCTAAAATTTATTGACAAACTTGGCGCTTTTATATATAATACGATTTCTTTTATTTAAGATATTCCGGATTAGCTCAGCGGTAGAGTAGTCGGCTGTTAACCGATTGGTCGCTGGTTCGAATCCAGCATCCGGAGCCATCTATATTGAAAATCCCTTTGAGATCCTGATTTTGCCGATATTTCAAAAGTTTTAAGCTTCATTGGTTTTATTAAATTTGTTCCCTATTTGTTCCCAAAATTTTTTAGTATTCTAGCTTTTTGTTATGTGCTGCAAATTAATCTAAAATGCCTTGGGCTCTCTTTAGCTTAAGCTCACGCAAAGGAGTAGTAAGTTGCGATGAGAACTATATTCTTAAAAAGTAGCAAGTGTAGCGAAGTTAAAAAATAAGGATATAGTCCATTTAGGAATTTCTGAATCTAATTTTAGAGAAATTTTAAGCACTTCACAGAAGATATAGAAGTATCAAAGATATCAAAAGAAAAATAAGAATTCTTATGTCTAAAGAGTGTAAAAAATAAGCAAATTTAGCGGTGAAATTTCCAAGCTCGCCTAGAAGCTTTGCTTTGATATTGATTAAAGTTCGCTACGCTTGTAGCTTTTCAAGATGCAGCTACAAGCCTAGCAAAGTATAGTTTAGATATAATAGCAGCAAAATATACAAAAACTTTCTATCATACTTTTATCAAAGATGATAAGAAAAGATCCGCTTAAGCTTAATTGAGCCAAAATAAATATACCGCATAGGAGCAAATTTGCGTCTAAAATACTTTTATATAATAGTTTTTCTAATCTGGCTTTGCATATTTATCGCCTTGCTGCCCGCTCATAAAATTTCAGCGATCTTAGAAGCGATTGATTTTAGCGATAAAAACCTGACGCAAAGAGAGATCGTAGAGTTAAATTTAAAAGATTACCTAAAAAAGCTTCACTACTTAGATAATTATTCGCGAAGGGATTTCGGCAAGATGGCGGATATTCACTTAGACAAAAACGGCTGTGAGAGAGTACGATTTTCATGGTGTAACGGCGATAAATATCCCGATGATAGATGCGAATTTTGGAAGCTTGATAAAAGACTAAATTTTGATTATCTAATGGATCTGGGTTCTAAAATTTGCAAAAACGGCGAACCTATACAAAACGCCGAAGAGATTGTAGAAAACGACGAGGTTTTAAAACTACGACTCTTTTATCCTTGGGAGCAAGAGCATTTGATTGACGAAGATGGAAATTTTATAGAGAATTTTATATATATGAGGTTTGGGGATGGCGCTTTTAATCAATTAGGCCTATTTACCGATTTTGTATTCACAAATAAAATGAATATGAGCTCTTTGTTTAATGAAAATAAAGATATTAAATCCAATATAATTATTACGAATAAAAATTGCTATCATGCACTTTTGAAGCCAATTTTCAAAAATTTATTAATTGGAGATAAAAAAGCGGATATAGAATCTTTTTGCTATAACTACATACATATCAAGAATAAAATTAATTGGTTTAATAATAAAGAGAAAATCGATTGCGATCACTCTTATTTCTTTTATTACATACCTATATATAAGAAGAAGAAAATGAGCGAAGAAGATGTATTGTTCGATAGTCATGTATTTTCCTATAAAGATATAGAGACTTTGTTTAAGCAATACCAAAATTTAAAGAATCAAAAGAATAAGATAAATTTTAACTCGCAAGGAGAGGACAATGGAACCGAAAGCAAATGATTTGCCTAAGGAAGACGGCGAAACGATTGATTTAAACGGCGACTATCCGCTAGAAGTATTAAGTTATTATATATGGGGGCGAAATAAAAGACCCGAAGGCGATGAAATAGTTAATGAGTATTACGCCAATAGAAAATATGGCGATAAAAATATAAATTTAAATTTTTCCAAACAACAATATTTAGAAAAATTTTTTGGTATCGATAGATTGTTTAAAAACGGGCTTCTAAATCCTCACGCTGATAGACTATCTAATTTTACTAAAATAACCAATATGTGATTTTACTTTCAAAATACGATTTTAAAGACAAATTTAGCCCAAAAAAGTAATATGCTAAATTTGCATATTACTTAAATAATTCTTAAAAAAATATACTAATTTTAAAACTAAATTTATATTTGCCGTTGTATAATAATCTCATAAATTTCAGTAATACCAGAAAGGAGCAAAAATGGAAGAGATCGTAAAGACCACCTGTCCATATTGCGGTACGGGCTGCGGCATCGATCTTATCGTGCGAAACGGTAGAATCGTAGATGCTAAACCTAGCAAAGACCACCACGTAAACGATGGCGAGCTTTGCCTAAAAGGAATGTTCGGATGGGAGTTCGTAAACTCTCCTAAACGCTTAAGCCGTCCGATTATGAGAAAGCTAAACGGCGTCTACGACAAGCGCGGAGAGCTTGAAGAAGTGAGTTTTGAGGAGGTTTATGATTTCCTCGCGGATAAATTTAAATCCACCGTCGCAAAATACGGCCCAAGCTCGATCATGGGCTTTAGCTCCGCGCGCTCAAATAACGAAGACAACTACGTTTTTCAGAAATTTTTCCGCGCCCAGGGCAGCAACAACGTCGATCACTGCGCACGTCTTTGACACGCTCCTACAGTGGCAGGTCTTGCCAGCACGCTAGGAAACGGAACGATGACTAATGATTTGGTAGAATTTGCGACCGATACGGACGTATTTTTACTAATCGGTACCAACACGAGCGAGTGTCACCCGATCATCGCTATGCAGATGCAGCGCGGCCTTCAGCGAGGTGCCAAGATGATCGTCGTAGATCCAAAGCGCACCGATATGGCTAAAAAAGCCGATATTTTCTTGCAAATCCCGATCGGAGCGAATATTAAAACGCTAAATACGATGATGCACGTAATCATTGCCGAAAATTTGCAAGATAGCGAATTTATCGAGAAGTACTCCGAGGGATTTGAATATCTAAAAGAAGCGGTTAAGGACTTTACGCCTGAGCGTTTCGAGCGCGAAACCGGTATAAAAAAAGAGCTCATCATAGAGGCAGCTAGAATGTATGCTAAAGCAGGCGCGGCGGCGATTTGCTACACGATGGGTATCACCCAGTTTAGCGACGGCACGTCAAACGTCTTTTCGCTATCAAATTTGGCCATTTTAACCGGAAATTTAGGCAAAAAGGGTGCAGGCGTAAATCCTCTGCGTGGTCAAAACAACGTCCAAGGCGCATGCGACATGGGCGCGCTGCCTAACGTCATCCCGGCCGGCGCGGTAAACAACCCTTATGCACAGGAGCAAGCGCGCAAAGTATGGCACTTTGAGCTAAATCCGGTTCCGGGCTTTAAGCTAACGCAAGCGCCCGATAAAATGGATAGCGGCGAGCTAAAAGTCCTCTACGTCTACGGCGAAAACCCCGTAATGAGCGATCCTTGGACCGAGCACTTCGTCCACGCCGTACATCACCTAGACTGCTTTATCGTGCAGGATCTTTTCTTTACCGAGAGCGCGCACAAGGCCGACGTCGTGCTACCTGCCGCGGGCTGGGGCGAAAAGGACGGAACCTTTATCAACACCTCTCGCCGCGTCCAGCGCACGCGCAAGGCTAGCGAGCCCGTTAGCGGCGTGGAGCCTGATTGGAAGGTCGTTTGCAACATCGCAAACCGCATGGGGCTAGAGGGGTTTGATTTTGCGAGCCCTGAGCAAATTTGGAACGAGCTAAGAGAGCTTATGCCTAAATTTTTCGGCGGCATCAGCTACTATAGACTAGGCAAACTAGGCGGTATCAGCTGGCCGTGCCCAGACGAGGAGCATTCGGGTACGCCGGTGCTTTACGCAGATCACAAGTCCATGCTGCCTGGCGGCAAATTCCGCTTCGCGCCGGTACTTTACGTAGACGATAAAGAGAAGCGAGCAAAGGCTGAGGCCGAATTTAGAGCCAAGATGAATATCCCGGAGGGCTACCCAGTCGGTAGCGGCGCGCTTAGCGAGGTGCCTGATGAGGTATATCCGTGCCTATTTACGACCGGACGCAAGGTCTATCACTACCACACCGGCACGATGACTAGGGAGTGTCCGGCTCTTGAATACGGTGCTGGCATCGAGGGCGCGCTCATAGAGGTGAGTCCCGATATCGCTCGCGAGAGGGAACTAGAGGAGGGCTGCTACGCGCTCGTACAAAACAAACGCGGCCAGATCGCGGCCAAGCTGCGCGTAAATCCGGATCTAAAAGAAGGCACGATATTTACGACCTTCCACTATAGCGAGGCCGACGGCAACGAGCTAGCAAACGCCGGCGATCCCGATCCGCTCTCGGGCATCACGCCGCTAAAGATGACGATAGCAAACATCAGGCGTCTAAGCGAAGAGGAATTTATCAAATTTAGAGAGCAAAACGAGATGTCGATGCACTCGGCAAATCCGTATTTGTCGCCTGTTAGAGCGTAAATTTAGGGCGGGAGACCGCCCTTTTTCTACTTAAATTTATCCATTTTTATTTTAAATTTACCCGCATTCAAATTTGACGAACTACCGCGTAAAAATTTAATAAAGCTAAAGAAGTGTGAGTCAAATTTAACGAACTATCCATATAAAATTTAATGAAATCAAAGAAGCGTGAGTCAAATTTGACGCAGACAAACCGCGTCAAATTTGATGAGATTACTCGCCCCGCAATCTCGGCGAGAGCGAGCTAAATTTTAAGATTTTATTTTAAGTCTGTCGCCCGCGTAGTAGGCGAGCTTCCAGGTTGGAGTTTGTTTTAGGTCTTTAAAGCCGTAGCCGCGAGCCTTGACTCTATCGCCGTAGATTTTTTCTATCATAGCCGATTCGCCTACTAGCAGCGCCTTTGTCGAGCACATCGCCGCACAAACCGGCACTTTGCCTTCGGAAATTCTATCCTGGCCGTACTCTTCGCGCTCGGCTTCGCTATTCGTCGGTAGCGGACCGCCTGCGCACATCGTGCACTTATCCATCGAGCCTTTGGCGCCAAACACTCCCTCGCGCGGGAACTGAGGCGCGCCGAACGGACACGCGTACAGACAGTATCCGCAGCCGATGCAGATATCTTTGTCGTGTAGCACGATACCATCGCTCCTGATATAAAAGCAATCAACCGGGCAAACCAGCGAGCACGGCGCTTCCTCGCAGTGCATGCAGGCTATCGAGGTTGATATTTCCTTACCTGGTACGCCTTCGTTTAGCGTGATGACGCGGCGGCGGCGGATGCCAAGAGGCAGCTCGTGAGCCTCGTCGCAAGCCACCGCACAGCCGTTACAGTCGATACATCTATCGTCGTCGCAGTAAAATTTAAGTCTATTATTATCGTTAAATTCGCTCATTTTACGCCTTTTCTATGCGGCATAGACCGCTTTTGGTTTCAGGAATCTGAGTGTTTATATCATATCCGTAGTTAGTGACGGTATTTGCGCTCTCGCCTACCGCATAAGGCTTGGTGTCTTCCGGGAAATTACCCGTCATATCAACGCCTTGCATATAACCCGCATAATGAAACGGCATAAAGATGGTGTCGGGTTTAACGGACGGTACCACTCTGGCGCGCACCTTAACCTTAGTACCTTCAGGCGAATGAACCCAGATGAAATCCCAGTTTTGAATGCCGTGTTTAGCCGCAAGCTCAGGGTGGATATCCGCAAACATCTCAGGCGTCAAGCGGCTTAGATACATACTAGCTCTCGTCTCCATGCCCGCACCGCTAAAATTTACGAGGCGAGCCGTCGTGAGGATGATAGGAAACTCTTTTGAGTAGTCCTTTGCTAGCTGGACGGATTTAAATTTCGTATCGACGCGGTTTTGAAGTTTCTTATCCTCAAAGCTTGGATACTTTTGCGCTAGATCGAATCTAGGCGTATGCAGCGGCTCTCTGTGAAGAGGAATTTGATCCGCAAAAGTCCAAACGATCGTCCTAGCTCGCGCGTTGCCGTACGGAGCGATGTTTTTCTCCATGCATTTTTTAGCGATGATATTACTATCGTCATGTATCCAGCTGCCGCCTATTTTAGCCTTTTCATCCTCGGTTAGCGTGATGCCTAGCACCTTTTCGATGTTATCTTTTTTGATCTCCGGATATCCGCCCTTGACAAACGAATCTACTGGCGCGCTACCGTCTGCGGCTAATTGGCTAACTCCGTTATGCTCTAAGCCGAAGCGGTTTCTAAAACCCATACCGCCTTGTCTAACGGACTTGTTTATATCGTAAAGTATCGGGCTGCCCGGATGATCCTCCGTCCAGCACGGCCACGGCAGACCGTAGTATTCGCCTTCGACTACGGTGCCCGGTTTTCCTAGACTTGTTTTTTCGTCAAATTTATCCCAGTTTTCTTGGTGCTTTTTGAGCCTTTCCGGAGTCCAACCCGTCATGCCTATAGTTTTTATTATATTTGCGATCTCGCGCGTAGCGACCTCAGGCCACTCGATCTTACCTTCGGCGTCTCTGATCGTGCGCGTTAGCTCGTCATAGTAGCCTAGCCTTTTGGCAAGCTCAAACAAAATTTCGTGATCGGGCATACTTTCAAACAAAGGCTCCACGACCTGACTTCTCCACTGGCCGCTACGGTTCGTCGCTACGACCGTGCCGCTAGTTTCAAACTGCGTCGCCGCAGGCAGTATATAGACGTCGTCTTTTTTGTCAGTTATCACGCCGGCATCGTTTACGAAAGGATCTACCAGCACTAAAAGCTCAAGCGCATCTAGGCCTTCTTTTACTTTTACTTGTTGCGCGGTTGATGTGATACCGTTGCCTATTACTACTAAGGCTTTTATGCTGTCGCCGGCATTATCTACGGCTTCGTTGCCGTTTTTACCGTCAAGCACGCCCGTCCACCATTTTGACAGCGTAAATCCGGGCTTAAACATCATTTCAGGCTTAACGAAATTCTTTTGGAGCCATTCAAAATCGACCTTCCACATCTTAGCGAAGTATTTCCAGTTGGCCTCGTTTTTTGGATAGTATCCGGGTAACTCGGTCGGCAAATTTGCCATATCCGTCGCGCCCTGAACGTTATCGTGACCGCGCAGGATATTACAGCCGCCGCCTGATACGCCCATATTTCCTAGCACTAGTTGCAGGATCGGAGCGATACGAGTGTTTGAGCTGCCTATGGTGTGCTGAGTTAGACCCATCGCCCAAACGACCGATCCCGGGCGATTTTTGGCATAAACTTCGGTTATCTCAAGAAGCGTCTCTTTTTTGATCCCGCAAACATCGGCTACGACTTCGGGCGTCCATTTGGCAGCCTCTTCGCGGATCAGATCCATACCGTAGACGCGATCGTTTATAAATTCCTTATCTTCCCAGCCGTTTTGAAAGATGATATTCATCATGCCATACATAAAAGGTATATCCGTGCCGGTGCGAATTTGAGCAAAATAATCAGCCTTTGCAGCCGTTCTAGTGTATCTTGGATCGACCACGATTAGCTTTGCGCCGTTATTTTCCTTCGCTTTTAGAAAATGCCTAAAGCCGACCGGGTGATTTACCGCCGGATTTGCGCCGATTATAAAGATAGACTTCGCGTTTTGGATATCTCCAAGATGATTTGTCATAGCTCCGTAACCCCAAGTATTCGCCACACCGGCGACTGTAGAGCTGTGTCAAAGACGGGCTTGGTGATCTAAGTTATTAGTCCCGAACATCGCTACGAATTTGCTTATATAATAGCTTTGTTCGTTGCAATCTTTTGCAGAGCCTAAAAACATTACTTGCTCTGGATTTTTTTCGCGATACGCTTTTAGTTTGGCGCCGATTTCATCAAGAGCCTCTTTGTAGCTGATGCGTTTCCATTTGCCGCCTACTTTTTTCATCGGGTATTTTACGCGACAGTGAGAGCGCACCATATCGATGACGTCGCTACCCTTACAGCAGTGGCCGCCAGCGCTTACCGGGTGATCTTGGGCTACTTCTTGGCGTACCCAAACGCCGTTTTCTACCTCGGCGCGCACTCCGCATCCAACGGAGCAAACCGTACAAATAGTTTTTACGATTTTAGAGTTTGGAAACGGATTTGCCATTTCTTCTTTTGTGGCGCTTCTAGTTACGCCGCTAGCGGCCAGTCCGCTCATGCTGCCCGCTACGCCCGCTAGCGCGGCCATTTTTAAAAACGATCTTCGCCCGACTGCGTTTGAGTGGGGCATAAGACGTAAATTTGCCTCAGACATACTTATCCTTTCTTAAATTTTTATTATTTCGCTTGTTCGTAGTATAGATCCCAGTTTTTGCTTCTTTTATAAAGCACTTCGGTCTTTTTACTTTTACCGTATTTTAGGTTTGACGCCGCTGCCGTCGCTACTCCGGCCGTAGCCGCTACCGCGCCGACTAGCCCCGCCTTTTTTAAAAATTCTCGCCTATTTTTTTGCATTTTCTTCCTCCATAGCTTTTAGCTTTCTCACTCGGTTTTTTTGCCTTCTTATGGCCTCAGATCTTGAAACTCCGTCCAAGGTCTTTTTGTTTTCGCCTTGATTTATAGGACGAGGCGCGCTTAAAACTACGCGCTCAAACTCTATAAATCCTTGCAAAAGCACTGCGACGTCTTTATAAATTTCGCTGCTTTCGTGGTTAAAAAGACTCTCTATAAACTCGTCGATGTTTGGGTTTATGATCTCTTTAAAAAGCTGCTCCTCAAGCTCGCCGTATAGCTCCTGCTCGCTCACGCGCGCGATAAATTCGCTCATCAGCGCAAACACGAAACCCACGTTGTCTTCGTTTTCTTTAAATTTAGCCTCATCTCGCCTAAGGTCGGTGCGGGCTAAAATTTTACGCACTTTAGCGCAGGCGTGTCCAACCTCGTAGCCCTCATCGTAGTAGGACAGCGAGTTTCTAAGCGGACTTGGCAGAGCGTGGAAAATTTCGTCGAATTCATCCGCTAAATTTTGCGGATTTTTTTCGTCGAATTTTACCTGAATGCGCATTATCGCGGCGGCCGATTCTTCGTTTAGAGCGTGCGCTGAGGCAAGGCCTAGCATCGCATTTACGCCGCTAAATCTATCAGCGCCCTGGCTAAAAACGAAAAAACGCGAAAATAGCGAGTAGTAAAGCCCGCGTCCCGCCGCAAATTCGCCCTTGCTAGTCATTGCCTTCCTTTATCATTTTTATCTATTTTTTGAGATTTTTCTCGATTGTGAAACTATACTACTTTTTGGCTTATTTCTTATACTTAAAAAAAATTAAATCAAAAAAATTAATATACGCTTAAATATGCCTTAGTTGCATATTGCTTATAGCGAGTTTTAGGGGATAAAAGAAATATGAAATTTACGCATATATCTTGCATTTACTCTTTTTTTTGATATTTACTTTTAACTAGGCTATTTTAACGGGCGCTAAACGAGCCTAAATTTAAAACCTGAAGCGAAATTTGCAAAATTTGAGGCTCATTCAAGCCCCAAAAACGCTCCTTCGTCAAATTTAAAATAAATCCTCTCGCCGATATTAAATTTTTGCGAATTGGGCGCCAGGGTTTTTATCAAAAAGTCGCCGATTTTGATTTTTACCAAAAGATCTTTGCCAAGATAGAGCGAAACCGAGTGCAAGATGCCTTCAAAATAGCCTTCTATCGGCGTTTTGCTTAGCATTATTTTGCTTGGATTTACGGCGATCTTTACGGAGTTACGTAAATTTTGCGGCAAATTTACGCTCGCGTTTTCGTCAAATTTTAAAACCCCGCCCTGCGCGTCGAAAATATTTTTGTACTCGAATTCGCACACGCGACCCTTGTGCAAAAAGACGTTTTCTTCGGCTACCGCGCTTAGCCATTTATCGTCGTGGCTAGCGATCACAAAGCCGCAGCCGTATCTTTGCCGCATATAAAGCACCGCCTTGCCAAACAGCTTTGAGGTGCCCACGTCCACGCTATTTGTCGGCTCATCGAGTAGATAAAGCCGAGATCTAAGCGCCAAATTTAACGCAAAGCTAACGCGCTGCGTCTGCCCCGAGCTTAGCTCAAAGTGGCGCTTGTTTAAAAAACTCTCGTCAAGCCCGACCAAATTTAACGCCTCGCTCGCTCGCTCGTCAAATTCCGCTAGCACTGCGCGGCTTTTTAAAACGGCTTTAAAATTTTCCCTCACGGAGCGTTTTAAAAGCGCGGGTTCTGGTAGCAAAACGCTAACGTCGCGCAGTAAATTTAGACTAGGCGCGCTGCTTCCCCACAGCCGCACCTCGCCGCTAGTGGGCTTTTGTAAAAACGAAATCACTCGCATTAGCGTGCTTTTGCCGCTGCCGTTACTGCCCGTTAGCGCAGTGATTTTGCTAACGTCGATATCAAGGTGCGGGATGTTTAAAATCTCGCTTGCGCCGTAGTTTAGGCGTAAATTTCTAACGTTTATCACTTTGCGCCTTTCTCGTTAAATTTGCACAAAGGCTCAAATTTGACGCGCCTAGCCCGCTTTTTGCGAGCGTAAAATTTCTAAATTTATCAAATTTCATCGGTCAAGCCTTTTTAGCGCGTGTATCGTCAAATTTACGGCAAATGCGATAAAGATGAGCACCAAAGCCAGCGCTATACCCATCGCAAACTCGCCCTTGTTCGTCTCCAGCGACACCGCGGTCGTGATCGTGCGGGTAAAATATTTGATATTTCCGCCGATCATCATCGCGACGCCGACCTCAGCCACGATGCGCCCGTACGCCGTCGCTACGACCACCATCAAAGCGTATCTTAGCTCGTAAAGCACGCAGGCAACGAGCCTTGGCGGGCTCAGGCGTAAATTTAGGATGGTTAGGTAGTGCTTTTTGTCCATATTTTCCACGACGCTGGCGCTTAGCGAGACGATGATAGGCAGAGCCAGCACGAACTGGCCGAGCATAACGGCCTTTAGCGTAAAAAGCAGTCCAAACTCGCCAAACGGGCCGTTTCGCGTGATAAATGCATACAAAATAAGTCCGATCGCAACAGTGGGCATTGCAAGCGCCGTATCGCTGAGTAGCCTAAGAATCCTGCGCCCTTTAAAATCATAAAATCCCAGCGTAAATCCAAGCGGAAAACCGACTAAAATCGCAAAAAATATCGAAACGCTCGAAGTGTAAAGCGTCGCCCTGATCGCCGAATACGTCTCCTCGTTGCCGCTAAAAAGCAGCCTAAAAGCCTCCAAAAATCCGTTTAGTAAAAAATCCAAATATTCTTTCCTTGCATATTTCTTAAGTGTTAATTTAATGTGCTATAATAGCATACTTTTTAAAAAAGGAGAAAAATGAAAAAAGTAATATTAGGCTCGCTAGTTGCGAGCGTTTTGGCGTTTGCGGGCGATAGCGAACTCATCATGGCTACCACTACCAGCACCGATAATACGGGACTACTAGACGCGATCTATCCTGCGTATAAGGCAAAAACCGGCGTCGATATCAAATGGACTGCCGTAGGCACGGGAGCTGCGCTAAAACTAGGCGAAAACTGCGATGCGGACATACTTTTCGTGCATTCGCCAAAAGTTGAAAAAGAATTTGTAGAAAAAGGCTTTGGCGTAGAGAGAAAAGCCGTAATGTACAATGACTTCGTCGTCATCGCCGATAAATCGATCGCAGATAAATTTAAAGGCAAAGACATAAAAGAGAGTTTTGAGCTAATCAAAAAAGAGAATATCAAATTTTTCTCTCGCGGCGATAAATCAGGTACCGACAACAAAGAAAAAGGTATCTGGAAAAAAATCGTCGGCGAAGTGCCTGAAAAAGACGGCTGGTACATGCAAACAGGCCAAGGCATGCTAGCTACCATTAACGCAGCAGCCGAGCAAAAGGGCGTGACGTTCACCGACCGCGGCACCTATATCAAGTACGAGGACACCAAAAAAGGCTCGCCCGAGATGATCATCATCAACGAGGGCGACAACGACCTAAAGAACTTCTACTCGCTAATCGCGGTAAATCCGAAGCACTGCGCTAAGGCCGACATCGAAAACGCAAATAAATTTATCGAGTGGGCAACGAGCGAAGAGGGTCAGAAGTTTATCGGCGACTTTAAGTTGCTAGATAAGCCGCTTTTCACGCCTGACGCGAATACTCGCAAGAACTAATTTTATTTACGCGCAAATTTGAGTCGAATTTATGGCTTAAATTTGCGTGATTCGGGCGCACTTTGCACCCTTTTCCTTTACTTAAATTTACTCTTTTCAGTTTTTAAATTTAATCAAATTTGACCGCCAAAACCCGTATCTTTACGCAGTTAAATTTCAAATTTGACCGCATATTTTTGGTTTGCTCAAATTTGACCTTTTCGCGAGTCAAATTTAACCCGCTAAAATTTAAATCTTCCCGCCGAACATCTCATACATCGCCTTTTCCTCGCCCCAAAGCTCGCGGTGCTTTTTGATGCAGGATTTTATCGCACTTGCGAGATAGAGCACGTCTTGCTCGGCGTGCGTGTAGTGCAGGCTCACGCGCACGAAGCCGGGCTTGCTCTCTGGCATGCGTCCCTCCTTGATACCCAGCAGATCGTGAGCGTACGGGCCCGCGCACATCACGCCCGCGCGCGTCTGGATACCGAAGTCGTTGCTAAGGCTCGCAGCGAAATCATACGCCGAGACGCCGCGCACGTTAAAGGAAATTATCGGCAGCCGCGGCGCGCCCTTTGGAGCGTAGTTTATGACCTCGTCTATGCCTGCTAGCTCGCTCTCAAAAAGTCGCGCGAGCTCGTCCTCGGCGCTTTTTATCCTCTCAAAACCCACCTCGTTTCGCAGCGCGTAGGCTAAATTTGCCCGCATGAGCCCGATTATGGGCGGCGTACCGCCCTCCTCTAGCTGCTCGGGGTTTTTCAAAAATACGTGCCCTTCGCGGCTAGCGTAGGCGACCGTCCCGCCCGCGGCAAATGTCGGCACGTCGCTGTTAAGTAGCTCCTTTTTGATCGCCAAAAGCCCACAGCTTGCGACTCCGCCGAGTAGCTTATGCGGCGAGAGGAAAATCGCGTCGAAATAGTCGCAATCTAAATTTGCGTGCGAGCCGAGCGCCGCGCAGTCAAAGGCCACGATACCGCCCGCGGCTCTGATTAGTTTGCTGATTTTTTTATAATCGCTGATGACGCCCGTGACGTTTGAGGCGGCGCTAAACGAGCCGATGATGCGGCGTCCCGCGTTAATCTTCAAGATACGCTCAAGTGCTAGCAGATCGATCTCGCCGGACTCGCTAAGCGGCACGCGCAGGTAGTCGCAAAGCCCCTCGCGGAAGCTAAGCTCGTTTGAGTGGTGTTCATACGGCGAAACGAGCACGAGCGGAAGCCGCGCGGCGCGTAAATTTGCCTCGCCGATCGCGCCTCTGGTCGCAGGCGGCAGGTAGATGCCGAGTATCTCTTGAAATTTCTTGATCGCAGCCGTCGCGCCCTGTCCGCAAGCGATGAGACAAAACCGCTCGTCAAGCCCTAGCAGCTTTTTTAGGCTCTCTCTCGCGCCCTCGTAGTGCCGCTGCGTGATGATGGCGCTGGAGCTACTGTCGGAGTGGGTGTTGGCGTAGGTTTTGAGGGCGTCTGCTATCTCGCGCTCTACGGGCTCATAAGCAAGCCCCGAAGCAGTGTAGTCAAAATAATGCACGCCCAGTTTTAAGATGATATTTTTTCGTATTTCGTCTAAATTTGCCATTTTTTACTCTTTAAATTTGATGCGGTAATTATATTAAATTTTCGCAAATTTAGGGCTTTTTCTGGGAAATTTGAAGCTAATTTTGCGGGCTATTATTTTAAATTTGCGCTTAGCTGTATAAAACTTGCCGCGCGGCGATTTGCTCAAATTTAAAAGATATTTGCATTTAAAATTTGGTAGCGAATTTGTAGGCTGATTTTAAAATTTGCAGCTAAATTTTGCCCTAAATTTTGGCGCGGAAAATAGACAAATTTGGCCTCGAGGCCAAGCCAAATTTGAGTAACGATGAGGACGCGTTTTGATTTATCGGTCAAATTTACTCGCGTCGTTTGCGAGCTTAAAATTTACAAAACAAAAACTGAAATTTTAAAAGCGATTTTTGATTTTCTGAGTTGATATTTGCTTGCGGCGACTTCGTTGCGGAGGAAATTTAAGCACTAAATTTAAAAATTAGAATTTTAATCGCCAAGCGGCAAATTTAACGTTCATTGCGAATTTTTAAGGC
Source organism: uncultured Campylobacter sp. (assembly GCF_963517995.1). Classification (GTDB taxonomy): domain Bacteria; phylum Campylobacterota; class Campylobacteria; order Campylobacterales; family Campylobacteraceae; genus Campylobacter_A. The sequence continues at coordinate 18,697 of NZ_CAUQHQ010000031.1, forward strand.
AAAGAGACGCTAGCCGCAGAGGCTCGCGACCCTTTGCGAGGGCGGAAATTTTATTTATTTATAAAATTTTTCTCTAGCCACTCGATAGCTTTTGCTTCGCTCTCGAAGCGTCCGCTTTTAGCGACCTGATTTTGCCCCTCGTAGAAGCGAATCCTGATACCGTCTTGGACGCTATCTACCTTTATTCTAGTGATCTTATCTTTGTTTAGATAGACCCTATCGTTTAGTTTTACGTACATTTTTTCTCCCTTAAATTTCATGTGGTTTTATTTCTTTTTATCGTTTGCGTCGTCTTTGGCCGAGTCCTTTTTCTCGCCGTCTTTTTTCAAAAATAGCTCCTTAAAGCGCTTATCCGCAAAGTCCTCGATGTCGTTTTGTAGCTGTCTGTAAGCGTTTATGAGCTCATGCGCGCGCTCGTTTAGCGTCGTGCCGGCGTTTTCGCCGCCGCCTTGCTTGGTGGTAAAGAGCTCCTCTTTTAGATTTTTTTGCAAAATTTGCAGATGATTCCAGCATTTTTTATAGTTCATGCCTAGGATTTCGGCGGCCTTTGAGATCGAGCCGACCTCGGCGATGACGTCTAGGACTTCGGTTTTGCCCTTACCAAATATCAGCTCGCCCTCGTCGTTTTCTATCCAAGTTTTGGTTTTTACTCTCATCTTTTTTCCTTTCTTCTCCTTAAAACACCCCAGCTGGCAGTATTTTACGTCGATTTTATAGTCTTTTAGCGTCGAGCGGATCGTCTTTAGCCCCACGCCCGCAGCCGCGTCTCTAGCGTCTTTGCACAGTATCCTGCCCTTTTCGTCGGTCATCTGTTTTAGCTGCGTCATCACGGTGTATTTGCCGCGTCCGTTTTCCAGCCCGCCAAACTGCCCCAGCTCGCAGTTATCTATCTTTACGCCCATTTTTTCGGCTTCGTCGCTAACCTCGCCGACCTCTACGCCCAGTTTTGCGGCGATCTTAAACGCAGCACCGCAGTCCAGCCTACCTTTTGGATTTAGCAGTTTTGTTATCAGTTCTCGGATTTGCTCACTCATAGATTCTCTCCGCGCCGCTATATACGTTTATGTTTTCGCCGCGCGCAAAGCCGCACAGCGTGAGGTTAAATTTACGCGCTATCACGACGCCAAGGCTAGTGGGAGCCGTGCGCGAGACTAGCACGGGGATGCCGTGCATGACGGCTTTTGCGACCATTTCGGAGCTGAGCCTGCCGCTCACCATCAAAAACGAATTTTGCAGCTGCGCGCCGGCTAGTATAGCTTTGCCGACGGCTTTGTCTATGGTGTTGTGCTGAGCGATATCCTCGCCGATGTAAAACTGCTCGCCGCTCACGAAAAGCTTGGCCGTATGCACGCAGCCCGTCATCTCGTAAAGCTCGCACTGCGTGTAAAACTGCCCCATCTGGCGTAAAATTTCGTCTTTGTTAAATTTGACGTCGGCCTTTATAGAGCGCGCCGCCATAGCCTCAGGGTCGATGTTTGCCGTCGAGCTACGCCCGCAGCCGCTGATTATCACCTTTTCCTCGTCAAACTGCTCGAGGCGTTTTTCGTTGATTTTAGCCTTTACCCGCACGCTTAAAGCGTCGCTTGAGAGCTCTATACTCTCGATATCCTCAGGGCTTGCGATCAAATTTTCGCTGATGAGATAGCCCGCAGCTAGCGCCTCCTGATCAGTTGGAGTCGCCATGAGCGCGCCGAAACGCTTGCCGTTTATGTAGATCTCAAGCTTGATCTCGCGCACCAAAATATCATCAACGGCGCTTTTTTGCGCGCCTTTAAATTTGGTGATTTGGGTCGTAAAAATAGGTTGCATGATTTTCCTTAATTTTTGCGAAATGATAGCTTGAAAATCTAAATTTAAGATTTGATTGTAGTGAAATCTTGCTTAAATCAAGCAAAAACTTAAACGTATTTTAGCGCGTTTTTATCGGTATCCGATGATGATTTATATATGCGAATTTAGCATATATCTTAAGATATTTTTGACTACGATTTTATCATTATCTATCATTTGCATAAGAAATGAAGGAATAATAAAAATAGCATAAGGCTAGAATTGGATCGCGCATAACTTGCTGTATATAGGTTAAATGTTGAAAAATCATAGGCTCATCGCAACTTAATGCAAACATAAGGAGCATTAAGTTGCGATGAGTTCGATGAAAAACAAATATATAATCCGTTCCCGAATTTCAGAGAAGAAATTTAGAGAAATTCTAAAGTACTTCACAGAAGATATAGAAGCATCAAAGA
>NZ_CAUQHQ010000032.1:0-20636 GCF_963517995.1 uncultured Campylobacter sp.
GCTTGGGAGAGGAAGGGGCGACGCTTCGTAAGTAGTACCCCCCCTTCCTCTCCCGAAGAAAAGAAAAAGGGAGCTCTTTTGCTTCAGCTACGCTTCGCAACTGCTAGCGGAGCGTAATTCAAGCCCCTTCCCCCTTAACAAGAAAGATTAAATTGCACAAAAACTCTAATTTATAACGTTAAATTTAACCAAACCAAATTTAGCATTTTTGCGGTGCGGGTCTAGGCGAGTAAATTTAAAATTTGCCCGAAAAATTTGCTTAAAACGGCGCATTTTCGTCGTCGTAACCGTCGCTAATATGCTATAATTTTAATTTTATTTAATTTACACCAAAGGAACAAAGATGAACGAGAGAGTGCCTACCTATCTAGCAAACCGCGTATTTAACGCCGCGGCGGACGATTGTTTAAACGCGCAGATAAAGTCTGCCGCGGGCGGAGAATACTTTGAAATTTATTATTTCGGAGATATTTTACGTAGCAAAGACCTGCCAAACGACTATATCGTCGATTTTTACGATAACGATGATGAGCTTGTTCCGTGCAAGCTCGTAGCTAAATGCGTAAAAAGCGGCGAGGAAATTTTGCTTTTTGACGGCGCAGCGCACGGCTATAACGCGATGTTTTGCGATGAATTAGACGCAAAAAAGGTCGCAAAACGCGAGCTTGCCAAATTTGATTTGCCGCCGTGCAAGGTTTATATCGAATTAGGCTACAGTATCGATTACGACGACGAAATAGACGAATACGATAGGGACGAACAAGGCAGGGTTTTGCTGATAAACGGCCGGACCGCTTCGTGGGAGGAAGTGAAGGCAAACGGCTTTGACTATATCGCCGTAACCTGCGAGGACGAGACGGGCAAGAGGACGGAGATACTTTCGCTTGAGCTTGCGTAGGCTAAATTTACTCGCATTTAGGGCAAGTAAATTTAGCGCTTATTTGCGGTTGCGAAGCGTCGTCGATCAGATCCCGCAAAAAGCGTTTATTTGCCTGTCGCAGGCAAGGCGCCGTGAAGAAAGATCGGCCGCAAAATAAAAAGAGGAAAAAATGGAAAAATACGAAGGCTACAATCTCAGGCTACGCGACGCTCTCGTCGGCGTACAGTTTCTATTCGTCGCGTTTGGCGCGCTCGTGCTGGTGCCGATATTAACGGGGCTTGATACGTCCGTGGCGCTGTTTACGGCGGGTATCGGCACGCTGCTGTTTCAGCTAATCACGCGCAAAAACGTCCCGCCGATCTTTCTCGCGTCTAGCTTCGCGTTCATCGCGCCGCTTAGCTTTGGCGTGAAGGAGTGGGGCATTGCCGCGACGATGGGCGGAGTGGTTGCGGCGGGGCTGTTTTACGTGGCTTTGAGCTTGCTCATTAGGCTCAAAGGCGAGGGATTCTTGCATAAAATTTTACCGCCCGTGGTCGTGGGACCCGTCATCATGACGATCGGCCTCATCCTCTCGCCCGCGGCCGTAAATATGGTCATGGGCAAAGGCAAAGAAGCGCTCTATACGCAGGGCCAGTCGCTAACCATCGCGCTCATCTCGCTCTCGGCGGTTATCGTAGTTATGATGTTTGGCCGCGGCATGCTGCGCCTCGTGCCGATACTTTGCGGCATCGCGGCTGGATACTGCGCGTCGCTGTTTGTCGGGATCGTGGATTTTACGCCGATTTTAAACGCGCCGTGGTTTGCGCTGCCGCATTTCACCGTGCCGGTTTTCAAACTCGAAGCCGTGATCTACATGGTGCCCATCGCTATCGCGCCCGCGATCGAGCACATCGGCGATATGCTTGCGATAAGCAACGTCACGAAGGAAAATTTCCTAAAAAACCCGGGTCTTAAAAGCACGCTACTTGGTGACGGACTCGCGACGTCGCTAGCAGGCTGCTTTGGCGGACCGCCAAACACCACCTACTCGGAGGTCACGGGCGCGGTTAGCATCACGAAGGCCTATAATCCCGCCATCATGACCTTTGCCGCGCTTGCGGCGATACTGCTAGCCTTCGTGGGTAAGCTCGGCGCCGCGCTCTCCACGATTCCCGCTCCCGTCATCGGCGGCATCATGCTGCTGCTTTTCGGTATCATCGCTAGCGTGGGCATGGAAACGCTCATAAAAAACAGCGTGGATCTGGCCGAGCCGCGCAATATGATCATCGTCGCGCTCATCTTCGTCTGCGCGATCGGCGGCATGGTGCTGGATTTTGGCGCGATGAGCTTTAGCGGCGTAGGGCTCGGCGCGCTCATCGGCATCACGCTAAATTTGGTGCTGCCAAAGACCAAGCATTTTGACGGGTACTAAGTTAAATTTGCGCGGAGCTTGAGTCGTTTCGCGCGGTTGCGGGTAAATTTAGGCCGCGGGGATGTTTGCCGTTTGGTAGCCCGGCTTAAATTTACGAGCGCGCCAAATTCGCTCCGCTTGAAGCCTGACGCGAGTTTAAATTTTCACTCCTCTTTCGTTTTTAGGCGAAAAATTTGCTACAATTACCGCAAAAAATTAAAAAGGCTATATTAATGAAAAGCTTAATCATCGTGGAATCTCCCGCGAAAGCCAAAACGATAAAAAATTTTCTTGGGCCAGGCTACGACGTCATCGCATCAAAAGGCCATATCAGGGATCTGCCGAAGACGGCATTTGGTATCAAGATCGAGGGCGAAAAATTTACGCCCGAGTATAGGATCAGCGCCGATCACTCCGCGATCGTAAAAGAGATCAAAGAACTCGCCAAAAATGCGGGCCAAATCTACCTCGCGACCGATGAGGACCGCGAAGGAGAGGCTATCGCCTACCATATCGCCGCAGCCATCGGCAAAAAGCCCGAGAGTCTGCCTCGCATCGTGTTTCACGAGATCACCAAAAGCGCCATCGAGGCCGCTTTAAAAAACCCGCGCACTATAAATATGGATAGCGTAAACGCGCAGCAAGCCCGCCGCCTGCTAGACCGAATCGTGGGCTACAAGCTCTCGCCGCTGTTAAATTTAAAAATCCAAAAAGGGCTAAGCGCGGGACGCGTGCAAAGCGCCGCTCTAAAAATCATCGTAGATAGAGAGCGCGAGATTCGGGACTTTAAACCGATCGAATACCACAGTATAGACGCGGTTTTTAAAAAAGACCTTGACGCCGAGCTAGTTAAATTTGAAGCGCAAAAGATAGAAAAGCTAACTATAACAAACGCCGACCGAGCCAAATTTATCGTGGAAAATCTAAAAAGCGATAAATTTAGCGTCCGCGAGATCGAAGCCAAAGAGCGCAAAACCGAGCCCGCGCCGCCGTTTATGACCTCGACGCTACAACAAAGCGCGAGCAACCGCCTAGGCTTTAGCCCGAAAAAAACGATGATGATCGCGCAAAATTTGTATGAGGGCGTGCAGACGCATCAGGGCTTCATGGGCGCGATAACGTATATGAGAACAGACAGCCTAAATCTCGCCAAAGAAGCCGTCGCCGCCGCACGCGAAACGATCGAGAAAGAGTACGGCGAACGCTACTTGCCCGCTAAGGCTAAAATTTACGCAACCAAAAGTAAAGGCGCGCAGGAAGCCCACGAGGCGATTCGTCCGACAAATCTTAGCTTCACGCCCGCTATCGCCGCGCAATACCTCGAAAAAGACGCACTACGCCTCTACACGCTCATCTACAACCGCTTTTTAGCGTGTCAAATGAGTGCGAGCGTGAGCCAGACGCAAAACGTATTCGTCGCGGGCGCAAAAGGCGAGTTTAAAATAAGCGGCCGCAAGGTGCTGTTTGACGGATTTTACCGCGTTTACGGCGATATGGATAAGGATAAAATTTTGCCTGACCTAAAAATCGGCGACGAAATGAGCCTGCAAAGCATCAAAAGCTCGCAGCACTTCACCGAACCCCCGTCTCGCTACTCGGAGGCCGGGCTCGTTAAAAAGCTAGAAAGCCTAGGCATCGGGCGCCCTAGCACCTACGCGCCGACCATCTCGCTGCTAACCTCTCGCGACTACGTCAAAGTCGAGAAAAAGCAGCTCGTACCAAACGAGATCGCCTTTACGATGATGGGCGTTTTGGAGGAGCATTTTAGCGATATCGTAGATAGCGAATTTACGTCAAATATGGAAGAAAAGCTCGACCACGTCGCCGAAGACAAAGCCGACTGGCAAAAGCTTTTGAGCGATTTTTATCATCCGTTTATGGATAAAATTTCAGCCGGCAAAACGGGCATAAAAAGCCAAAAAGTCGCCACTCCGATCGGAGAAAAATGCCCCGAGTGTGGCGGCGAACTACTGCTGCGAAAGGGACGCTACGGCGAGTTTATCGCGTGCGGAAATTTCCCTAAGTGCAAATACTCGCGCAATATCGCCAAGGCAGAACAAGGCGCGCAGGAAGGCGAAATGGCGACAAAGCCGAAAAAAGAGCTCAAAAAGATCGACGTACCGTGTCCAAAATGCGGCGGCGACGTCGTGGAGAGATTTAGCCGCAGGGGTAAATTTTACGGCTGCGCAAACTACCCAAAATGCGACTTCGTCTCAAACTACGAGCCGGTCGCGCAAAAATGCGACGAATGCGGCGGCGATATGATCAAAAAAGAGCTCAAAAAAGGGACGTTTCACGAATGCGTGAAGTGCAAGAAGAAGGTACAAATAGAAAATTCGTAAATTTTGTTTGTTTGAATAATTTTTAAAATTTCACTCGCTCAAAGCAGTTACCTACCAAATTTCAGCTTCGCTATCGCTTGGCACGAAATTTGGAGGCGAAAGCTTTTCGGTCGTAAAATTTTAAAAATTCTTGAGAATCAAGTTTACAAAATTTGAATGCAAAACGATAAGGCGAAGTATTTTTGTTCTAGGCGAGGCGGATTTAAATTTTATGACGGGAGCTACCTCGTCGGTAGTGACCGAGTAAAATTTAAATCCAACGAAGTATAGAGCAAAAAGACAAGCCGCTAAAAAAGGAATAATCTAATGAAAACTATTATGTTGTGTGCTATTTGCTCGGTTAGCTCGGGCAACTGCTCCGAGGACTGCGGCTACTGTACGCAAAGCGCAGGTATAAATGCCGATATCGAAAAATACAAAATCAAATCAGCCGAGCAAGTCGTCGCCGAGGCCAAGATCGCGGCGGCAAACCACGCGCTGGGCTTTTGCCTCGTCACCAGCGGCGCAAGGCTCACTGATAAAAAGACCGAGGAGATCGCCCGCCTCGCGCGCGCCGTAAATAAAGAAGTCCCAAACCTCATGCTGATCGCTTGCAACGGCATGGCGACGCTGCCGCAGCTAAAAGAGCTAAAAAGCGCGGGCGTGTTTAGCTACAACCACAACCTCGAGACCTCGCGCGAGTTTTTTCCGCAAATTTGCTCGACGCATAGCTGGGACGAGCGCTGGCAGACCAACATCGACGCCAAAGAAGCGGGACTGATGCTTTGCACGGGCGGCATTTACGGGCTTGGCGAGAGCGAGGCCGACCGCGCGAGCCTGCAAGCTAGCCTAAAAGAGCTAGACCCCTTTTCTAGCCCGATAAATTTCTTCATCCCAAATGACGCGCTACGCGTCAAACGGCCGCCTATGGGAGTGGACGAAGCCCTGCGGATCATCGACGACACCGTTGCTGCACTGCCTAACACTCGCGTGATGATCGCAGGCGGTCGCGAGAAAATTTTAGGCGAACGCCAATACGAAATCTTTGATCATGGCGTCTCCGCCGTCGTTATCGGCGACTATCTCACAACCAAAGGCGAGGTCGCTAGCCGTGATATCGCCGAGTTTAAGGCGCGCGGATTTAACTTCGCGACGCTTTGCCACTGATGCAAAATTTGCTCTTAATCGGGTGCGGCGGATTTTTGGGGTCGGTTTGTAGAGCTGTTTTAAGCGGCGCGGTCGCTAAATTTTGCCCCGATTTTCCGCTTGCTACCCTTTGCGTCAATGCTCTTGGTAGCTTTTTGATCGGCGTACTACTCTCGTTAAATTTGAGCGAAAATTTAAGGCTATTTCTAGTCGTCGGCGCGCTCGGCGGTTTTACGACGTTTTCGACGTTTAGCTATGAGACGGTGCGCCTTTTTAGCTCGGGACAAAATTTAGCCGCATTTTTAAACGCGTTTTTTAGCGTTTCTGTTTGCCTCGGGTTTTGTTATCTAGGCACCGTTATTCGCTAAAATCTAAATTTTAGGCACCGAGACTCGCGCCTCTAAGGTGCTAAATTTGACGTTGCAATATTATATAGGGCTTGGGATTTAAATCGCACTCTGCACACAGTTGCGAGCGTTTTGGCTTGTTTAATCTGTGCTGCGCCCGATTTTTCGGGGGTTTTCTCGTCAAATTTAAAATTTTTGCAATTTTTTTTCTTTTTCCCTAAAGTTTTTTTGATTTCGTCCGATATAGTTTTTGAACGACAAGAAGTCGTAATTAAACTTAAAAGGATTTACAATGAGTTTTCGTATTAACACGAATGTAAACGCTCTAAACACACACGCAAACGCAGTCGGTAACAACCGCAACCTTTCTCTTTCTTTGGGTAAACTTAGCTCAGGCCTAAGAATCCAGACTGCAGCAGACGACGCTTCGGGTCTTGCTATCGCTGATAGCCTAAGAAGCCAAGCTAGCGCGCTTGGTCAAGCCATCAACAACGGTAACGACGCTATCGGTATCATCCAAGTAGCCGATAAAGCTATGGACGAGCAGCTAAAAATTCTTGATACTATCAAGGTAAAAGCTACCCAGTCAGCCCAAGACGGTCAAACAAGCGATTCTCGTCAAGCTTTGCAAGCCGATATCGTTCGCCTAATGGAAGAGCTAGACAACATCGGTAATACTACGTCTTTCAACGGTCAGCAGCTACTAAACGGAACATTCTCTAACAAAGAATTCCAAATCGGCGCTTACTCAAACCAAACTGTTAAGGCTTCTATCGGCGCTACTACGTCAGATAAGATCGGTCTAACTAGATTTGAGAGTTCAAAACTATTAACGCTTGCGAATGCTTTTTCTAAAGCTTCTTTAAACGTTGTCGATATGAAATTTTTAAACGTAGACGGCGTAAATGATGTTCGTGTTGCTAAAGCTACTATAGGAACCGGTTTAGGTCAAGGTGTAGGCGCGTTAGCTGAAAATATCAATAAAGTAGCGAATAAAACGGGCGTTAGAGCCACGTTTGACGTAACTTGGAGAGGTACGGCATCAGTAGCGATACCAGGAGGACTTATCAAGAGCCTTTCTATCAACGGCGTAAAAATAGGCGACCTTGACGTAAAAGCAAACGACAGCAACGGCGCTTTAGTAAATGCTATCAATAAAGTAAAAGACCAAACCGGCGTAGAGGCTTCGGTAGACGCAGAAACTGGAACTATGGTCTTAACTAGCCGCGACGGCCGAGGCATACAAGTAAAAGGCGGCGACCTTTCAAAAGGTCTAGGTAAGGGAACGGCTGCGTTAACCAAAGGTTTCGTAGGTCGTTTGAATCTAGTTCGCTTGGACGGACGCGATATAAAAATCGGCGGAACTACTAAACTTAATCTAAGTAAGGATGCATTTTCTGCAGACGGCGGTCAGCAACAGTCTGTTTCTCTAAGAGACGTTCGCGGCCAAATAGATAAAAAAGTAGCTACTGCTATGGGCTTTTCAAGAATGAGTAAAGAGCTAAGCGTAAATCAATCAGCGGGCGTTATGACCTTGCGCGGCGCTATGGCTGTTATGGATATCGCAGAGTCAGCTCAAAAAACTCTTGATCAGATCCGCTCTGACCTAGGTTCTGTTCAAAATCAGCTTGTCGCAACCGTAAACAACATCACGGTCACTCAAGTAAACGTAAAATCAGCCGAATCTCAAATCAGAGACGTTGATTTTGCTAGCGAGAGCGCAAACTTCTCTAAGTTTAATATCCTTGCTCAATCAGGAAGTTACGCTATGAGCCAAGCTAACTCCGTTCAGCAAAACGTTTTAAGACTACTTCAGTAGTATTAAAACGTTTCTAGGTGAAGTAAAGCCGTTTAGGCTTTACGAAACCGGAAAAACGTAAAATTTCTACGCGAAGCGGGGGCAACCCCGCATAGCGTAAATTTATACGAGTTCCTAGCCTGACAAATTTGCTTACGGCTAGGGACTTTGCTTGCGATTTTGGGTTAAGATAGCCTTAATCAAATCTCTTCAAATAAGTTTGTCTAAAGGCGAGAGCCTTTTTTTAAAAGTGAATTTTAGCCGAGTGTGCGCTCGGCTATTTTACTCTTAGTATTTGCCGTAAATTTCAAAGCCCAAATCCTAAAATTTAATCCAAAGCAGTCTTCTTAATTAGCGCAAATTTATCAAACCGTAACGAAGCTTAAGCTATAATCGCGCATTTTTAGAAAGGATAAATTTGCAAACCGACGGACTAAGTATTCTTATCGTTCTAGCTCTTATCGTTTTTTCATCGCCGTATTTTTCTAAAATTTTACGCATCCCTATCGCGCCCGTGGAGATTATTTTAGGCGCGCTCGCAGGATACCTAGGGCTCATAGGTCATAATGAAATGTTTAAAATCGTGAGCGAGGTCGGATTTTTTTATCTGATGTTTTTGGCGGGTACAGAGGTTGATTTAAAGATATTTTTTACCACCGATAAGAAAATTTTAAAGCTCGGACTCTTATATATCGCTATTCTTTATGCGCTTTCGGCATTTACTACCTTCGCGTTTAATATCGACAAGCTATTTATCTTGATAATTCCTTTGATGAGCGTGGGGATGATTTTTACGCTTTTTAAAGAGTACGGCAAGGATAAAGATTGGCTAAATTTAGGCATGCTCGTAGGCTCCATCGGAGAGGTCGTTAGCATTGCCGCGCTTACTTTCGTCGGAGCGTATATGAAATTTGGCGCCGGTAGCGAGCTTGCGCTTACAACGCTATATCTGGGCGGCTTTTTGGCGCTTAGCGCTGGCGCGTTTAAGGCGCTAAACGTACTATTTTGGTGGTATCCGCAGCTGCGCGTCATATTGATGCCTCACTACGATAATGCCGAAAAAGACATCCGTTTGTGCATGGCGCTGTTTTTTAGCATCATAGCGCTTATGCTTTACCTAAATTTAGAGATTGCATTCGGCGCGTTTGTAGCAGGAACCTTTATAGCGACCTTTTTTGATCATAAAAAAGACCTGCCGCATAAGCTTGCGAGTTTCGGCTTTGGATTTTTGGTGCCGACTTTTTTCGTTCATATCGGTTCGACGTTTAAGTTAAATGCTATTTTTATAGACGGAGTGGTTAGGGATGCGCTACTAATCGTAACAGTTATGACTTTGTTTAGAGCCGTGAGCGCGAGCGTATTTTTAAATTTGCTAGGTTTTCGCAAGACCCTTCTTTACGCGCTTTCGCACTCGATGCCCCTAACGCTTCTTATCGCGGTTGCTACCATAGCCTACAAATCAGGCGGTATAAATGAAAATTTTTACTTCTCTTTCATACTAGCGAGCCTAACTCAGGCTATAATAGTAACGATTTGTATCAAAATCCTAATGAGCTACGAAAATAAAAATTTGCAAAAGGAGCCAAAATGAGCGATACGGTTACGCTAACAGACAACAGAAACGGCAAAAGCTACGACTTTCCGATACTGCACGGTACGATGGGGCCCGACGTCATCGACATCTCGACCTTTTTTAGCGATACGGGGATGTTTACGTTTGACCGCGGATATACCTCGACGGCGATGTGCCGCTCTAGCATCACTTATATCGACGGGCTAAAAGGCGAGCTGATGTACCGCGGCTACGACATCGCGTATCTAGCGGAAAACAAAACCTTCATCGACGTGGCGTATCTGCTGCTAAATAAAGAGCTGCCGAACAAAAAGCAGTACGACGAATTTAAACTCGAGCTTAAAAAACGTAGCTTCATCCACGAGGGCATGATGAAAATTTTCGACGCTTTCCCGGATAAGGCGCATCCGATGGCGATCTTGCAGGCGGCGGTCTCGGCGCTTTCTGCGTTTTACTTTGACCACCTAAACATGGACAAGCCCGAGGAGTACCACGAGATGGCGATGCGAATAATCGCAAAGATCCCTACTATCGCGGCGTTTTCTTATAGATTTTCGCGCGGGTTGCCGATTATTTATCCGAATTTAGACCGCGGCTTTACCGAAAATTTCCTCTACATGATGAGAGCCTATCCGTACGAGCACGTGGATCTAAAACCTATCGAAGTTAAGGCGCTAGATACGGTCTTTATGCTACACGCCGACCACGAGCAAAACGCCTCCACGACGACCGTTCGCACCGTAGGCTCGACGCACGCGCACCCCTATGCGTGTATCGCCGCTGGTATCGGAGCGCTGTGGGGCTGGGCTCACGGCGGAGCAAACGAAGGCGTCATCCGCCAGTTAGAGCAGATCGGCTCGGTAGAAAACGTAGATAAATACATCGCCCGCGCCAAAGACAAAAACGATCCGTTTAGGCTGATGGGCTTTGGTCACCGCGTGTATAAAAACTTCGATCCGCGCGCCAAGGTGCTAAAATCTATGTGCGATAAGCTGTTTGACGAGATCGGCATAAACACCGAGCTTCTAAAAATCGCCAAAAAGATCGAGGATATCGCGCTAAACGACGAGTACTTCATCTCGCGCAACCTCTACCCGAACGTCGATTTTTACTCGGGACTGATTTTAAAGGCGCTTAGCATACCAAACGATATGTTCGCGGTTATTTTCGTCATCGGCAGGATCCCGGGCTGGATCAGTCAGTGGATAGAGCTAAAAGAGCAGGAGAGCATCAAGATCGTGAGGCCGAGGCAGCTATACGTGGGTGAGACGAATAGGACGCCGAAATAATTTTAAATTTGGCGGCTTGTCTTTTTCCTTTATACTTCGTTAGAAATTTCGCCGAAGCTCGGTTACGTATTTCATATACGCGCCCTCGCTCGGCTCATTTCCGCCTCGTCTAAAGAAAAAATACGGCGCCTTAACTCTTTAAGCTAAGATAAAAATTTATATTTTCAAGGCGCTGGTCTGGGCAGCTCAAATTTACAAATTTGACTTTAAATTTGAATACAAAACGACAAGGCGAAGTATTTTGAGATGAATTTGAATGTTGTGCGGAAATTTTCGTCCCAAGGCTAGACAAATAGTCTGCCGCAGGGCGAAAATTTCAAACTCATTCAAAGGCGCTCAAAAGACAAGCCTTTTTAAAAGAAACTAAAATGCAAAATTTAAACGAATTATTAAACCTAGCCAAACTTGCGGCTCTAAAAGCAGGCGACGAGATAATGAAATTTTACGCCCACAAGGGCTTTGACGACGAGATTTTAGCGGCTCGTTCGACTTTGCCCGAAAGCGCGCGCAGCCAAAACTACCTGGATTTCGAAGTAAATTTAAAAACCGATCATTCGCCCGTGACCTCGGCCGATCTCGCGGCAAACGCTACGATATTTGAAACGCTAAAAAGCTCGCAGATTCAAATTTGCTCGGAGGAAAAAATTTTAGGCGAGTCCGCGCGGACGTTTTGGCTCATCGATCCGCTAGACGGCACAAAGGATTTTATCGAGGGTAGCGGCGAGTTTTGCGTCTGCATCGCGCTCATAGAGGACGGGCGCCCTGTTCTTGGCGTCATCTACGTGCCCGTTACCGGTGAAATTTATAGCGCGGCAAAAGGCGGACGAACGCAAAAAGAGCTTTATAAAAACGGCGCGTTTATCCCGCAAATTTTAGCCGCAAAAGAGCGTGCGCCGCAAACGATAATCAGCGGCAAACGCGGCAAAAACGTAACGGCCGGCAAGCTCGCAAGCGCCCTAAATTTGGACATCGCGCGACTAAGCTCGGCGATCAAATACTGCCGCATCGCCGAAAATCTCGCGGGCGCTTACATGCGCTACTCGCCAAGCTCTATCTGGGACAACGCCGCTGGCGAGATGATCGCTGCGGGCGCTGGCGCAAAGATGATCGATCTAGCGACGCTGAATGCCCCGATCTACGACGCCGCCTCGCTAAAAAACAACGAGTTTATCGTCATCGCAAAGGATTTTTTAGCTCGCGAGGATGAAATTTTACGAGCGATAAAGCATATAAAGTTATAAACCAAATTTGCAAGCCGTCGCTATGAGAACGCCATTGTACTAGGAGCCACCTTGTAAATTTGGACAGCTAAAATTTAGCAATAAAACCGCCAAATTTACCCTTTTTATTCACGCATTTTTCGGAAAGCAGATTCTTAATTGCTAGCTAAATTTTATTTGCCGACCGTAAAATCTGAAATTTTCAGCCGCAAAAAGTCAAATTTAAAAAAAGTAAAATTTAGTCTTAAGCCAAATCTAAATCCTCGTTAGCTCGCTTCTAGGACTTGCCTGCAGATCAAGCCCCGCAAACTCGCCGCGCAGGTATTTTTCTCGTCCTGCGCGCGCGATCATCGCGGCATTATCGGAGCAAAACTCCAGCGGCGCGCAGATGAGCTCGCAGCCGTATTTCTCGCACAGAGCCTGCAGGCGGGAGCGCAGATTTAGATTCGCGCTTGCTCCGCCCACGACGCCGAAACGCTCAAATTTACGCTGGGCAAATATCTTTTCTAGCTTGTTTAAGATATGCTTGCAAGCGGTATTTTCAAAGGCAAAGCAGATATCCGCGACATCCTGCGCGCCCAAATTTCTGCTTGCGGCGAGCTTTTCGGTTTCGACGCGGACTTGATTTTTTAGCCCCGAGAAGCTATACGCCGTGCGCGCGTCGCCAAGTAGCGGCACGGTAAATTTAAACCTCTCGCGCCCGCTCTTTGCCGCCTTTTCGACCGCTACGCCGCCCGGATATCCAAGCCCCAGCATCTTTGCGACCTTGTCAAAGCTCTCGCCGAAGCTATCGTCCATCGTGGCAGCCAGCACGCCGACAGCCCCGTCCGCGCCGATATCTAGCACCATCGTGTGCCCGCCGCTAACTAGCAGCACGCCAGCGGGCAGCCGAGCCTCCTGCGACAAAAATAGCGAATACACGTGCCCCGCGAGATGATTTACGGCGATTAGCGGCACGCGCAGCGACGAGGCGAGCGCCTGTGCCATCGCGACGCCGCCCACTAGGCTCACGGATAGCCCCGGCTCGTTCGTGACGGCGACGGCTTTGACGCGGGGTAGCTCAGACTTGATCTGCTCCAAAATTTTAGGCAACGCAGCCGTATGCAGGCGCGCAGCTAGCTCTGGTACCACTCCGCCAAATGCGCAGTGCTCGGCATCCTGCGAGATTTTTTTGTGAAATTTTAGCTCTAGCGTCTCTATGTCGAGCAGCGCCACCGAGCTGTCGTCGCAGCTGCTTTCTATACCCAAAATCAGCCCGCTCGCACTGCCATTTTGTAAATTTTCGCTCATTTTGTAAAATTTCCTTTTTTAGCGCATTTTACCGCTTTTTGCTTTTGCGGTTATAAATTCGGCCCGCTTCCTAGCAAAGGCGGCAAAATGCGCGCGCAAATTGCTTGCCGTAAATTTGCGACTAATTCAAATTTACCGCCGAGACCCGAATCTTGACGGTGCTAAATTTGGTTTTTAAATTTTATACAATGCTTGAAAGTATCTTGTTTTCTTGTTAAGGGGGAAGGGGCTTGAATTACGCTCTGCTTTGCAGTTGCGAAGCGTAGCTGAAGCAAAAGAGCTCCCTTTTTCTTTTTTCGGGAGAGGAAGGGGATTCTACTTACGAAGCGTCGCCCCTTCCTCTCCCACACCCTCTCCAACCCCACTGCACGTGAGAGGTGGCGACACTGCTTTGCCTTACAGGCAAAGCGTCGCAAATTTTGTAAATTTTGATGGAGTTAAATTTATAAATTTGACTTCAAATTTGAGCGTAAAACAATAAGGCGAAGTATCGCGAGATGATTTTTCGAGTTTTGAAGCAAAATTTAAGCGTGCGCTAGGCATATAGCCTGCGGAGCGAAAATTTTGCGAAATCTCGAAAAGCGCTCGCGAGACAAGCCGAAGAGAGCTAAATTTTCAGCCCGTTTTCGTACCAATCTATCTTCCTGGTCAAATACATCACCAACGCTATCACCGCAAATATCATCACGCTGCCCATCAAAAGCGCGTAGTCCTCAGATTGCAAGATGCCGTAGAGCAAGCAGTAGCTAACCCCGTGTACGAGCGCGATAAATACGCCCCATTTGCGCGCCCGAAAGATCGCCGAGCCGTAGAAAAGTATCGTCGCGCACACGGCTGCGGCCGCGATGAGGTAGCTAGCTAGGAAGCTGATATGCTCGGAAAACGATAGTACGAGCAGGTAAAATAGCACGTCGGCGACTCCGATGAGCAGGTACTGGATCGGGTGGATACGGACGCGACTGTAAATTTCGCACAAAAATATCGCCAAAAACGGCACCGCCAGAAACAAGATCGCGTAGGTCACGCAGCGCGCGATGAGCGAGTAGTTGTTTACAGGGCTGATGAAGCTAGCCTCGACGCCCTCAAACCGTATATCGCGTCCGCCGTTCATGATCCACGCCTGCGGGACGCTGGTGCTAAGGCCTGAAATCTCCCACTGCGCGTTAAAGCCGCTGCTTGTGACTTCGCGAGATTTAGGCAGCCAGCCGCCGCTAAAAGACGGCGAGCTCCACGATGATTTTACGTCAAATTTATTATCCTGCCCCACGGGAACGAAGCTAGCGCTCTGTCCGCCTTGCATAGATAGCGTGCCCGCTAGCTCAAAGCCGCCGTTTGCTAAATTTGCGGGTAGCTTGTAGTGGACGCTTTGCCCAAAGGGTGAGTATTTAGGCGGCGCAAAAGACTGCGCGAGATCCTGTCCGTTTGCTTTTAGCGCGGGAAATGCAGTAAAGGTCTTTTTGCTACCCACGCCTAAAATCAGCGTTGCCTCGCTTAACAAAACGTCGCTTTCCGCTATATTTAGCTGCTCGAAATTTAGCGGGGCAAATTTGGCTTTTAGGGCGACTTCGCCGTTAAAAACGGGCACGCTAAAGATACCGCGCTTTAGATACTGAGGATTTAGCTGGGTCGATAGCTCATAAGACTGCGGCGCTATCATGATTTGCTCGGTGGTCTGCGATACCGTAGGTACGCCGTTTTCGTTATAGACGGCCGCTTGCTTTTTGTACGGCACCGAGATCAAAACGCCCTCGATCCTAAGCTCGCCGCCGACGGGTTGCATGATGGACTCCTCGGCGGTACGCTTGACGTAGGCGCGATCAGAGATCATCGAGCTGATGAAACCTAGCGGGATAAGTAGCAGCAAAAGCAAGACGAAAATAATGACTGGCTTCGTCCAAAAGCCGCCTCTGACGCTATCCATGATTTTGTTTTCCATTGGATTTCCTTTTGATTTTTTTCACTGCGATTTTAACTAGAAATCGTAATAAATCGGTAAAGGAGTCGGAAATTTCGGCTAAATTTCGGATTAAATTTAATGCCTAAAATCTACGGCTAAATTTACGCGAACTAAAATTAGCCGCTAAATTTAGCCTAGCTTGCCGGTGATAGCGCCTATCGCAAAACAAATAAGGCAGGCCGTAGCCCGCCTCGTAAGCTTGCCTAGTCTTTTTTGCCTTTGTTTAGCGATTTTAGCTTGGCGTCGGTGTCATCGGTTAGCATCGTGAAGATTTCATTGGTCAAATTTTGCGTCAAAGCCTTGGCTTCTTTCATCATATTTATCGAAAATTCGTTTAGTAGCTTGTTTGCTTTGGCTTTGTCTTTTTTGTAGAGCTTGACGTATTCGTCTTCAAATTTAGCCTGTTTGACCGCAAGCGCGTCCTCAAACTCCTTGTAGGCCTTTTTCACGACCGGCGAATACTTATCGTAATCCATCATCACGAGAGTTTGTAGCTTTCTATACGTCCAATAAATCGACTCGTCGTCGGCCTTATACGAGCCTTTGTCGTAGCCGTCGATAAATTTGTCGAGGCCATAGTAATACGGCAAATAAACGCCAAGATCAGACATACCAATCGCCACGTAGGTCACTCTGCCGATTTCTTGCGGTAGCCACGGGCGCACCTGCATCACGTGCGACTCGTAGGTTCTAAAGACGCTCACGGCGCGGTAGATGTTTTTTTGATTTTCGTCTTTGCTCGCGTAGTTATCGTACGCAGTGCCGTCGTAGTGGGATCTAAGAGCGTTTTTTAGATCCTGTACGCTTAGCTTTTTAGCCGGCTTTAAAAATACCGGATAGTTGCCGCCGTCAAGGGTCTGCTTGTCTTTTAGCTCGGGATTAAACATCTGCTGCACCCAGCAAACGCGCGGATAGTTGTAGGTTATATCCCTCTCGTCGTCTCTGGTGTAGGCTTTCGTAAACTGAAATTCGCCGTCTTTTGCCGGGTCGTAGGCGCCGTTATCTTGGGCAAATTTGATCAAATTTTTTGATCCCATGAAATTTGGATCGTTTTCTTTGTAGTTTTGCAGTCTGCCTTGGTTTGCGGAGACGAAATACTCGTCTTTTGGTAGTTTAACCGCCATCCAGTGATGACCCGTACCCGTTTCAAAGTACCAAAGCTCGTTTTTATCGACGAATACTACGCCAAAACCCTCTCCCGCACCCGTAGTTTCTACGATCTCGCCGAGCAGCTTCACGCCCTGCGCCGCGCTTTTCATACGAGGCAAAAGTACGTCCGGGATGTCGTCCTCCGTGATGCCGGTAGCTTCGTTATACGGATCGATTTTTAGCAGTTCGTCTTTAGCATATATGGTCTCGGTGCCGCTGATGCCGACGCCCGCGTCATTGTAGCCGACCGCGCCGTGAAGCTTGGTGTGGGAGTTTGCTATCGTCGTGTATCTCATGCCCTCTTTTGGCAGCGGATAGGTAAAATCATTTGCTCCGTCATGCGCCTTTGAGCTGTGGACGCCTTTTTGATCGGTTTTTTTGGGATGTATCAAAAATACCTGCGCCTTTACCGCCTTGCTATCGGCACTCCTGGCTATCAACATCGAGCCGTCGTCTGAGGCTCCCTCTCCAACCAAAATAGTCGTGCAAGCTAGCGCGTTTGCGCAAAACATCGCGCTTATTACCGCCGCAGAGGCGAGAAACTTTATCTTCATCGTTACTCCTTGATTTGAGATAATAAATCTAAGTGAAATTATAGGACTAAAAATATTAATTAAATCTAAAATTTAAGCTATTTTCAAGATTGCATTGTAAATTTGTTTTGCATTTTGACGCGCGCCTCGTCAAATTTAAATTTATTAAAGAAATTTTGGGTATAATCCCACTCTTACGCGTAAGGCGTAAAAGAAATTTTAAAAGGATTAGTATGCCTAAGATGAAGACAGTTCGCGGCGCTGCTAAACGTTTTAAAGTGGGCAAAAACAAGATCAAAAGAGGCTCTGCTTTTAGAAGCCACATTTTGACTAAAAAATCTCGCAACCGCAAGAGAGATTTACGCTCGCCTCAATACGTAGACGGCACAAACGTCGCAAGCGTCAAAGCGATGCTCGGAATTTAAGTTTTTGACGAAAAGTCATTCCAAACTCCCCCGAATTTGGGGCAAGACTCACTCAGTGAGCGCCGATTTGTAAAGGATAAATATGGCAAGAGTAAAAACAGGCGTAGTTAGAAGAAGACGCCATAAAAAAGTTTTAAAACTAGCTAGAGGTTTTTTCAGCGCTAGACACAAACACTTTAGAAAAGCTAAAGAGCAATTAGAAAGAAGTTTGGTCTATGCTTACCGCGACAGACGCCGCAAGAAACGCGACTTCCGCCGCTTGTGGATAGTGCGCATCAATGCTGCGTGCCGCCTAAACGACATTAGCTATTCGCGCTTTATCGCGGGACTTAAAAAAGCAAATATCGAGCTTGATAGAAAAATCTTAGCCGATCTAGCTATGAATGACGCAAAAGCTTTCAGCGAGCTAGCTTCAAAAGCAAAGGCTGCTTTATAATACCCAGGGGCGGCTTCCCGCTCCTTTTTCTTTAATTCTTTACTTTAGTTAAATTTTATCGTTTCTACCAAGTCGCAATAAAACAAATTTCGATCAAAATCTTAATTTTTATTTTTCGTTTTTTTTGATAAGATAACGCCTCAAATTTAAGGAGCAAAAATGGATATGCAAAAACTAAATCAAAATCTAAACAAACTCAACAAATTTTTATTTATTATCTTAGGCATCGCCGTCGCGATCTGGATCGGCGTAGAAGTTTTTATAGGCAGTAAAGTAGAATACATAAAAGAGCAGATGGAAGAAAACCTATGCGAAGCGTCAAACGTAAAAGAGATGCTGGCGCGACTAAATTTAGGCCTTCCAAGCAAACTAGATGAGATAAATACGCTAGAAAAAATCGTCTGCGAAAACCGCCGTTTTGTTTATCATTATGCACTCGGTAAAGGGCTAGAAATGGATGAAAGCGCGTTAAATGATAAAGATATCGCCGAACTAAAAGAGGAGCAAACAAAGGAACTCAAAAAAGAATTTTGCGAGGATACGCGGTTAAAGGCCGTGCGCGAGATAGCCGAGGGCGTGGATTTCGTCTATTTTTTGGGCGCTAAAGAGTTAATTCGGGTAAAGCTTGAAAGCAAAGATTGCGAGTAAATTTAGCTGCCTTGCCCAAAATCTTGCAAAAGCCATTAAAAAAGCTAGGTCAAATTTATGCTTTAAAAGCGATCGGTTTTAAAGACGAGTAGAGTCAGCATACGTCTAGCCGCTAAATAGGACTGAAATTAGTGTCGTCGCCCGCCCGTATTTTAAAAATATTTAGTTAAAATTCATATTTAGATTAAGATGTATTTTATAGCCGCGTGCTATCATACGCTCCGATGCGCTAATCAACCTAAAAAACGAAATAAAGGGTAAAAATGAAACGCTGGAGCAAACTTCAAAAACGGTTTTACGAACTCGTGGACGAGGGCATCGATTTTCAGATACACTGCGCGGTTTATAGGATGCAAAGCAGGCGCGGCGGCACGGATTTGCCGCGATATTTTATCACGCTTGCGGGCAAGATTATTTTTGATTACCCGAAGGATTTCGCACTAAAAGATGGCCGCATAAAAAGCCTAGCGCAGGGCGGCGCTCCTCTAGCGAAATTTTATCCGTATGATAGCGGCATAAGCGACATCGGCGAGCTTATCCGCGAATATATCGACACGCCCAAAGATGAGCTGTTTAAAAAGCATTTTGATGCCGATGAATGGGGGCTTGCAAATATCCTAAAGGCCGCCGACAAACGCATCGGCAAAAGGAGGCTACAAATTTTAGCTAAAAACAAGAAAAATCAAGCGATGCAAAAGGTCGTGCAAGCTAGGTTAAACTCTGCAGCAGATATTAAAACGTCCGAATTTAAACGAGAAATTTAAAGGAAAATCATGACTCCACGCGAGATATTTTTAAACGGCTGCAATGAAATCGCGGCGAATTTTGCAGACTTTAAACCCACGCAGAAGGGGCAAAAACTAAGTAAAAAAAGCGCCGACAAGGACGTTTCGTTCGAGATTTATTTTCAGTCAAGCATGCATAATCACGAGGGTAGCGTGGATATCTTGCCGCACGTCGCGATCTACTGCAAAAGCCTAAAAAAACTGATGCAAGAGGAGCTACCATACGCGACTGATCTCGTGTTTGCCAAGCAGCTGGGCTATCTCACGTCGCGCGGTTCGCTCCACTGGCAGCTCGCGGGTGCTAGCTTTGAGCCTAGCGTGCGCGAGATTAGCGCGGCTATCAAAGACTACGCGCTGCCTATTTTTGAGCTTTTTGAGGATAAACAAAAGGCGGCGGAGTTTATGATGCAACGCGGGACTAAATTTAACCCGAATTTAAAAGATACCGATTTATATCCGATTTTTTTCATGTTTTATTTTGGCGATAGGGACGCTGCGGAGGCGTTTTTTAACGTATTTTTAAACGACTGCTCTTTTAGAGGCAGATTTTACAAGCTTTACGATAAATTTGCCGGCACCTCGCAGGGATTTGACGCAAAATCTTTTGAGAGCGACGCTGCAGTTAAATTTGCATTTTTAAAAGGGCTTAAAATTTTAAATAACTGAAATTTTAATCGCAACTTTTAACGTTTTGCTTTTTGGCGGGATTGCTGGACGTTTTTGGCGCAGCGCTAGCAAGCTTAGCCGGCGACAGACGCCCCAAAGCGCGACTTTTGCCGCTTACGGATAGCGCGCGTTAAAGCTGCGTGCCGCTGAGATGTTAGCTATTCGCGTTTTATCGCTGGAATTAAAAGCAAAGGTTGCTTTAAAATAATTTTTGGGCGATTTGGCTCCAGGCTTAAATTTAAAACGGATTTTTTAAATACCAAGTCTCGTCAAATTTTTCAATATTAAATCTACGAATCCTCTCTCCGCTTGAAAATTGTACTTTAATCGCAAGCTCGGCATGTCTAGGGCCCAGCACGTCTATCCTATAAACGGATGCGTCAAGTATCTTATCCGATTTATTTTTTTCTAGCTCATTTTCTATCTTTTTTGCTATTTTATCCTGCTCGTCTTTGCTATCGGTTTTAACTAAAAACGCCATATCGACTGGATTATTTTTGATGGTTTTAACGACTATCGCGCCCAATTCCTCGGGCGTTTTTGCCTCGTCGCTTCCGCAGCCAACCATCACGAACGCGCCTAAAATCAATGAAAATAAAATCTTTTTCATCTTTTCTCCTACTAATAAATTTGTAGAAAATTGTATCGTTTTTTTTTTTTTTGTAAAGTCAAGCTTGCTTCATTTGAACTGTAGATGGTTGCATTTGCTTGACAGAACCGATATCAATAACCTTGTCAAAGATAAATTTAAGCTCCTCTTGGTGTGTGATAGCTAGTACGCCA
>NZ_CAUQHQ010000033.1:0-19662 GCF_963517995.1 uncultured Campylobacter sp.
CAAAGCAAGTCTCGGACTAGGCGGCTAAATTTAGCCTATTTTAGGCTATCTCTTTAGACTATTTACGATCGAGAGCATATCGTCGCTCGTCGTGATGGCCTTTGAGTTTGCTTCGTACGCGCGCTGACCAGTGATGAGGTCGGTCATCTCCTCGACCAGCTGGACGTTACTCATCTCGACAAATCCCTGCCTGATCGTACCCAGACCGTCAAGACCTGCCGTGCCGACCACGACCTCGCCGCTAGAACCCGTAGGCAGATAGAGGTTGTCGCCCATAGAGTGTAGGCCTGCGGGGTTGATAAAATTTGCTAGCTCGATGCGACCCACCTGCGTCATCTCAGTGTTGCCAGGCTGCAGCACTGAGACGGTACCGTCGGTGCCCACCGATACCTGCGTAGCGTCGGCCGGGATAGTCATCTGAGGCTGAAGCACGTAACCGTCGGAGTTTACGATCGTGCCTTCGCTATCTAGCTTAAAGGCGCCGTTTCTAGTATACGCCGTCGTGCCGTCTGGAAGCTGCACCTGAAAAAAGCCGTTACCCGCGATAACCATATCGAGGTTGTTGCTCGTTTCTTTAAAATACCCCTGCGAAAATATCTTCGTTATCGCCGTCGGACGCGCACCTAGACCCACCTCGATACCCGTTGGACTCTTCGTCGTGGCGCTGGTTGCCGTGCCAGCATACTCCATGACCTGATACATCAGATCGGCAAACTCGGCGCGGTTTTTCTTATAGCCGATAGTGTTTACGTTTGCGATATTGTGCGACGTAACGTCGATCTGGGTTTGTTGGGCGATCATGCCGGTGGCGGCGGAGTAAATAGACCTCATCATTTTCGTGTTTTCCTTTCTTAGCGCGTTGTATCTTGAGCGTATACTTCGTTGGGTTTTTCCTCGGCTTCGGTTACGTATCGCATATACGCGCCCTCGCCTCGCAAAAAACCGCCTAGTCTCCATCTCAAGCTACTGCCGCTTATCTTTATGTATCTAATAAACGGCTCATCGCTTTTTACCATTGCAAAATATATTCCAAATTTGCAGTCTTAAATTTTACGCTTTTACATAAAACCGTCGCCGACTGTTTTATGCCTGGCGAGCGTCTAAAATTTACAAATTCGGCGCGATTTCTCGCATTTCTTGGGTATTTAGCAAAAGGCGTTCCAAATTTGCAAATTTTGGGAAATTTGAAAATATTTTGGCGGAAGTATTTTTAATTTATATCAGCGGCAGGGATTTTAATATATAGCGATTTATGTTTATTAAAATTTAAAAACCTTAGCGGAAATATCTTTGAGCGGATTTGCGAGCTGTGCAAATTTTTACGAGCAAGACTAGGCACGTAGCCTGTCGCCGCGAGTAAAAATTAAATCTCTCGCAAATACGTCAAAGAGATAACGCTAAATTTAGACTTTCGTATTAGCAAGCTTACTTATAGCTTCCTGATTCAGATCATCCATATGGCTCGTCATCACCTTTTGATACATCTCGACAAAACGCTGCGTCTCGATGAGTCCGACCATCTCGGTCACGGCGTTTACGTTGGAGATTTGAGTGTATTTCCATGCGACCGCGTCTATCTCGCCGCCCACGTCTTCAAGCTCCTTTAAATTCGGCAAAACGTAGAGATTATCGCCCTCTTTGGTTAAATTTCGTATCTCTTTTGGCTGCGCGATATAAAGCCTAGCCAGCGGCTCCTCGTTTGAGTAGAGATTGCCGTTTTTATCGGCGGAAAAGCGCTCGCCCTGCGGGATTTGGATGCCTTGAAAATTGTTTGTAAAATAATCGCTCGGCAGCACCTTGTAGCCCTCTTTGGTTACCAAAAATCCGTCCTCGTCGAGATTAAACGAGCCGTTTTTCGTTAGGCGCACGTCGCCTGGCTTTACCTCGACTAGGAAAAACAAATCCTCTCGCTTTATCGCAAAGTCAAGGTCGTTGTTTGAAAATTTAAGCCCGCCCTGGCTAAAATCGACATATTGCTCAGAGATTTGCGGCACTCTGTCGATAGTTCTGTTTAGAAATTTAGCCGCGTCTTTCGTATGATTTTCTATCGGCAACTCGTCGCGATACTCTTTAAAAATCCTCTCAAAATCCCCCACTACGACGTCGTCGCGCTTAAAGCCGATAGTGTTTATATTAGCAAGGTTGTTTGCGATGACGTCTAGGCGATTAAACTGCGTCACCATGGCGCCGGTTGCTTGATAGTAGCCATTGTTCATTTACTTTTCCTTATCTTACGCGTCGTATCTTAAACGCATACTTCGTTGGTTTTTTGCTCAGCTTCGGTTACGTATCATATATACGCGCCCTCGCCTCGCAAAAACCCGCCTCGTCTGCGTCATAAGCTACTTCCGCTTGCTTTATTGAACGTTAAATAGCAACTTCCGTTCCAACTCAAATTTAATAAAATTTTCAGCAAATTTAGCTTTCGTATTCATATCGTCTTTATAACTAAATTTAGGATAACGATTTAGATAAGTTGATAGTAATCATATCAAGTTTAAAGATATTCTTAGCACTTTGTGCTATAATCTGCCAAAAATTTTAAAACAAAGGACGAAAAATGAGCGAAAAATTTGAATTTCAAACCGAGGTAAACGAGCTGTTAAATTTGATGATACACTCGCTTTACTCGAACAAAGAGATATTTTTGCGCGAGCTAATCTCAAACGCAAGCGACGCGCTGGATAAGCTAAACTACCTATGCCTCACGGACGACGCATGCAAAAGCCTAAGCTACTCTCCGCGAATCGATATCAAAATAGACAAAGAAAAAAAGACGCTAACGATCAGCGATAACGGCATCGGCATGGACAAAAACGAGCTAATAAACAACCTCGGTACCATCGCTAGAAGCGGTACGAAAGGCTTTTTAGACAAACTAAGCGGCCAAGCTAAAAAAGATAGCGCGCTCATCGGACAGTTTGGCGTCGGGTTTTATTCGGCATTTATGGTTGCGGATAAGATCGAAGTCGTGAGCAAAAAGGCGCTTGGCGAAGAGGCCTTCATGTGGAGCTCGGATGCGAAAACCTACGAAATCTCGCCCGCGCAAAAAGATAGCCACGGCACCTCGATCACGCTTTATCTAAAAGACGACGAGTTTGCCGAGTCCTACCGTATCGAAAATATCGTCAAAAAATACTCCAACCACATCCCGTACCCGATATTTGCGGATAAAGAAGAGTACGTAGCGCCTAAAGAGGGCGAAAAAGAGGGCTCGTACGAGACCAAAAACGTGCAGATAAATAAAGCCTCCGCACTATGGAAAATGAGCAAAAGCGCACTAAAAGACGCCGACTACAACGACTTTTATAAGCAAATCTCGCACGACAGCGAAGATCCGCTACTTTACGTGCATACCAAAGCCGAGGGCAAGATCGAGTACACTACCCTATTTTTCGTGCCGGCGTCAGAGCCGTTTGATCTATTTCGCGTGGATTATCAAAGCGGCGTGAAACTCTACGTCAAAAGCGTATTTATCAGCGACGACGCCAAAGAGATGCTGCCGCCTTATCTTAGATTCGTCCGCGGTATCATCGACGTTGAGGACCTGCCGCTAAACGTCAGCCGCGAAATCCTGCAAGAAAACAGCATAATGCGCAGCGTCAAAGAGCAAAGCGTCAAGAAAATCCTGGGCGAACTAGCCAAGCTAAAAGAAAAAGATAGAGAAAAATACGTCAAATTTTATAAAATATTCGGCAAGGTGATCAAAGAGGGGCTTTACGGATTTAGCAGCGAAAAGGAGCAAATTTTAGACCTTTGCCTCTTTAAATCAAGCAAGCGCGAGGGGCTAGTCAGCCTAAAAGAGTACAAAGACGCGATGAAAGAAGGTCAAAAATCTATATACTACATCAGCGGAAACAACGAAACGATGCTAAGAAATTCGCCGCTTTTAGAGAGTTTTAAGGCTGAAGGCATAGAAGTGCTCATCATGGACGAGGAGATAGACTCTATCGTCATGCCGATGGTCCAAGACTACGATAAAACGCCGATAAAAGCGGTAAATCACACCGATATCGACACCGAGATCAAGCCTGAAAAAAGCGAAGCCGATGAGGGTAAATTCGCTGCGCTGCTAGCTAAGATGAAAGAGATACTAAAAGACGAGGTCAAGGACGTGAAGCTAAGCTCGCGCTTAAGCGAAAGCGCCGCCGTCATAGTTTACGATAAAAACGATCCCGACTACGCTACGCAGATGATGCTAAAGCAGATGGGGCATAGCGCGGGTAAAATTTTGCCGATACTAGAGATAAATCCAAAGCACGAACTCTTTGAAAAGCTATCTCAAAACGAGGCGATGATCTATGACGCGGCGGAGCTGCTTTTAGATATGGCTAAGCTAAACGAAGGCGTCGCTATCGACGATCCGTCGGCATTTAGCAAAAAGCTAACTAAAATCTTGCTAAAAGCGATCTAAATTTTATTTTCGGTTCGGCGGCGGAGTTATATTTGCCGCCGAGTTTATTTAAATTTACGCGCTCTACTTACCTTTTTAAACGCTAACCTGCTTAAATTTATCCAAATTCAAAAAATCGTTAAATAGCTAAAATTTAGCCCCCCTGCCTTGCCTAATTTTTCTTTCATTTGTTTACGTTTTATCCGTTAAATAGGGCTTGGCTTATAAACTTAACCGCAAAAGCCCCATCAAAAACCGCGCCAAAACCAAATTCGCTTTATCGTCATGCCGCTTGCCAAAGCCGCTTCGCCAAGCAAATTCCTTGATTTATAAGATATTTAGCTATAATCGCTCGCGATTTTAAGGCATAAAATGAATGAAAATAAAGAATATTTCGTAAACGAAGAAGATTTTATCGTATCAAAAACCGATCTAAAGGGCAGGATAACCTACTGTAATCAGCCGTTTTTAAAAATCGTCGGCGCGGCGCAAGAGCAGCTTTTGCACAAGCCGCACAACATCATAAGGCACCCCGATATGCCGCGCATAGTGTTTAAGCTACTGTGGGAGCGTATCAAGGCGAAGCAAGAAATCTTTGCATTCGTTAAAAACAAGAGCTTTGACGGCGGCTTTTACTGGGTATTTGCCAACATCACGGCTTCGCTAGACGCTAACGGCGAGATCATCGGCTACTACTCCGTCCGCCGCAAACCAAACCCTGGGGGCGTCAAATTTATCGAGGGCGTATATAGGCAGCTGCTTGAGGCTGAAAAAAGCGGCGGCATGGAGGCTTCAGGCAAGCTACTGGGGCAAATTTTATCCGATACAGATATCAGCTACGACGAGCTAGTACATAAACTTCAGCGAGGATTGCTCTAGCACGGGGGCTATTTTTATGGAATTTACGAGATTTCATAAAGGCATAAAAATCAGCAATGCTAGCTCGCCACGCACGATTTACGCGTAAATTTCTCAAACGTCTTTGCCTTCTTTTGCAGCAAAAACAGGCATAAGAAGCGTTTTGTAAGTTCGTAAAATAAAACACAAGAAAGACTGAGACTAGGCGTTAAGTTATACCTTTGCCTATTAGCGTAAATGCGAAATTTTCTGCCCTTACCGTAGATGCAAAACATCTGAGCCACGCTCTACTAGAGCCGATTTTACAGGCTAATATGAGCCTAAACGGCTAATCCTAGGCCGTTTTACCAAACTATGCCTGCGCTCAAAATAGCGTCTAAACAAAGCATAAATTTACCGCATTTGCAGATAGCAAGATAAGCTATGCAAAGGCGTCGTCGCTAGTAAAAATAGGCAAAAACGCAGACTGAGCAAGCGCCGTTTTGCCGCTACTAAGGTAAGTCGCCGTCAGCCTCGCCATTTTTAGAAATTTGCCGACTCGTAAAAGCAGGTTTTGATAGCGCCTAAGATTACGTTTTTACATATCCGCTTAAAATTTTCCGCGAGCAAAAACACCGAATTTCGCTTCTAGCTATAAAGATGTTTTAGACGCGCTACAAGCCGCAAATTTAGATTTTACCACGGATTTTTAGCGTATTTGCAAGGTTTTAGGGCTTCTCACTCGTCCGGCAGCTCATTTTGTTTAGCCCGGACTTCGCCGTCTTGCTAGCCAAGCCTTGACCCGACGAAACCGGGCGGTAAAGCTATGTCGCCGCGCTAATCAGTACGGTCGTTTTTGATCCGCCAAGCTACGGATTTATTCGTTTGCCGTATTTGCACCGTTTTGCGCATCAAACCTAAGCATAGCCGCCCTAGACGCTTGGCTTATATTTCAGGCTTTATATCCCGATTTATTTTATATTTTTTAATATTTCATTTATGATTTCTCTTGCGCCTCCATTTACTATTTGCCCGCCAAGCGCGCTTGAGACGGCATTTATATTCATGCTCTCTATTAGACCTAAGGCCTCGCTGGCATCTATCTCTCCGCCTTTTTGAAAACAAAATTTGGCTAAATTTTGATCTACTAGAAATTTAGCGTTAAAGACCTGATGATTGTTTGCGGCGTAAGGATAGGGCACAAATACGCTAGGCAGCGCGTTTGCCGCGAGTTCCCACAGCGTGCTGGCTCCCGCTCGACTTACGGCGATATCGGCCTCGCGCATCTTTAGCTCGATCTTAGGATCAAAGGCAAAAAGCTCTAGCTCGTCGCCAATGAAGCCGAGTTTATCGTATTGGGCGCGCAGGCTTTCTAGCGCGTTTTTACCGCATTGATGTATGATTTTTATACCTTTTTGGCGTAGGTTTGGAGCCAAATTTAACGCTAGGTTATTTATCGCAGCCGCACCTTGCGAACCGCCTAAAAATATAATAGTTTTTAAATTTTCCCTAACGCGAGCCGTATCAAAGAACCTTTGCGCGACGGGATAACTAAAAATAGGCTTAAAATAAGAGCTAAAAAAGCCCTTTGCAAACGGTTTTAAAAGCTTATTTAAACTGCCGATCACGGCGTTTTGCTCGTGGATAAAAAGCGGCTTTCGCGAGATAATCGCCGCAAATGCCGCAGGCGCAGCGCTATATCCGCCTACGCTTATCACGGCTTTTACGCCATGTTCTTTAAAAATTTTACGGCATTTAAACGCTAGTTTAAAAATGTTTAATAACGCCGAAATTTTACCCAATCCCTTTTTATTTACCACTCCGCCGCTCGGTAAGAAAATTTTCTCGCTAAAGCTTGCGTCTTTTTCAAACCACATCTTATCCTGCCCGCTGCTAGACCCGATAAATATCGTTCTCTCGCCCCGCGCTACGAGCTCTTCGTTTAGGGCTTTTGCGATGGCTAGATGTCCGCCGGTACCGCCGCCGCAGACCACTACGGCGCTACTGCGCGTATTGCCGACGGTTAAATTTAAGTTTTCGTTTTTCATTTTTTGCCTAATAAATTTAAGTAAAATCGGCGCAAAGGGCATTTAAATTTCGCCCCAAAGTAGCGTAAATTTTATTGCCGCCTAGCAGCGATTTGCCACGGTAAATATACGGCGACGGGTTTAGGCGGCACGGTTTCGGCTAAATTTAAACGCAAATCGCCCGCTTAAACTCGCCTGACCCGCTAGATGCGGCAGACGTTAAAATCCAAAAACTAGACGGTTGTCCGCCGGTTTGCTCTTTAAAGCCTAGGTTTATATCTTTTTGTTAGGACGCCGCGTAAATTTACTGGATTTTTGCCGAGGCAAATCCGCTTTTACAGCTAAATTTAACCGCAAACAAACCGTCTAGCCAAAACAGAGTCTAGCTAGGAAATCTATAGGCAAAGCGGCCAAATCTCCCGTTTTATCGCCAAGCTAAATTTAGGCCAAGGCCTAGTCTTTGACCTTTTTACTAACCGACAGCACCATACCGATACCGATACAAAGCGCTAAAACGGAGCTTCCGCCGTAGCTTAGAAACGGTACGGCGATGCCTTTGATCGGCGTGATAGAGGTGATGCCGTAGGAATTCATCAAAAACGAAAACGAGATGAGAAGCCCCACGCCTAGCGTAAAAAGATGATAGACTTTATTTTCGACCTTAGCAGATACGCGAAATATCCTATAAAGCAAAAATACTATCACTCCCGTTATGACAAAAATCCCAAGCACTCCGATCTCCTCGGCGATACCGGCTAGTACGAAGTCGGTGTGAACCTCGCTCAAAAATCCCAGCTTAAACACGCCCGCGCCCAGCCCCTCGCCGAAA
This sequence comes from uncultured Campylobacter sp., assembly GCF_963517995.1. GTDB lineage: Bacteria > Campylobacterota > Campylobacteria > Campylobacterales > Campylobacteraceae > Campylobacter_A. Next base: position 8,087 of record NZ_CAUQHQ010000033.1, read on the forward strand.
AATCCGCCGTGCTTTATCGCGTTTAGCGAGTGCGAAATTTGATACGCTTCGCCCGTATCCTCGACGCGCAAGGCCGCAGCCATCCCGTCTGGCAAGATGGATAAGACCATATTTTGTATCGTTCCCCACCATGATTTTATACGAGCTATCCTGTGTTCTGACGTGACGATAGCGATACTAGCCAGCATAACCGCTAGCCCTATACCGATGGCAAACAATCTAAAACTGGTACCGGCAAAAAACATCATCACCGCAAGCGTGAGAGCCAAAACTACGACTTGGCCTAGGTCGTTTTGAAGTATAGCGATGAGATAAACGGCCACCAAAAATAAAAAAAGGTAGGGCAAGATAAGCCCGAATTCTTCTTTTAGGCTCTTTTTCGTGCCGTCAATCTTTCGCGTAAAACTCCACGCTAGAAAATAAACAAAGCCTATCTTAAAAAACTCCACCGGCGCTAGAGAAAATCCCGGCAAGCGTATCCAGCGCTTAGCGCCGCCGGCATCGGTAACTAGCGAGCTAGGCAAAGCATGCATCGCACCCATAGCTATAGCGCAAAAGCCAAAAAGGCAAAACCCTATCCAAACCAAAGATTTATCGGGATCTAGGCGCGAAATTCCCCACATCAAAAATATCCCTATGACGCCGACTGCTAGCTGCCTAACGAAAAAATGATAAGGCTCGTAGTTAAAGTAAAGCACCGTAAAAACCGGCAAGGATAGCGAAAACACCGCGCTAACTGCAATCAGCGCGACGCAGGAAAAAAATATGCACTTATCTACTTGCACCGCCGTCCTTTTCGTAAAATTTAAGCGGTAATTTTACTTAATCGCCGCTTACAAATAAGTTAATTCATAAGCTCAAATTTAGCCGTCGCCGTTTTCGTCCTATTTTATTTTTACATTTAAATTTTAGTCGCACGCGCCGTTATAAAGATAAATACAAATTTATATAAATTTTAAAATTATATCGTTTATAAACGCGTATTAAGCAAATAAGATATAATATTCCTCATATAAAAATATAAAATAGAATATTTTTATAAAATTTTAATAAGGAGTATAAATGAAAGGTAAAATTTCCCTTGCCGCGTGCGCCGTATTAGCGGTATTTTCCGCGCAGGCAAGCGCCGCCGAGGCTAGCGCGTCACCCGCCGCTAAAAGCGCAAATCAAGCAAATAGCGTTCAAAACGTCGAGCTTGGCGGCGTCGAGATAAACAGCGTCGGCGATAATATCAGCGAAAGTGGCATCAGCGAAGGATTTTTAACAAAAAACGTCCAGCAGGGCATGCTAGCGGGTAAAAAGGTCATAAATTTACCCTACCAAATCAACACCGTAAGCAAGGAGATAATGAACCACCAAGGCGTAACGGGCTACGAAGAGGCGGTTAAATTTTTCCCGTCCGCGCAAATTCAGATGCGAGGCGGCGCGACGGTCGGACGCCCGCAGACGCGCGGATTTGAGGGCAGCGTCGTGGGCAATAGCTTCTGGGACGGCTTTTATACTATCTCGACGACTGCGATACCTATGGCGATGTTTGAGAGTTTCCAGGTGCAAAACGGCATCGCGGGCTCGCTTTACGGAGCGCAAAATCCGGTCGGCATTTTTAGCTACACCAGAAAGCGCCCGACCGAAAATCAGCAAACCGTTTGGGCGGACTACACTAGCCGCGCAAATTTCGGTCTAGGCTTTGATAGCTCTATGAAATTCGATAAATTCGGCTACCGAGCCGTTTTTTACGGTAGCGACGGCGCGAAGCAGGTAAAAGACAGCAATCATCAGCGCCGCCTAGCTAGCGTGGTTTTGGAGTTTTATCCGACCGACGCGCTTACATTTGAGACGGCGGCAAGCTATTACGAGCACAATACCGCGGGCTTTGCGGGGCAATTAGCCCTTGGCGTAACGAACGGCAAGCTATCAAACGGACTTTACGTACCAAAGGCCGTGGATAGCAAGGCTAAGGGCTTGGGACAGAGTTTTGGCGGCATGACTCTAAAAACCACGACCGCAAGCGCCAAATTTAAATACGCGCCGCTTGAGCATTGGTATTTTGAGGGCGGTATGCAGTTTCAGCGCGCCGACCGCCACATTCATAGCGTGGTAAACTACCTCATACCGCGCGGTAGAACCTTTCAGGGCGTGACCTATCAAAGAGACGGCGACTACGTCACGCGCCATAGCGGCGGAGCGACCGCGGCGTATAGATTTGATCTGCCTAGCGGCTATCTAAAAGCGGTCACCGACTTTGATACTTTGGGGCTAAATCACGATTTTAGCGTGCAGGCAAACGGCTACCGATACGTGCAGTATCGCTATAAAAACGTCTCTACGCAGCCCTGGATAGGCGGCGGAAATTTATATAGCCCGCGCGTTTATTCAGGCTCGAACGCAAAGCGCGGCTCTGATCTATACAAACTAAGCACGACTGATATGTTTAACGTCTCCGTGCTAGACGACATCACGATAAACGATCAATTTAGCCTCATGCTAAGCCTCTCAAACGCGTGGATAAAAGAGCGCGGCCGACCGGTAGCAAGCGGCACGCCGCCCACTCTAAGGCCGATAACTACGAGATATAACGAGAGCGGGCTTAGCTGGGCGGGCAGCCTAGTTTATCATCCGGCGCAGGACGTAAGCTTATACTTTACTTACGCCGATAGCTTACAACAAGGCGGCAGCGGCACGAACGCCGACGGTTCGGCCGTGGTTTTAAAGCCTTACCGTTCTAAACAATACGAAATCGGCGCCAAAGGCCGCGTGGGCGAAACCGATATGAGCGCGGCGCTATTTAAAATTTCGCGTCCGATCGCCTATCAAGTTAACGGGGTTTACGGCGTCCAAGGCGATCAGATAAATCACGGCCTAGAACTCATGGCCGGCGGCAAACTAACCAGCGATCTAAGCGTGCTAGGAGGCGTAACGCTGATAGACGCCAAATTTAAAAATCCGCGCCTAAAAGAGGCCGAGGGCAAATACGTAAACGGCGTGCCCAAAGTTAATGCCAACATGCTCTTTGACTACGCGGTGCCCGGCACCCAAAAGCTCGCGTTTAGCGCAAATTTCCACTACACGAGCAAGATGTACGTAGACGATCTAAACACCGCCGCGATCCCTAGCTTTTTTACGACCGATCTTGGCGTGCGCTACACGAGCCGCGCGATGCTAGGCAAGCAAACGACGCTACGATTTAACGTAAATAACGTATTTAACAAAAAATACTGGGCGGGGATGTATCCTGCTAGCGCGGACGGAGCGGGCGGCGTAGGAGCTAGCGGAGTGCTCGGGTCGGCAAACGGACTGACATTAGGAGAGAGAAGGACGTTTATGCTATCGGCCGAGGTTAAATTTTAGTTGATTTGCAAATTTAGCGGCTCGTCTCGTGGGCGTCTTTAATGGAGTTAGAAATTTTCTTCTACGATGAACTGCGCGTTCTATCTGTGGTGGAAATTTCTTCACAACCCTTAAAGCCGTTTCGCGATACTTTATCTTATCTTTATTGCGTTCAAATTTAATTCAAATTTGAACGCTTCTTGATATAAAATTATCTCGCAATACCGCTTTCAAATTTAGCGCCTTCGTATGTATTTATCTGCTCAATTTTAACTAAAATAAAAATTTAAGCTAAGATGCCCATAAAGTAAACATAAATTTATTAAATTTAAAAAATATATTACAGATAAATTGCGGATTAAGGTAATAATATGTAATATTTGCTTATTTAAATATAAAAATAAATATTTTAACACTTTACAAAGGAGCTTAAATGAAAGTTAAAATTTCAGTCGCCGCATGTGCGGTTTTAGCGCTACTTTCGGTGCAAGCAAACGCGGCCGAGACCGTCAAGCTAGAAGGCGTCGAGGTAAATAGCGTCGGCGATAACATAAGCGAGAGCGGCATCAGCGAAGGCATACTAAACAAAGGCGTCGCCAGCGGTCCGCTAGCTGGCAAAAAGGTGCTTGATATGCCTTATCAGGTAAATACGATGTCGATTGAGGCGATGAACCACCAAGGCGTGGCCGGTTTTGAGGACGCGGTAAAATACTTCCCTTCGGCGCAAATTCAAGCAAGAGGCGGCGTCGAGGTCGGTCGTCCCCAGACCCGCGGCTTTCAGGGCTCAGTCGTAGGCAACGTGCTTTGGGACGGCTTTTACGCTACTTCTACTACGGCTATACCTATGTATATGTTTGAAGGACTTCAGATACAAAACGGTCTTGCGGGCTCGCTTTACGGCGGACAAGATCCGGCGGGTATCTTTAACTACACTAGAAAACGCCCGGTGCCGTTTTCAAACACGTTTTGGGCCGATTATACGAGCAGGTCGAATTTTGGCGTAGGCTGGGATACTTCGGATAAATTCCAGTACGTCGGCTACCGAGGCGTATTTTATAAATCAGGCGGCGCCAGACAAGCTAAAAATAGCGACTACGGAAGAAATTTAGCTAGCCTAGGGCTTGATTTTTATCTAACCGAAAATTTTACCATCGAGACGAATTTTAGCTACTACAAACACAAAATGCTAGGAATGCCCGGCGGCTTTTCGGTGCCGGGTAGAAACGGCGTTTTAAACTTTGCTATACCGGACGCTACAAAAACTACGAAAGCGGGCCTAGAGCAAGAGTGGGCCGGAAGCGACCTAAAAACTACGACTGCAAGCGTTAAATTTAAATACGCTCCGACAGAGCGTTGGTATTTTGAGGGCGGCTATCAGTGGCAAAAAGCCATCCGCGATATGTACGGCACGAGCAAAACTTTTACGAATCAAAACGGAGATTTTAGCGTAGCGGCTAGCGGAGAAACGGCGCGGCAAGCAGGTTTGACGTACAAAGCTGGTTTGCTAAAGCTACGACGGAGTTTGAGACGTTTGGCGTAGAGCATAACTTCGGCGTGCAGGCAAACGGCTATATATGGACGATATACGGCGCTAGAACCGCAGGCGGAAGAGCAAATTTGGGCAACTCGAATTTATATAATCCAAAAACTTTTTCAAATCCGGGCGTAGCAAAAGGCAGCGGGGCTTATAAAAGCAGTGAAGGCACTATGAAAAACCTAACTATCGCCGACGATATAAAGCTAAACGACTACTTTAGTGTCATTTTAAGCGCGGCTAGAAGCAACTTTGAAAACAAAAACAAGCAAACGGGCGTAAAAACGTACGACGAGAGCGGCACTAGCTACGCGGCGAGCTTTATTTACCGCCCGGCAGAAAACGTAAGTCTATACTTAACGTATGCGGACAGCTTGCAAGCAGGCTCAAGCTACACCTACGAAAGAACCAATCCAAGATACGGCGAAACGGTCGTTTTAAAGCCGTTTAGAAGCAAGCAATACGAGATCGGCGCAAAAGCCAGGATAGAGGATATCGACCTATCTACGGCGCTTTTTGAGATAAAACGCCCGATAGCCTATCTAGGCGACAACAACGAGTATAGCATCCAAGGCGAGCAGGTAAATAGAGGCCTAGAGTTTACCGCAGGAGGCAAGATTACAAACGATCTTAGCGTAATGGGCGGCGTCGCACTAATACAGCCGAAGCTAAAAAAGGCAAAACAAGCCTACGCGCAGGGTAAGATCGTGGTGGGCGAACCAAAAGTTCAGTCAAATTTACTCTTTGACTACGTCGTGCCAAATACCGACAAGCTAGCCCTAAGCGCAAATTTACACTACACGGGCAAGCGCTACGCCGATCAGCGCAACGTAAATGCCGTGCCTGCGTACTTTACGACCGATCTTGGCATCCGCTACGTGACCAAAGAGTGGCTAGGCAAGCAAACTACACTAAGATTTAACGTAAATAACGTATTTGATAAAAAGTACTGGGTCGGAATGTTCCCGTCAAATATCGACGGAACTACGACGGGTACGGGCGCTAGCTTATTTTTGGGACAGAGCAGAACATTTATGCTCTCGGCCGAAGTTAAATTTTAAGTCTTAAAAGCTGAATTTATTTCGGCTTTAGCTGTTTAAATTTGCTCTTTTTTAGAGCAAATTTAAGTAACTAAGGGAGAAAAAATGCAAGGACTGGTTAATTATCAAGCCATTTTTGAAAGAGCCTTTGCCTCTACTTTACAAAAAGTAAAAGGCGGCCAAAAAAGCGGCGTGGATTGGGATACGGTGGCAAATATGTATAACGAGATGACTAGCATGGAGGCAGACTCTACGCTAAATTTACTCTCGCTTTTGCCGCTTAGCAAAGAAGATAGCGTGCTTGACGTAGGCTGCGGTCCGGCAAGGCTTAGCGTGCCGCTGGCAAAAAAGGTAAAAAGCGTAAGCGCGCTCGATCCTTTCGCAAAAATGCTTGAATACGCTAGACAAAACGCAAAACAAGCCGGCGTAGATAATATAAATTTTATCCAAAAAAGCTGGAGCGACGAAGAGGCGGTAAAAGACCTGCCAAAACACGATATCGTTATCGCGTCTCGTTCGCTCGGACTTTTTGATATAAAAAAGCTTTGTAAATTCGCTAAAAAATACGTAGTCATGACCTCGTTTTTAGTGGATCATCCAAGCCTAAAAACGTTCTGGCAAGACTTTTTAGAAGATATAAAAGAAAACGAAGAAGAGCACGGTTTAAACGATAGAAATTTTAGCTACAACCTTATCTTTAACATCGTCTACGATATGGGCGCAAATCCGAATCTAAGGATAGTAGATACCGTTTATGAAAAGGATTTTGCTAGCCTTGAAGAGGCGTTTTCTTATTTTAGATTCGTCGGCGAGATAGCGCCCCAAAAAGAAGAAATTTACAAACGAAACGTAGAAAAATATCTTACCAAAACAAATGACGGATATAAATTTAAAAGAGCGACGAAGAGCTATCTCATCTGGTGGGACGTGCGGGAGATAAAGGATAAATTTGAATAACAAAAAGACGGTACCGTTTTTAATCCTAATGCTTTTGCTAGCGATGTTTTTGGCTCTTGGAGCCGGGCGTTACGAGATTAGTTACGCTCAAATTTTCGAGTATCTAAAAGCCGCTATTTTAGGCGAGCGCGCTAGCGATGAGCAAATTTACGCCGTGATAACGCAGATCAGGCTTCCTCGCATCGCCTTTGCGGTGCTTGTAGGAGCCGCCCTTTCTGCATCCGGCGCGGTCTATCAGGGGCTTTTTAAAAATCCCTTGGTGTCGCCCGATATCCTAGGCGTATCTAGCGGCGCGGCGGTGGGGGCTAGCATTGCTATCATCCTTTCATTGCCGGTATTTTACGTCTCGCTAACGGCTTTTGGCTTTGGACTAGCCGCCGTTTTGCGGTGGTTTTTTTAAGCCAATTAATCGCTAGAGGCAAGCTAAACGTCATCATAATGGTACTTTCAGGCGTCGTCATCTCATCGCTTTTCGGAGCTTTTAGCTCGCTTTTAAAATTTCTAGCAGATAGCGAAAACAAGCTGCCCGAGATCACGTTTTGGCTGATGGGTAGCCTTGCTCGCACGGGAGGATATCAAAACGTCCTTTATATGCTAGGCGTCGCGGCGTTTTGCTCGGTACCTCTGTTTTTGCTTAGATTTAGGCTAAATATCTTAGCCTTTGGCGAAGAAGAAGCTAAAGCCATGGGCGTAAACGTCAAATTTTATAGCTTTATTATCATCTGCGCTTCTACCTTGCTGACGGCTTCTAGCGTGGCTTTTTGCGGTATAGTAGGCTGGGTCGGACTCATCGTGCCGCACTATAGTCGGGGCGAATTTTAACGTCTTGCTGCCCGTTTCTATGCTATTAGGCGCGCTATTTTTGCTGATAGTAGATACGATTGCAAGGTGCGCGATGGCCAGCGAGATACCCCTTGGCATCATCACCTCGCTCATCGGCGCGCCCGTTTTTATCTACCTGCTTTATCAGAGCAAAAAGGGCTGGCTGTGAAATTTAAGATAAAAAATTTAAGCTGCGGATACGGCAAAAAGCTAGTCGTGAAAGAATTTAGCGCCGAGTTAGAAGACGGAGAAATTTTATGCTTGCTCGGACCAAACGGCGTAGGTAAGACGACTGTTTTTAAGACGATTTTGGGATTTTTAAAGCCATTTGGCGGAGAAATTTTAGCAGACGGGCGAGATTTTTTCGCTTTAAGCGATAAAGAGCGAGCAAAGATCGTTAGCTACGTGCCTCAGGCTCACACCCCGCCCTTTGCTTTTAAGGTTTTAGACGTCGTTTTGATGGGACGCTCGCCTTATATCGGAGCTTTTGAAAATCCAAGCGCAAAGGACGTAAATATCGCCATGCAAAAGCTTGATATACTAGGAATGAGCGAATTTGCGGATAAAATTTATACCGATATCAGCGGCGGCGAGAGGCAAATGGTCCTAATAGCAAGAGCTTTGGCGCAAGAAGCAAACGCCGTGATGCTTGACGAGCCCGCTTCAAATTTGGACTTTGGCAATCAGATAAAAATCCTAAAAGCAGTAAAAGATCTAGCGGCAAACGGACATAAGATCATCATGACTTCGCACTTTGCCGAGCATGCCTTTTATATTGACGCCAAGGTCGTGCTTTTAAAAAGAGAGCAAAATATCATCTACGGCAGCGCGAGCGAAGCGATAACGGATGAAAATTTAAGGCTCGCATATGGCGCCGATATAAGAGTAGTAAAAAACGAGATCGAGGGCAGAAGCGTTTATTCCTGCGTTTTGAACATTTAAGGAGAAAAAATGAGAAAAATTTTGACGGTTTTGATACTTGCGGCTTGCCTTTTGCAAGCGCGTATCATAGTAGACGACGGCGGCAAAGAGGTGCAAATCCCTGATAGTGTAGAGCGCGTAACGCCGATGATAGGGGCTTTTACGCAGATGAGCGCGATGCTAACGGGTGAAGATAAAATCATCTCGGGCGCAGTGCGGCTACCAAAAATGATGAGTAAAATTTTTCCTAAAATAAAAACGATGAATAACGTCAGCGGCTCGCTAACAAGCAGTGTTGAGAGCATCATCGCCTCAAATACGCAGGTAGTTTTTGGGCCCGTCGGTATGATATTTGACGAAAATCAAAGAGCCCAGCTAGAAGCCGCCGGCATCGCGGTCGTAAATATAAATAAATTTAGCAACGCTAGCGAGATAAAAGGCGCGGTTAGCAAAATAGCCCAAATTTTAGGCGGCGATGCTATAAAAAAGAGCTAGCGAATTTAACGCATATTTTGACAAAAATATAAAATTTATAAGCGAGAAAGTCCAAAATATCAAGGATAAAAAGAGGGTTTTGGCCTTAAATTTTAACTCTGGAAATTTTAGCACAATCAGCAGCAAAGATATCGGCGCGGAGTATATAAAAATCGCGGGCGGAATAAATTTAAGCTCTCAAGATAACGAAGCGGACTTTAAAATCTCAAAGACGATAAACGAGGAGCAAGTTATTATCTTTAACCCCGATATCATCATAACAAATTCGCACGAAGGCAAGGAAAAAATCCTAAATAATCCCCCGTTTGAAAAACTAAAAGCGGTCAAAGAAGGTGCCGTATTCGTCGTACCTGGCGGCGTGTATTTGTGGAGCGTGCGCAGCGCCGAGGGTGCCTTGCAGCCGCTTTGGCTAGCCAAAATCTTTTATCCAGAAATTTTCACCGAGCTAAATTTAGAAGATGAAGTTAAAAAATTTTACCTCAAATTTTACCGCTACGAACTAAGCGATGAGGAGCTAAAAGAAATACTAAATCCAAAATAAAACCACTAAATTTATTCGCCTCGCTTTGTAAACGCGGGGCGAATAAATTTAGCTCTCGTTGCTTTTGCGTTTTTATAAATTTAAGCCCGTTTAGGTATAATCTGGCCTTTTAAAACGCGAGGAAAATATGCCCCTTTCAAAACTAAATCAAGAACAATACGCCGCCGCAACTGCTCCTGCCGGGCACAATCTAGTTATCGCAAGTGCGGGCACCGGCAAAACCAGCACCATCGTCGCGCGCATCGCCCATCTGCTAAATTTAGGCGTAAAGCCAGAGAAAATTTTGCTGCTAACCTTTACAAACAAGGCCGCAGCCGAGATGATCGAGCGCCTAAACCGACATTTTGATAAAAAAATTACCTCGCGCATCACGGCTGGCACCTTTCACTCGGTTTCTTATTCGCTGCTTAAATTTCTAGAAAAACCCGTCACGCTAAAGCAGCCAAGCGAGCTAAAAACGCTGCTAAAATCTCTCGTAGAAAGGCGCAAATTTAACCACCTAAGCGACGTCAAGCCATACGGCGGCGCCTATCTTTACGACACGTATTCGCTGTTTCAAAATTTAGCCCTAAAGCAGACGTTTGGCGAGTGGCTAAAGGAGCGAAGCGACGAGCAAGGCGTATATGCCGAGATTTACGAGGATGTTTTGCGCGAATTTGAGGAGGAAAAGAGCAAATTCGGCTACGCGGATTTTAACGACTTGCTTATCAAAATGCGCAACGAACTAAGAAAAGGTGCGCCGCTAAAATTTGAGGAAATTTTAGTCGACGAGTATCAGGACACAAACTCGCTGCAAGGCTCGCTAATAAGCGCCTTTGAGACGAAAAGCCTCTTTTGCGTCGGGGATTTTGACCAGAGCATTTACGCTTTTAACGGCGCAAACATCGAGATCATCGGCTCGTTTAAGGATCGCTTTGCAGACGCTAAAATTTACGCGCTAAACATCAACTACCGCAGCAGCTCCGCGATCCTAGCGCTTGCGAACAAAGTCATCGCAAACAACCCGCGCCTTTATGAAAAAAAGCTAGTCGTCGGCCGCGAGGGCAAATTTACCTCGCCAAAGCTGCTAGTTTATAACGAGCTTTTCGACCAGTACGCCAATATCGCGCAGGTTATCGCCGTCAGCAAATACAAAAAAGAAAACATCGCTATCATCTTTCGCAACAACTCGAGCGCCGACGGCCTGGAAGTCGCGCTGCGAGAGCTTGGTATCGGCTCCAAGCGAAAGGGCGGCGTGAGCTTTTTTGAGAGCCGCGAGGTACGCGCCGCGATGGATCTGCTAGGTATCCTCATAAATCCAAAAGATATCATGGCCTTTATCCACGTGTGCGAATACGCAAAAGGCGTAGGTGCGGCGCTTAGCAAGGAGATTTTTGAAGTGCTAAGCAAGGTCGGACACGGCGACGTCGTGCGCGGATTTTTGCAGCCTGATGATAGTGTGGAGGCCTTTGCCAAAAAGACTAAAAACTACCAGTTGGGGCTTTTTGACGAGCTTGACGAGGTCGGAGAGAAGTCTCGCTTTGCTAAATTTAACTTTAGCGAGAAATTTTTCGCTCATCCCGTGCTAAAAATGCAAAAACTAAGCGAGAGCGGCGGGCAATTTTTGTATGAAATTTACAACTTTTTAAGCGCCGCCAAACGCCACTCGCGCCCGACCTCGCTGATATAGGATCTTAAAAACAGCAAAATTTACGCCCTCTTCGCCGATAATCTCGCGACCAAGCGCGCCACACAAAAAAACGGCAACATCGACGAAACGCTAAAAAAAGAGGCCCTAGAGCGCATCGCGGGCAAGCTCGAGGTGCTGGGCTAACTAGCCAAAAACTACTCGGAGGCGGAGAAATTTTATAACTTTATCACTTTGGGCAGCAGCGAGATGAGCAGCGGCGAAGGGGTAAATCTGCTAAGCGTGCACGCCTCACAGGGGCTTGAGTTTGAC
>NZ_CAUQHQ010000034.1:0-19229 GCF_963517995.1 uncultured Campylobacter sp.
GACCGAAGATAGAACATATAGTTCATCGAGGGAGGAAATTTCTAGCTCATTTAAAGGCGCGCAAGAGAAGCCGAAAAAGGAAAAATTTTGAAAATAGTTTTAGCAACGTCAAACTCCGACAAAGTACGCGAAATAAAAGATTTTTTAAAAGGCTACGAAATTTACGCGCTGCGCGAAATTTGCGAGCCGTTTGAGATCGCCGAGGACGGCGCGACTTTCGCCGCAAACGCGCTAATCAAAGCTCGCGCCGTGCAGGCAAAACTGCGCGAGCTAAATTTGGCGGACGAGTTTGTCGCGCTAAGCGACGATAGCGGAATCAGCGTGGAGGCTCTTGGCGGCAGGCCCGGGATATACTCGGCGAGATTTAGCGATATGAACGAGCGGGGGCAGATAACGGGCAAAAGCGCGAGCGATGCTAGCAACCGCGCAAAGCTGATCTCGGAGCTAAAAGCGCTAAATTTGAGTAGCTCGCCCGCGTTTTACACCGCCTGTATCGCGGTTAGCTCAAAGTTTGGCGACTTTACGGCGCACGGCTTTATGCACGGTACGGCAATCGACGAAGAGCGCGGTAGCAACGGCTTTGGCTACGATAGCCTCTTTATCCCAAAGAGCTTTACGCGCACGCTTGGCGAGCTAGACGATGCTACAAAACTAAAAATCTCGCACCGCTCAAAAGGGCTGGAGCTTATAAAGTACGTTTTAAAGAGCCTTGAAGCGAAATTTAGGCGCTAGATTGAAACGTGAAAGAGAAAGTAAATTTGCGGGGCAAAAATCCGGCTAAATTTGCCGTTTCTTAACGCTAGCACGGTATAATCGCGCAAATTTAAAATTTGAGACGAAGATGAATCTGGTTTTATTCGACTTTGACGGGACGATCACGCGCGACGACTCGCTGCTCGAGTTTATCGCCTACGTCGTGGGATTTAAGAAATTTTTTAGAGGGATTTTTTGGCTTTCGCCCGTTTTGATCGGTTATAAGCTAAAAATTTGCAGCAACAACTACGCTCGCAGGCGGCTGATGACGCACTTTTTCGCGGGTATGAGTGCGGATAAATTCGCTCAAATTTGCAAAAAATACTCAAATACGCACATCGAGGATATCGTGAAATTTTCCGCGATGGCAAAGATCGCCGAGTATAAGGCAAACGGCGACAAGGTCGTGATCGTGACGGCGTCGCTCGAGGACTGGCTGGCTCCGTGGTGTCAGGCGCAGGGGCTTGGGCTGCTTGGCACTCGCATCAAGAAAAAGGGCGGCGTGATAACGGGTGAGATAGACGGCGCCAATTGCTATGGCGCGGAGAAGGTGCGCCGCGTGCGCGAGGCGTATGACACGGACGCCTTTGAGCGCGTGATCGCATACGGCGACAGCAGGGGCGATAAGGAGATGCTGGAGTTTGCCGACGAGGCGCATTATAGGGTGTTTGAGTGAAATTTAAAAAGCCAAGACGTAACCGAGCCTTGGCTTTTGCGCGGTTAAAATGTCAATAAATAATTAAATAGTTTAAAGAAATTCTCTTTGGTCTCTTTGTCTATCTTAATTTCGCCTCGCTCGACTTCATTTTTAAATTTACTTGATATCGCGCTTGATTTTTTATCCATTTCAAATTTTGTTCTCAAATCGGTGCTGAAAAAATCCTCTATTTCTTTAAAATTAGGATATTTTTCCTTAAATTGTTCATTGTTCAGTATTGCTATAAATTTATTGTCTTTTAGTTTCGCCATAGCTTCTCCTGCCTTATCGTCGTCGACCAAAAGTAGCGCCCTGCCGTCTTTTGCCATTCTGGCTAGCGTTTTTAGTCCATTTGCTATTTTTTCTTGAGTAGGCGTAGCAACTGTATTTCTACTATTTTTAGTTTTATTATCCACCTTGCCAAGTCCACTTATCGGTAAAAACAGTAACTTCTCCTCGCTGTTTCGCTCTTTTTCGTATAAAAAATTCATAGCTGTTAAGTAATTGTAATCGGTTATCCCCTCGACGAAAATAAGCTTATCATCGTAGCCTACTAAGCTAAGATACTCAACCCCAAGACTTCTTTTTATTTCGGCTAGAGTGTCGGCTTCGTGATCCGGTATTATGGAAAAATCATTTACTATAGTTGAGCCTTTGCTACTAGATTTTACTATCCTTATCTCGTCAAGATGGCGAATGTCTAAAATATGATTTGAATGAGTAGAAACGATAAAAGTTATACCGCGTTTTTGTCCAAATTCTTTTAAAAATTTACGAATATCTTTTTGAGCCGGTATGCTTAGGTGATTTTCTACTTCGTCTATCAGGACTACATCTCCATTTCCTACTTTGTCTTGATATAAAAAGTTAAAAAATAGATTAAAAAATTTTTTAAAACCGACGCTTTGCTCACTTAGGCTTATCGGTTCGCCGTTTTTGGTTATACTTAATGAAATATTTTCAGCCTCTAATACCACCTCGAATTCATAAATTTCACTATTTGCGGTTTTGTAATACAGCTCATTAAATCTTTTATTTACGGTATCTTTTATGGATTTATTTACGTCTTTTTCGGCTTTTTTGTAAAAACTTGTAGTTTCTTTTTCTTTGGATATTTCATAGGATGTTTGTACTTTAACTATATCTATGCCGGCGGCTCTAAATAGCGCTTGGAAAAACTGGTTATCTGCTATACTATCAGGCTTGGTCTGTAAGTCTAAATTTTTAATTTCCTTCTCCTGGTAGAAAAATATGTTCGGCATTTTTGTATTATTTTTTTTAATTTCATTTGTAGTTATAGGATCGGGCAATATGATTTCTCTATGTCCATATTGCAAGCTCCCGCAATACTCTTTTAGTCTCCTTGAAATAGTACATAATTGTTCATAATACCCTTTGAGCTCTTTAAAATTTTTCTCCGAGGAAGCTTTATTAATTTCTTTTCTTAAATTGTAAATTTTTATTCTATCGTTTGCTATTTTACTATTTCCGACTATATTGTAGCTGTTTTCAAGATACCATGTGATAATTTTTTCTAAATCGTCAAAACATATTTCTACCTCATTCGTGTAAGATAAGACATTAGTATCCTTCGGTGTCTTAGGTGTGTATTTGATATACGGTTTCTCGACCGAGTCTAGAAAATTCGGCTCATCGCTTTTATCTAAAATCCTATTTTGCAGAGCATATATAGCAGAAAGAACGTTGCTCTTTCCAACATTATTTTCGCCTAAAAGCACTATTAGCCCACCATCCTGCGGTATTTTTAGTTCCGCCGGCGCGTCTATGCCTATATTTCTATAGTTTGAGATACTGATTTTACGCATTTTTTTCTCCTTTGATATTTAGCTTAAATCCGAGCGCATTATAAAACTGTTTTAACGCTTCTAGTTTTTTATCGTCATCATCGCTCAGCTCTTTTTTTCGGGATCTATTATTTGATGTTATTATCTTTTCGCATTCGAGCAGATAGCCTAAAATAGGGTCAAAAATATCGACCTGAGTTAGCTTTTCTATGAAATTTACCTTCACTTCGTTATCCTTTTTTAGTAAATTTGTGATTTGTTGTTTTTTGTCTTCGCTTCTTTGATTTTCTGGCATCGATATGTTGTTTAAGATGAACGATATAGCATCCATTTTGTTGATGTCGTTTTGGCAGACGTAGTCGAAAAATCTCAAAATTTTAGAGTCGAATTTATCTCTTTGCCCAATTTCGTATAGTTCTATAAATTTATAAGCCGTAGGACGGGAAATTTTTAAAAGCTCTGCTAAATCCACTAGCCGCAAATCTATCTCTTTTAACCGTTCTCTTAGTAACTGTTTTTTTACCATTTTTACTTCTTTATTTTTTATCAAATCATAGCTTATTTTATAAAAAATGTCAATATATATTTTACATATTATGTAAAAATAAAATTATACAAACTAAGAATAAATGTAAATTTTAGCAACTATGCAAGCAGAATTATTTTATGTTTAGTTGTATATAAAATGAATAATCTATGCAGAAGGAAGATAGTACATGTTTAGTAATACTTTCGCGTATCGCGCCTAGAATTCGGATAAACCATTCGTCGCTAACAACGCAAAAAAAAATAATGACACGCGATACTTTTACTGTGAATGCTACCATGTAAAATCGCTAAATTTCAGCCGCCGTCCATTCGTCTAAAATTTTACTAAAATCGTCTATCATCGTCTTAAAGTCGTATTTTAGCTTGTTTTGCTTTTGCGCGATCTGTTTTAACGCCGTTAAAAAATACTCGCTTATTTTTTGCTTTTGCTCTGCATGCGAAAGCTCGCTAAACTCGCGCTCAAAATATATCCGCACGCCCGTTTTGCCCGTATCTTTTCTAAATGGCGCGTACTCAAATCTATTTCGCAGATAGTAGCCGCCCTCGCTGCGTTCCTCTTCGCTCATCATCTCGCGCAGTAGCTCCCAGGCGCGCTGCGAGCTTAGGCGCGGCTCATCCGGCGCTATGATGTAGTTCGTGCGGCAGTACTCGTCGTCAAAACTAAACGAGCAGTCTAAATTTATATAGTTTATCTCGCTGCCGTAAATTTTAGGCCTCATTTTGGCGTTTAGCGCAGGCTGGAGCTCCTTAAACAGGCTATCTATCACCGCGCGCGAGTTCTCGTAGCAGTTTTTGATGCCGATCGAGACTCGGATGGGATTTTTAGGTATCCAGTTGCGCTGGCTAGCTAGCTTGACGTCTTGGATTTGCTCTTTTACGGGGCGTTTTAGCGTTTTGCCCTTATCGTCCGGACTAGGGTTAAAAAACGTCTCGTTATCTTGCATGCTTAGCCCCGTTTTGCGCTTTGACCAGTGCGCCTCTACAAAGCGCGGTTCGCCGCTAGCGTTTAAAAAATAGGTCATATACTGCCCGTTAAAATATCT
The DNA here is from genome assembly GCF_963517995.1 of uncultured Campylobacter sp. Classification (GTDB taxonomy): domain Bacteria; phylum Campylobacterota; class Campylobacteria; order Campylobacterales; family Campylobacteraceae; genus Campylobacter_A. The sequence continues at coordinate 4,848 of NZ_CAUQHQ010000034.1, forward strand.
GCCGCGAAGAGCTTCTAGGCTCTCGCGCTCGCCCCAGCCCGTTATCGCTAGGCATTCGCAGATTTTTACGGCTTTGTTCCACTCGATGGCGTTTTGATAAAAGGCGTATCGGTCAAATTCCGCCAGCAGGGGCCCTCGCATTAAATTTAAACCCTTTTCGCGCAAAAAATTTTCTAGCTCTCCAAGGCCTTCTATCGCGTAAATTTTTTCTAAAATTTCATCCATTTTTTCCCTTAAATTTCGGCTTTAAATTCCATCTTTTTTATCTTTTTATTATCTAAACCGTATGGCTCTAGCACGCGGTTTAGATTTGTAACCACAGAGTTTTCGTCGTCTTTTAAAAAGCGCTGCGAGAGGGCTTTTAGGTGAGGCAGCAGCCGCTCGTCCGTCAGTCCGCATACGGCTTGCAAGGCGATCGTCACGACGTAGGGCTCCTCGTCGCTTAGTCCTAAAATCAGCGTTTTTAGATATTTGCTTTTATTTTTCAGCTGCCCTAGCGCGTAAAAGCACGTAACGCGAATGGAATAATTAGAACTAGTCGCAAAATGTTCGATCTTAGCTCCGTAATCAAGCTTTGCATTTTCTAGCAAATACGTATAAAATCTAAACGTCTGCGCCGCGCGCTCTTCGTCCTTTTGGTTTAGGATTTGCGCGGCGTTTTCGTCTGCTACGGACATAAACTCCCTGCTAGCGGCCTTTTTGTCCTTTGCCCACCAGTGGATGATTTGTAAAAAAAATAGATAATCAATCTGCGCAAGACGCGCTAGATAGGCCTTACCCCGCGCAAAATCGTTTGCGCATAAGATATTGGCAAGCTTCGCAAAATCCTCGCTATACGCCTCGTTTTTGATAAAACTTTCTATCTTATCTAAAATTTGCGTTTCAAAGCGAGGAGCTTTGTGCGTCAAAGCATCAAGGCAGTCGTTTTTTAGCTCCGTGTCGCCTCTGTTTCGCGCCTCTTCGTAAATTTGCAAAAGCTCGCTCGCGCTACCGCCCATATAGTAGCCAAACCCGCCCCCGCCGTCTTTTAGCTCGCCTGATATCGCCTCGTCTAGCCACCTTTCGTACCAGTCTAGGAAATTTGACTCAAACGCAAAAACGGGCTTATATAAGTCGAAGTCTAAATTTACTATCCGTCCGCGAAACTCGCCCTCTATCACGATAGCGGTTTCAAAGCTGCAGCCTTGCGTGCCGATTAACAGCACGCCGCCTAGGATTTTTTCTTCCTCGTTTTCTTCGTCGTCGCACTCTTGCTCGTACGCAAAACCTCCTATAGCTCTCCACTGCTCATCGCTCATTTTAGGGCGTAAAAGGCAGGGATTTGCTAGATACGTCGCGCTAAATTTTAGAGCGTCTTTTATAGGGTAGATGCCGTAAAAAGGCCCCGGCGCGCTGCCGTCAAACCCGCCCCCGCCGTCAGCGATCTCTAGCAAAAATGCTCTAAAATGAGCGGGCAAGCTTACGCCGTATTTTTTCTCTAACGCGGCTAATTTCTTTTCTTCTATCGGCGCTTTGAGGGCGTATTTGTGGTTGCTTGCGCCGAAAACTTTTAGTTTTTTATCCGCTTTTTTGGCTATTTTTAGCTTTTCTTTGATGCGGTTTATCTGCTCTTTCATTTTTACCTTTTGTTTGCGCTAAATTTACGCTTGCGTTTTATAAAATCGCGCCAAATTTATGCCCGGTTTTTTGCCGGCTTTTGCCTTAGCGCCGCCTGCGCGCTTATTTGCTATGCATCCAAGCCGCAAAAGCTAAATTTACTCAAATTTAAACCATTTTTAGCACTTCGACTATCTCGCCCTTTGCGATAAATTCGGTCTCTTTTGGGATGATTAAAAGCGCGGCGTCATTTGTTAGGTTATTTACGATCGCCGAGCTGCCCATCTTTTTGCCGTCTAAATTTACGTAAATTTTGCCGCCCAGATTTACTAAATTTACCGCCGTAAACTCCAAAAACGGTGAGCGCTTTTTGTAATCCTCGTCCATGATCGCCGTGATTTTGGGCTCGCTAGCGCCAAACCACGCGTTTAGCAGCACGCGCACGTAGAGCACGCACATCACCATCGCCGAGTACGGGAAGCCCGGCAGCGCAAAAATGTATTTTTCTCCAGCTTTTGCGACCTTGATGTGGCGTCCCGGTTTGATCGCGGCGCCGTCAATGATAATGTCGAAATTTTCGCCCAGCGCGCCTTTTACAAAGTCGTAGTCGCCCATGCTGATGCCGCCCGTGGTGACGAGTACGTCGGCTGATTTTAGCGCGCGGACGATGGCGTCTTTTACGAGCTCGGCGCGGTCGCGCACTATCTCGCACAGTACGGGTTCGCCGCCCATTTTGCGCACCATGGCTGCGATACCTACGTGGTTTGAGCTGTGGATCTGCGCGGCGTTTTCTAGCGGCTCTCCGAGGTCTTTTATCTCACTTCCCGTCGCTAGCACCGCGACTCGCGGCCGCACGAATACGCTAACGTTAAAGATCCCAAGCTCGGCTAGCAGCGCGGTCTCGGCGTAGCCTATCGTCGCGCCTTTTTTGATTAGGATTTCGCCTTTTTTGTAGCTTTCGCCGACTTCGCGCACAGCAAAGCCCCTCGGCACGGGTTTTTTGATAAGGATCTTGCCACCTGATACCTCGACGTTTTCGACCGGGATTAGCGTATCGGTACCTTCGCTCATTAGCGAGCCGGTGAAGGTTTTGACGCATTTTACGCCTTCTACTTTTAGCCCTTTGTCGCTACCTGCGGGTAGGTCGGTGATGAGATCTAGCTCGCTTAGGCCCTCTTGCCACGCAAACGCGTAGCCGTCCATCGCCGAGACGGGACGCTCCGGGTAGTTGTCCTGAGCCGCGATATCTACGGCAATACGGCGATCGAGTGCTTGCGTGAGAGTGACCTTTTCTACGCGGTCCCACGGAGCCAGCGTAGAGTGCAAAATTTCAAGAGAGGCCTCGTAACTCATAAATTCTTTCATTTTTTATCCTTTTTTGATTCCCCATAAATGACGGATTTTAAGCTTTAAAATTTTAAACCCGTTTCGGTTACGGACGACCGGTCCGCGCCCTCACGGGTTAAAATTTTAAAGTTAAACTACGCCTATTATGTCTGGAATATTTCTGCCGATTTTACTAAATTTAATCGTAAATTATGCTAATAAAGCACAGAAGTTTATTATCAAGCCTGCAAAAAGCGCGCAAATTTAGTTATAATAGCTCTTAAATTTAAGCAAAGGACAAGCTTTGAATCAAATCGCTAAAACGCCCCAAGACGTCGTTGCCTTACTCATAGAAAAAAGGAAAGAATTTGATGATCCCAAAGAATTTATCGTGTCGTTTGGCAAAGACGAGCTGGGCGAGTTTGAAAAGCTAAACGGCGATATGGATATGAAGGTCGGAGATTTGCTTAGCATGAGCCAAAGCGTGGGAAGCTCGGTCGGCGAGTCGCTAAAATCGGTCAAAAAATACTCCGCCGAGCTCATAAAAGCAAGCGATAAGATGAAGGAGGGCGGACTGGGCGCGAAATTTATAAATTTCTTACTCGGCAAAGACCTAGCCGCCGAGCTGGCTAGCAAATATCAAAGCGTGTCAAGCTTGTTTGAAGAAATAACGGCAAATTTAAAGCACTCTATAAATGTTTTAGAAGCTAGAAACGCCGAAATATCCGAGAAACAAAAGGAACTCTCGCTCATCATCGAAAGCCTAAAAGGCAAGATAGAAATTTTAAGCAAAACAGACGAGCTTGTCGAAAATTTAGCGGCAAATCAAACGGATGAGGAGCAGAAAAAATTTCTCCTCGAAGAGGCGCTATTTTACATCCGTATGCATCTGCAAAATTTGCGTCAAGTGCTAGTCGTGATGCAGCAAAGCCTCGCAAACTACGCTACTATCAAGCACAATAATTCGCTTTTAAGTTTCGCCACGCAAAACACGATCACGACTAGCATCACCGCGCTAAAAACCAACGTCTATATCGCAAGCGCCGCGCAGGAAGGTAAAAAGCAGCTAAAAGCCGTTTCTGAAATGGACAAGCTAGCTAGCGACGTCATCCTAAAAAACGCGCAGGACGTAAACGACACGGCGACAGAAGTGATGGCAAAGGTCGCAGGCGGCGCGCTAGATAATGAGAGCCTTGAAAAAGCGATAAATTTGATGATAGATTCGCTAGATAAGATAGAAAATTTCAAAAACGAGGCGCTGCCTAAGATGAAAGAAAATATCGCTAAAATCGCGCAGATGAGTAAGACGCTGGAAAGCAAGGTAAATAAGCTCGAAAAGATCGAGCAAAGCGACGTGTATAGCATAGAGTAGGGCGGAGCTAGGGTCAAATTTGACCTCGCAAGCGGCAAATTTAAAAAAGGTAAAAAATGGATCAAATTTTAGAGCTTCTTGGCAACAATCTTATATTTTCCGTTCCGCTGGTTATCGTCGTAGTTTTTGCCTTGATTGAGGTTATTTTGATGATGACCGGATTTTCGGTGCTTGAGCCAATAAACGGGCTGTTTGACGGTGCTGAGAGCATCGATGTTCCGGGTGCTGAGCTACTAGCGTGGGCAAACAAAGGCGGCGTGCCTAGCACCGTTTTTTACGGGATTTTGTTTATGAGTTTTGGAGCGTGCGGGCTTTTTATTATCGGCGTTTTTTACGGCTTAGCCTCGCCTGCGTGGTATATGAGCGCGGTTATAGCCGCGGTTTCGTTTTTTGCCGCTTTGGCTTGGACTAGATGGGTGAGCTTGCTTGCAGCAAAGTACCTGCCTCAGGTGCAAACGTCGGCCTTTAGTAAAAAGGAGCTTCTTGGCTGCGAATGCGAAGTAAAAGACTATAAAATCACAAAAGAGCAAGGCGGAGACGTCAAGGTCACGGATAAAAACGGCAAGGAGCGTTTCGTCTTTGCAAGGGCTGCCGATGAAAACGAGCTTATAAAAGGCGATATCGCGCTCATCGTTAAAATCGATAAAAATAACTTTTACGTCAGGAAAAAATCATAAATTTAATCAAAGGAGAGTGGTATGAACATTGACGGGATGACGTCTTTAGCCGTATTTGTCGGCATAGGACTCTTTTCTATCGTTATCTTAGGTATCGTTTTTTCAAGGCTTTACCGAAAGACGACAAAGGAGCTTACGTTCGTGCGAACGGGATTTGGCGGCGAAAAGGTCGTCGTAGACGGCGGCGCTTTGATACTGCCGATACTGCATGATTATATCGACATAAATATGCAGTCGATGAAAGTTACCGTAGCTCGCTCTAAAAGCGACAGCTTCATAACCAAAGACAGGATGCGCGTAGATATCACGGCTGATTTTTACATCAGAGTGGGCGAGGATAGAGAGTCTATTTCGCGCGCGGCGCAGACTCTGGGTAAAAAGACGGTCGATCTAAGAGAGCTAACCGGGCTGATAGAAGGCAAGCTCATCGCCACGCTTCGCTCGGTAGCAAGCTCGATGGAGATGAAAGAGCTACATGAAAAAAGAGATGAATTTAGCTCTCAGGTCAAAAACGCCATCGAAGCTGACCTATCTAAAAACGGCCTTCAACTAGAGTCCGTATCTCTTACGTCGCTTGATCAAACAGCAAAAGAGTTTTTTAACGAAAACAACGCCTTTGACGCAGAGGGTTTAACAAGCCTAACTCAAACCATCGAGGAGCGCAAAAAGCTACGAAACGATATCGAGCGCTCGACCGAGGTGCAAATAGCGCAGAAAAACTACGAGACGCAGTCGGAGAAATTTGAAATCCAAAGAAAACAAGCCGAGGCCGAGGCTACGCAGCAAACAAAAATAGCAAATTTCCAAGCAGAACAAGAAGCGCTAAGGGCAAAAGAGGCCGAAAGTAGGCGCAAAGAGGCCGAGGAAGCCAAAATCGTAGCAAACAAAGCTATCGAAGAAGCGCAGATAAATAAAGCTCGCGCTATCGAGACGGTCGAGATAGAAAAGGCAAGAGCCATCAGAGAAGCCGAGATAAATAAAGAAAAAGCCGTCGAACTGGCAAATCAGAGCAAAAATATAGAAATCGCTAAAAAGGTCGAAGAGGAGGCTGCGGCTAAAACGTTAGCCAACGAGAAAAAGGCGCTAGAAGCCGCGTCTTTTGAAAAGATCAAAACGTCATCCGAGACCGAGCAGGCCGAGCGCGCTAAAAAGCTAGCGCTAATCGAAGCGCAAAAAGAGGCCGAGCAGCTCTCTATCGAAAAAACCGTCGCCGCAAAGGCTGAAAAAGAAGCCGAGGAAAACCTAGCCGAAGCCGCTAAAATCAAAGCTATGGGTGCTAGCGAAGCGCTAAAAATCAAGGCTACCGCCGAAGCTGAAGCTATAAAGATAACCGCCGAAGCCAACAGGCTAAACTATGAGGTTGAGGCTAAAGGTAAAACAGAGATAAACAATGCCGAAAACATTGTCTCTGCGGAGATTTTGGAAAATAGATTTAAGCTTGCATTGATCGAGTTTATGCCGCAAATCATCGCCCAGGTCGTAAAACCGGCTGAGAAAATCGACTCTATCAAAATCGTGCAAATGGCGGGCCTTGGCGGCGCAAACCAGGGCAGTGCGGGCTCAAATACCAACGGCGGAGTTAGCAACGCCGGCGCTTCGCTATCCGATCAAATCGTAAACGCGTCTTTAAACTATAAAGTAAACGCGCCTATAATAGACGACCTAATGAAGCAAGTAGGTATCGACCTAAACGGCGGGATACAAAATATCACCCAGCCTCTGCGTAGCGGCGAAAAGTTAGGTAGCGCCCCTGATTTAAACGGCTCCGAGCAAAAATCTAATGCTGCAAAAGGCGGAAAATAGCTTAAATATAAGGCTCGTAAATCCCGCCCCGCCAGTGTGCGACGCAGTTACGGATTTTGAGCCTAAATTTTAAAAACTAGGCAATAATGATAAATGCGGATAAATTTAAATCGCCGACGGTTTAAATTTATCTTGCCTTGGCGTTTGATTCAAGCTAGCTTAACGGGCTTGGCGTGCGGTTTGATTTGGGCAAAAATTAAAACTATAAGCATGAAATTTGCACGCCTCGTTAGGCGCTTTTGAAATTAGCCAAAAAACGGCCAAATAGGGCAAAAACCGCTCGGTAAACGGACGCGGCCAAATTCTTTTAGCAAATTTAGCTTTATGGTTTTGTCGCTAGAGGCCAGCGACCGATTTTTCCAAATAGCTCAAACGGTAAAGACTTACTTAAAATATAAAACTAAAATTTAGCATTAAATTTTTATCCTTACGGCGTTTTTGCACTCGGTTTTCTAAAATGGTTAAAATAGCGTTTGGGGCAAATTCGGTAAAACTCTCGTCTATAAATTTGCGGCAGTTTCTTAAGCAACCAAACGCTTCTAAATAGTAAATAATCAAAAATCAAAAAATAAACAAAGGCCTTCAAATAACGATTTATCGCGACGATACGAGAGCGATTTGATATTAAACCGCGAAGCGGCAAAAGAACCGAAATAGGCGGCTAAATTTATCTAATTTGTATATTTTTGCAGCTTTTCAAAGTCTATTATCAAAATTTCATGCGGCGTGATGCGCCTGATGACGTCTTCTTTTATGAGTTCGTTAAATGCGGTGCTGGCGCTTTGGCGCTTTAAGCCCACGAAACTAGAAAGCACCTTAAGCGAAAACGGTAAAAAGACGTATCTATAGCCGTTTTGGGTCAAATTTTGCTCTGCGGCAAGCTCGATAAGGAAGTTTGCTATGCGACCTTTGGCGCTTTCAAAGAGTATGGATTTTATGATTTGGTGTTGCAAAAGCGCGATGTTTGCGAGCGAGTCGGCATAGGCCTTTGCGAAACGCTCGTTTTTTAGCAGTTCGCCGACGTCGCGCACGTCGATGAAGTAAATTTCGCTATCCTCTAAAATCTCCAGCGCGCAGGCGTCGCTTAGGATCGTGATGTTGTCTTTTTGCAGGTTATAAAGGATAAATTCCTCGCCGTCTTCGAAAAACGCGAGCTTGCCGGAGCCGCTTTTAAATATCGCGACGCTGATGCCTTCAGCGTAAACCGTACTGCCTTTAGTTAGGACGCGGCGGTTAAATTTAGCGATTTCGTCATTGCTTAAAGACGAGACGACGTTCGTTTCTAGTAGTCCTAACCTTGATCTTTTCACGTTTTTGCCTTAAATAAACTCGTATTTTAGCCTACGCAATATTAAATAACATTAAAATTTATTATCCCGCGAGTAAATGACGCTTAAAGCTAAAAAGCAGACTAGCTAAAAGAACAAATTTGTGTATCCTTAAATAAAAATATTAATCTTTAAATCAAATTTATGCTTACAGCCGCGCTAAGCCGCTCTGGCGCATCGCGGGTATAAACTGCGGCGCCGATTTTACCGCGCAAAACGGCTCGTAAAGGACGGCAAGTTTTGCTTAAATGGATTTTTTGAAAAGATTTCAAGGCCCAAAATGCTTAAGCCCCCAGGCGGCAAAGCTAAAGGGCATCTACGATAAGCGCGGTATAAAAAGTGGGTTTTATGGGCGTTTGCGATTTTTAGCGGATAAATTATATCCGTCGCAAGATACCTTCCAGGCTAGGTAGCTTGCTCTAGCTTTGCAAGCTTGGATTCCCCGAGTCAGGGCGGCAACGAACGCGGAGCGCTATGTTTAGCGGCTTTAAATTTATCGCATATTTGCCCCAGCTAGCGCCTTCTTTTGAGTCGCCTACGCTAAATTTTACCGCCGCGCGCCTGTTTTATGGTTTTTACTTTACTTTTTTAGCCGAGAAATTTGGGCTAAATTTATCCTTTTATGAGCCTAAAACCGCTAAAATCGCTAAAAATTTAAAGGCTAAAAATGTTTAACGGACTAATTCGCGAGATCGCGCAGGTTGCGAGCTATTCGCAAAATACTCTGCGACTAAAAGCCGCGTACCGCCCGAATTTAGGCGATAGCGTCGCGGTAAACGGCGCGTGTCTTAGCGTGACGGGGCTGCACGCAGACGGCTTTAGCGTGGAGCTTAGCGCCGAAACTAGGGCGCACATCGCGACGGAAAATTTGCGCGGACGCGTGCATATCGAGCCTGCGATGCGGTTAGCCGACCGCGTGGATGGACACCTGCTGCAAGGCCACGTAGACGCTATCGGCGAGGTCGCGCGCATAGAGCGGCGCGAAAACGGGGTTGATTTTTATATAAATTTGCCCTCTAGCGTCATGCCTTTGATGGCGAACAAAGGCAGCATCGCAGTTGAGGGCGTGAGCCTCACGATCAATGAAGTTTTGCCGACCGGCGTGCGCCTAACGATCATCCCGATCACTTTTCGCGAGAGCTTGTTCGGCGAGTTTGAGCCGGGACGCCGCGTAAACGTAGAAAGCGACCTGCTCGCGCGCTACGTAGCTAGGCAGCTGGAGTTTTGCCGCGGTGCCAAAAACGACGGCAAAAGCGAGATCAGCTGGGACGAGTCGCAGCATATCGCGAGCCTTTATTAGGCCTGACGGGTTAAATTTAGCGAAAATGAATCGGGAAATTTTAGACGTAGTTTTTGAGAGCGAGCGCTTGAAGCTTGGCTTTACGACGCGATTTGGTGGAGTGAGTGATGGCGCGTACGAGGGGTTAAATTTAGGGGATCACGTCGGCGACCTGCCCGCAAATGTCGCGAAAAATCGCGAAATTTTAGCCGAGCAAATCGATGTCGCGCCTAGCAATCTAAAATTTATGCGTCAAATTCACTCAAACCGCGTGGAAATTTTGCGAAATTTTGATGATGAGTTACCGCCCTGCGACGGTGTGATAACCGCGCTTAGGGGCGTAGCGCTTTGTGTTTTGGTTGCCGACTGTTCGCCCGTTTTGATCGCAGACGAGAGGCGCGGCGTGGTTGCTGCCGTGCATGCGGGCAGAGCGGGCGTAACGGGTAAAATTTGCACGAACGCGGTAAATTTGATGGCGAGCGAGTTTGGCTGCGAGGCGGGCGATCTGCGCGTATTCGTCGGCGCAAATATCAAGGTGCGAAACTACGAGGTTGGCGGGCTTGATCTGGGCGAGTTTAACCGCTATAAAAATGGCGGCAAATTTGGTATGGAGGCTGCGCTGCGGGACGAATTTGCGCAGCTTGGCGTTGAGCGAGTGGAGTTTGATCCGCGCTGTACGTTTGAGACGAGGGAGCTATTTTCCTACCGCAGAGATGGCGTCACGGGGCGATTTTGCGGTTTTGCGATGAATAAAATCTCGTCAAAATAGCTGTATATGGCCTAAATTGGGCGTAGGCGAACGCGCGGCCAGGCGAGTTTAGTTAAAATTTCATTTATGTTTATTAAAAAGGGCTAAAATTTAAACCGTAATCTCATAAAATAAGGAGCCAAAATGAGAAAAATTTTAGTTTGTTTGATTGTTGCCGCGAGCGCGCTTTTTGCGGCGCAAACGAGATCCTCAAACGAGATGACTAGCGTCCTTGCGAGCGTGCCTACAAATTCGGCAAATAAGCAGTTTGAAGACGCGCTGGCGATGTACCGAGTGTCGGATTTTAGCGAAGCAGCGAGACTCTTTAATCTAGCGTGTGAGGGCGGACACGCACGGGCATGCTATGATATCGGCGCGATGATCGCTAGCGGAAAAGTCGCGGCGAGGCAGCCTGAGACGGCGGCTAAATTTTACGAGCGAGCTTGCAAAATGGGCGATAAGCTGGGCTGCTACGCATTAGCGTACGCCCACCAGACTGGCGTCGGCGCAGTAAAAGACGAAGCGCGAGCGTACGAGCTCTATAAAAACGCATGCGAGCTGGGCCTAGCTAAAGGCTGCAACGAGGCGGGCTACATGAGCGAGCGCGGCATGGGCGTAAACTCGGACGTCAAAGCCGCGGTTAAATTTTACGAAAAAGCGTGCAAGATGGGGCTAGAGGTCGGCTGCGAAAACGCTAAAATCTTAAAGCGTTAAGCCAGGCTAGAGCCTTAAATTTAACTCGGTCGCGTGTTTTGCGTCTTGCTTTTCGTAAAAATGCGCCCGAGTTTCGCGCTAAATCTAAATGCTTTACTCGCCAAGATACGATTGGTCTTCGTAAATTCTTAAAAATTATTCAAATTTTGCTTTTGGCGATTAAGAGAACTATTTGGTGTATAAATTTGCAAAATAAAGCCGTAAATCTAAAATTTAAAAATCTCTCCAAAAATAAATCCAAATTTTAATCTATTTTTAGCTATAATTTGATATCAAATATCAAAAATAACCAAAAGGAAAAGCATGAAAACACGTAAAATTTTTGCCGCTGCGATACTTGCGGGAGCCGTTTGTTCGGCGCAGGCGCATATGTTTTGGGTGGACGGTGCAAACGACGAAAAGGCGGGTAAATTCGTCGCAAAAATAGGTTATAGCGACGATTTTCCAAACTATGAGCCTATAATGCAAGAGCGCGTCCATCTTTTTGCGCCCGTTACCCTGATCGGCAAAAACGGGCAGAAAAAAGAGCTAGCGCAAAGCGGCGAAAACTACCGCTACGAGGGCGAAAAGCTAAGCAAAGGCACCTATATCCTGCTTGCGCGGCAAAATCCGATGTATTCGCTAAAAAAGCGCAGCGACGGTAAGTGGATCATCGGCAAAAATAAGCTTGATCTAAAAGATTTAAGCGACGTGCAAATCTGCCGCCTGATGACGATAACGTCCAAAAAAATCCTAAATTTAGGCGAAGCAGACGACTTTGTCGCTAAGCCCGTCGGAGAGAAAATCGAGATCGTGCCGCTGAAAAATCCGGCCGGTTTTCGCGTGGATAAGCCCTTTAAACTGCAAGTTTTGGCCGACGGCAAGCCTCTAGAACGCGCCAAACTAACCGGCACTTTTGCGGGATTTTTAGAGGATAAGCGCGCGTTTTACGGTATGACCGACGCGCAGGGCATCACCGAAGTCGTAGCGCTGAGGCCTGGCTTTTGGGTGTTTGAGGTAATTTATGGAAGGCCTTATCCGGATGCCGCAAAATGCGACAAAGAGACGCTAAAAACGACGCTGGGCTTTGATATAAAAGAATAAATCGGCGTAAATTCGGGCTTTGGGTAAAATTTGAGCCCGAATTTACCTTAAATTTCATATAATCGCTTCGTAACCTAACGCAAAAACGAGGAAAAATGCCGTACGAAAATTTTAAATCAAAAAATCCTCTCGCGGCAAAAATCGCCGCAAATGCGAGAAAATTTGACGTCCAGACGCTGCAAAACGAGCAGCTCGTAAATTTGCTTTTAAACGAGAAAAAGATCGAAATCTCTAGCGAGCAAAAAGAGGCCGTCGAGCGCGTATTTACGGGACTAATGAAAATAGAAGAAAGCGTGCAGCTAAGTGGTTAGTTTGCTAAATTTGACTCCGCTGCCTAACCCGCAAAAACTCCAAGTATCATCTAAAACGCCGTTTCTCCGCCCAAAACCGCAATATCCGGTTTTTATCAAATTTGATGTAAAATGACGGCGCGACATCGCAGTCAAGAAAGCTAAAAAACGTAAAATTACAATCTAAAATCCAAAGCAAAGGAGAAGATATGCTGTTACTTAAAAATGCCGATCTATATGCACCAGAGCACATCGGCAGGAGCGACGTTTTGCTCGGCGGAGGTAAAATTTTAGCCGTTTCTAAAGGGCTTGATTTTCGAGTTGAGGGGCTTGAAATTTACGATCTAGAGGGCAAAATTTTAGCACCAGGTCTCATCGATCAGCACGTGCACATCACGGGCGGCGGAGGTGAGGCGGGTTATCACTCGCGCACGCCCGAAATAACGCTATCCGGGATCATCCGCTACGGCACGACGACGGTCGTAGGCACGCTGGGTACAGACGGGTGCACGAGGAGTCTCGAAAATCTCTACTCAAAGGCTAAGGCGCTCGAATACGAGGGTATTTCGACCTTCATCCACACGGGCTCTTACGCTCTGCCTAGCGTTACTTTTACGGGCTCCGTCACGCGCGATCTGGTTCTCATCGACAAGGTCATCGGCTGTAAGATCGCGATGAGCGACAACCGCGGCAGCTACCCGACCTCCGAGGAGCTCATCAAGACCCTGACGCAGATACGCATCGGCGGAATGATCTCGAAAAAAGGCGGCGTACTACACATGCATATGGGCGGGCTTGCGGATAAATTTGACCTGATTTTTAGCGTGATCAAGGACTATTCGTTCCCGGTTAATTACTTTTCGCCGACGCACTGTGCGCGAACTAAGGAGCTCTTTGACGAGGCGATCAAATTTCAAAAAATGGGCGGCTACATCGATATCACGAGCGGCGGAAGTAAATTCGCCCCGCTTCACGAAGCCATCGCCTACGGGCTTGATAACGGGCTAAATTTAGAGCGCCTAACGATGAGCTCAGACGGTAACGGCAGCGTGCCTAGATTTGACGAAAACGGCGCGTTGGTCGGCTACGGCTGCGCCTCGTGCGAGACGAATTTAGAGGTCTTGCAAGCCTGCGTGAAAAATAAAATTCTAACCATCCCGCAAGCGCTGAGCATGATGGGCAAAAATGCCGCAAAATACCTAAATCTAAGCGGCAAAGGCGAGATAAAAGTAGGCTTTGACGCTGATTTTGCGGTATTTGACGAAGCCCTAAACCTAGATAGCGTGATCGCCAAAGGGGAGTTTTGCGTTAAAGAGGGCAAGCTCGTGAAAAAGGGATTTTTTGAGTAAATTTAGAGCCAGCCTAATGTAAGCGCGTGAATTTAGTTATTTATGCGCTAAAATTTAATCGGCACGGTTAAATTTAAGTACGTTTGCGCCTTTGGTTAGAAAATTTAGCTTGCGTATTTATTATAAACGCAAACCCCTAGTTAAATTTATTCATTAGATTAGGCTTTACCGGGCGGGTAAATTTGCATACGGTTTTAGGGACGCTAGGCTTAATCTAGCTTTTTACTGTTTTACCGTTTTTGCTAGTTATTTCTTATTCGTAAGGATTATAATCTACGTATAAAAATACTCGGCTTTAAGCCGGGTATTTAGCTAAGCGCATTTGCGGTTAAATTTATCCGGTCGCTTTAAATTTAAATCTATTTTACGAGTCTATATAAGCGCAGCTACTCTTTTTTAAATTTAGAGTTTAGTTTAAAGCTCTTTTTTACTCGGGTCTAGATTCTTTAGATAGCTTGCGGAGTCTTTGAGTAATTTATGCGTAGGCTAAATATATAAAGCGTTTTTGGATCGCTTAAGGCGGATTTACGCCTTATAGACGTAAATCCTAAGAGGGGAATTTATTAAGAGTTGGTTATCTCTATATAGTTTACTCCGCCTTGGGTTACCGAGTTAGCGCTTAGCAGGTCAAAGTTTGAAAGACCGGCTAGTTTAACTAGGTTATCGTTGTTATCTAGGGTTTTATTGCCGTTATCGTCTCTTACTAGGTATGTATCGTTACCGTAGTATACAGCATAGATAGTATCTGCGTCCGTAGAGCTTAGGCTGCTTAAAGCATCGTTTATAGCCGTCTTTACGTCGGCTCTGCTATCTACGT
>NZ_CAUQHQ010000035.1:0-19115 GCF_963517995.1 uncultured Campylobacter sp.
ATCTTAGTCGTAGCTGGCGTATAGGATATTTACCCCAAGAGGCCTGTCGCCGCAAATTTTACGCGCATTATCGATAACGGCTTTTAGCCCCGCGCGCGAGTAAAAATTTCCGCTACCGTATGGCTTGGCGTTTAGCTCTTTGGTGATGTATTTTCGCCCTTCGTAGTAGCCCGTTCCCACAGAGCTTATGACGCCTAGGCCGCCTTCTAGGCTGACGTTTCCGGCGAGCCTATCCCAGCTGATGCCAAGCCCCATTCCGCCTTGGATTATGGGGTGGGCTATCTCGTATTTTCCGATTTTTACCGACATCACGTTACCTTTAATTTCGCAAATTTTCGCTTGCCTACCTGCAAGATATATTCGCCCGCTTCTAGCTTTAACTGCTCGTCGCTTAGCTTTTTTTGGTTTATACTGACGGCGTTTGCGGCGATATCGCGGCGGGCCTGCGAGTTTGAACTAGCTAGTCCGCACGCAGTTAGAGCCTCCACTACCCAAACGCCCGCTTTTAGCTCAAATTCGGCTATTTCGGTAGGGATTTGATTTTGCGAGTGCACGCGGTCAAATTCGGCCTTTGCCTCTTTTGCCGCCGCTTCGCCGTTATATCTAGCCGTGATTTCTAGCGCGAGAGCCTCTTTTACGGCTTTTGGGTGAGCTTTGCCGCTAGCTACGTCTGATTTTAAATTTGCGATTTCCTCGGTGCTTTTCTCGCTTAAAAGCTCGTACCAACGCCACATCAGCTCGTCGCTGATACTTAGCGTCTTAGCAAACATATCATTTGGCGAGTCGGTTACGCCGATATAGTTTCCTAGGCTCTTGCTCATTTTATTTACACCGTCAAGCCCCTCTAAAAGCGGCATCATGATGACGGCTTGTTCTTTGCCGACGTTATAAACCCGCTGCAAGGTTCGTCCCATCAGAAGGTTAAATTTCTGATCCGTGCCGCCCATTTCGATATCGCATTTCATCGCGACGCTATCGTAACCCTGCAAAAGCGGATACAAAAACTCGCTGATAGATATCGGACTGCCCGCGTTTAGACGCTTTTCAAAGTCGTCGCGCTCAAGCATCCTAGCCACGGGAAAGGTGCTGGTTAGCTCCACGATACCCGTAGCCCCCAGCTCGTTACACCATTTTGAGTTAAACATTATGCGCGTTTTACTCGGATCTAAAATTTTAAACACCTGCTCCTCGTTTTTCTTAACGGTATCCGCATCAAGCTTTTTTCTAGTCGCCGATTTGCCGCTAGGATCGCCGATTTGCCCGGTAAAGTCGCCTATCAAAAACTGCACTATCGCGCCGTGCTTTTGTAAAAAAGCCATCTTTTGAAGCACCACAGAGTGTCCTAGGTGCAAATCCGGAGCCGTCGGATCAAAACCTGCTTTAACGTAGAAATTTTCGCCTTTTTCGTAGTAGTTTTTTACTAAATTTTCTATGCGCTCCTCGTCTATCATCTCGGCGACGCCTTTTTTTATCTCGCTCATTATTTTGCTCAAATTTTCGCCCATTTTCTCTCCTAAATTTATTAATGTCCGTATGCGTCGTCAAGCGACACGAAGTCAATGATCTTGTAGCGATCTTTTAGCCGCTCTTTTATTTCGTTTACGTTTAAATTTTCGCCAAGCTCGATCGTTAGCTCAAAAAGATCGGCCGTAGCCTCTCTGGTTTCAGTAAGGCTGATCGTTACGAGGTCGATTTGCATTTTTGCCATAAAAGTTAAAAACTCGGCTAGCGACCCGCGTCTGTTTTCAAGGCTCAAAATAATCTTAAATCTATGCGGAGCTATCTTCGTCCATTTGACGAAAATCATCTCGTTTTTCTCCTCTGCCAGCTTCATAAATCGTTCGCAAAGCTTGTGATGAACGGTAACGTGATGGTAGTTTCTAAAGCCCACGATATCGTCGCCGCGCTTTGGATTGCAACAATAATCAAACTCTACGCTATTTATTTTGTGATTCGAGTAGATCACGATATTTTCAAATTTTTGCTTTTTTACGTTATATTTATCCGTTAGCGCAATGGCAAACGGGCGGTCTTTTTTTACGTATTTTTTTAGCGCGTTTACGATGTCTTGTAAGTAAACCGAGTCAAATGCGGCCTTAAAAATTTTCTTGGTTAAATTTTCGCTATCCACCCACTGCGATATAGTTTCGGAAGGAACGCCGAAAATCCCGCTTAAAATCTCAAGCGCAACCATGTTATTTATATCTCTTATCTTTTGCTTGCAGTATGAGCGTATCGTAGCTCTAGCCTTGCCCGTTTTTACGCTACTTAGCCACGAACAACGGTATTTTGGCTCATCGCCCGTTACTATGCTCACTATGTCGCCGTTTTTTAGCTCCGTTAGTAGCGGCACTCGCATACGGTTTACGTAGGCCTCTTTTGCGTATAGTCCTACTTGCGTATGTATCTCATAAGCATAATCAAGCGCGGTCGCGCCGCGAGGAAGCGTAAATATATCTCCCTTTGGCGAATAAACCGCGACGTCTTCTACATAGAGGCTATCTTTTGCGTATTCGTAGAGCTCCTCTGGATTTTCGTTCGCCTCTTCTATGCCGTTTTCTATGCCGCTGATGTCGCTTAGCCAGTCGAGTTTCGGGTTTAAAAAACCGCCGCTTTTATATTTCCAGTGCGCCGCAACGCCGTACTCTGCGGTTTTATGCATATCAAAGGTACGAATTTGCACCTCAAAGATGCTTTTGTTATCAAATATCGTCGTATGTATGGTTTGGTAACCGTTTTGCTTAGGAAGCGCGATATAGTCTTTAAAACGCGAGATTAGAGGATTAAAATTTATATGTAAATTTCCAAGTACCAAATAGCAATCCTGCGGCTCTTTAACCAGCACGCGAGCAGCTAGCAGATCAAGCACCTCTTCTATAGAGATGCCTTTTCGCTGCATTTTTAGATAGATAGAGTAGTGATGCTTGACGCGCTTTTGTATCTCAAAGTCTGTTTCGCTAAAGCCGTTTTCAAGCAAAATTTGAAAAATTTTATCGGTAAACGCGTTTAGCTTTAGTACGAGCTGTTGCTTATGCTCGTTTAGATAGTCGTCTATTTTTTTGTATTCTTCGGGTAAAGCGTATTTAAAACTAAGATCGTCAAGTACGTTCTTTATGGACGAGATACCTAATCTATGCGCGATAGGAGCATAAACCATAAGCGTCTCTTCGGCGATTCGCTTTTGCTTTTCGGGGCGCAATGCCTCTAACGTTAGCATATTATGCAGTCTATCGCAAAGCTTCACCACGAGCACCCTTACGTCCTCGATCGATATAAGCAGCATCTTACGAAAGGTCATGGCTGACGCCGCCAGGCGTTCGTTTGACTCCGAGCTAGCTAGCTTATCCTCTCTGATGGCTACGATTTTAGTTAGTCCTTCGACTAGCTTTGCTACCTCTTCGCCAAAGTCTTCACGCACACTTTCTATCGATCTATCCGTATCCTCGACCACGTCGTGCAGCAAGGCGGCTATAATCATATCCTCATCCCCGCCCATATGCGCTACGATGCAGGCTACTAGGATAGGGTGTATCGCGTAGGGTTCGCCGCTTTTTCTAAACTGTCCGGCATGAGAGATGACGCAGCACTCGACGGCGCGCTCTAAATTCGGAGTAAAGCACACTAGCGAGCCGAGTAGCGCACGCGCCTGCGATACGTCTTTGCATGCAAGTACGTCGTCTATTAGCTGCTCTAGTAAAAACCCGCTATTTGGCTGCTTCAACTATGCCCTCTAAAGCTATTTTGCCCTCGGCTATCTCGCGCAGGGCGATATCGGCAAATTTCATCTTGCTAACGTCGATATCAAGCAGGCTTTTTGCTCCGCCGGCTAGCGCCTCGGCTCTTTTGGCTACGACTAGAGCGAGCTTATATCTATCGTCTCCGACGAGTTTTAAAGCTCTTGCCGCTACTTCTTCAGATCTCATTTATTCTCCTTAAATTTAATTTCTCACGACGGAGCAAAACGCGCTCTCGTCGCATTGTATGATTTTAAGCAAATTCCCGTCTTTAAACATATTACAGACTAAGATCGGTAGCGAGTTATCTTTGGCTAGCGCTATGGCCGTATCATCCATCACTTTGATATCGTCGCTCATAGCAAGCTCGTAGTTTAGCTCTTTTAGCAGCGTCGCATCGTCGAATTTATTCGGGTCTTTATCGTAAACGCCGTCTACTTTCGTAGCTTTGATGATCATATCAGAATCAATCTCGATAGCGCGCAGAGTCGCAGCCGTATCGGTAGTAAAAAACGGATTTCCCGTACCTGCGGCAAATATCACCACGCGACCTTTTTCAAGGTGCCTGTTTGCGCGTCCTACGATAAAGGTTTCGCAGATAGCCTCCATCTTTATCGCGCTTTGTACGCGTACGTCTAGGCCTACGCTCTCTAGCGCCTCTCTCATAGCAATAGAGTTTATCACAGTAGCTAGCATGCCCATGTGATCGCCGCTAGTGCGCTTTATGATGCCGTCTCTAGCGGCGCTAACTCCTCGTATGATGTTGCCTCCGCCGATAACGATACCCACTTGGATACCGTTTTCTACTAGCTCTTTTATCTGTTTTGCGATAAATTTAAGCACAGCGTTATCTATGCCAAACCCGCTATCTCCGGCTAACGCCTCGCCCGAAAATTTAACTAAAATTCGCTTCTTTTTCTCCATTTTTCATCTCCTTAAAATTTCGCGATTTTAACTAATTTTGCTTTAAATTTTGCTAATCCGCCCGAAAAACGGCTATTTTAAGCCGATTATCTCAAGCGGATCTATATGATAGTTTTTTTGCGTAACTTCAAAGGTGAGGTCTCGCTGGACGCGGCCGATGACGTAGCCTTTTTGCACTTTAGCGCCCACTTTTACGGTAGGAGCGATCTGGCTAAGGTGCGCGTAGATCGTGTGGATGCCGTTTGGATTTTCGATAATTACGACTTTATCTAGCATCGCGGTTTCTTTAGCGAAGACCACTTTACCGTTAAATACGCTTTTTACCTTCGCGTCCGGCGAATTTGCGCTTAGCACGACCGATTCGTTAAAAATTTTGATGTTATAGATAGGGTCTACATAGTTGCCGAATTTTTGCTTGACCGTAAAACCGTCAAGCGGCGCGATCGTTTTTTCTCCGCTATATTTTTTCACGAGACTAGTTTGATAGCTCGAGCCAAACTGCTTCACGTCGCCCTCAGACGCGCTCACGCCGGCCTCTCCTTTTTTATCTTTTTTATTTTTTTGAGCTTTGGCTTCGGCTGCTTTTTGCGCTGCTAGAGCTTTTTTGGCCTCCTCGCTCTCCCTTTTTGCGACGATTTTTAGCTCTTCTAGCGTCTTTCTGATCTCGTCTTGTTGGGCTTGCAGGCGCGAGAGCTGCTTTTGATAAATTTCTTTATCACGCTTTAAATTTGCCAGCGTTTTCATCTGCTTATCTTGCAGGGAAACGAGTTCGGCTTGCTTGAATTTAAAATTTTTTAAATTTGATTTTATGCCTTCTATCTTATCGTTTTGCGTTTTTATCAAATTTTGCGTACTTTCATACTGCTTGGCAAGCGCGTTGAAGTCGTCTTTTAGCACAGAATTTAACTTACTTAGTATTTCCGTGGCGATGATGCTATCTTCGCCCTCGGCGTATTCTTTAGGCATTATAAGATCAAACGAAAACTCGTCTGATATGATACGCACGATACTTTTTTGGATATCTTTTTGACTTTGGGTTAAATTTTTATTTTGATTTACCAGCTCGTCAAGCTCGTTGCCCGCGCTTTTAGCGCTATTTTCCAGCTGCGCTATTTGCATGATGAGCTCTTTCATCTTATCATCGGTTTGTTTAACGCTTTTTTCGCCGCCTATGATGTCGCCGGCTAGGTCGTCTAATTTTTTATTCAGCTGTTTTTCAAGGTCTTTTGAGGACTCAAGATAAGTCGTTTGGTTTCTGATTTTTTCGTTAGTATTAGCCAAAAGCGCGCAAAAAGCCGCTAGCAAAAGCAAGGCGACTCTCATATACCCGTTCTACTCTTTCGCATAACGGTATAAACGGCTAGAAAACTAAGCGTCAAAGAGACTAAAAGCAGCATCGCTCCGTCATAAAACGCATCGATTGCGGGAAAATTTATATTTAACCCGCTCGCAGCGTCTTTTACGGGCTGAAAATCAGGCAAAAACGCGTAAAAAACAACCGTAAAAACGGTTGCTATAAACGAATCAAACAGCGCTGTTTTGTATAGCGCGCCCGATTTTAGCCACGAAGGAGCGCCAAGTAGCGTCATGATCTCGATACGTTCCTTATGCTCGTAAAGCCAAATTCGCATCTGCTTTAAGATAAGCATAAGGCCGATGAGTCCGATGAGGCAGGAAAATATCGCCGAAATATTTTTAACGAGCTGTAAAATTTTATAGACCTTATCGTGCGTTTTAGAAAACGTCTCTACCCTGCTCACGCCCGCGATTTTTGCTATTTTATCTTTGATTTCGCTCATATATTGCGTACTTGGGAAGGCATTTAGCCTAAGCGAGTAAAATTTAGGCAAAGCCTCTTGCAAAACGGCGATATTTTTAGCCGAGATATCCTTTGATAGCTTTTCTAATACTGATTTTGAGCTAAGAGGCTCAAGCGACTCAAACGTATAAACAAGCGGCTTTACGTCGGTAGCGTTTAGTTCGTTTTGACTCACGATGATGATGGTATAGTCTTTGTTCATCATATTTTCGTATTCGCTAAGGGCGCGATTTGCCGACAAGATAAACTCTATACCCGCAAGCAAGGCTACGAGCGGGATGATAACGCTAAGGTGATTTTTAAAGGATTTCATATATGCGTCCGTTTTCTATAACCAGATGTCTATAAGGCACTCTTAGCGAGACCGGTATGTGGTGCGTAACTACGACGATACAAGTGCCAAGATACTCTTTTGCCGATCGCAAAAGTCCCCAAATAACGTCGCTTGAGTATTCATCTAGGCTACCAGTCGGCTCGTCGCAAAGCAGTAAATTCGGATTATGCGCCAAAGCCCTAGCCATCGCGGCCCGCTGCTGTTCTCCACCGCTTAGCTCGTTTGGAAATTTATCGGCTCTATGGAGCAAATTTACGTGCTTTAAGAGCTTTGTCGCCTGATTTTTACAGACGCTTGCGCTTAGACCTTTTATCATCAACGGCAACATCACGTTTTTTTCGATATTCCACTCGCTTATCAAGCGATAATTTTGAAAAACCACGCCGATTCGTTGCCTTAGTTTGTCTAAATTTTGCTGAGTTATATCCGTCATATCCATCAAACAAACGCTCAAAGAACCCGCGCTTGGCTTCATCTGACCGTAAAAAGACTTTAAAAGCGTGGATTTACCGCTACCGCTTTGCCCCGTGATAAAAACGAAATCATCGGAATAAATGTCGAATTTAGCGTCCGTTATTAGATTTTGCTCGTTCTCGTACCCTAGGCACAGTCCGCTTGCGCTAATTATTTTTTGCATCCGCTAAATACTCCTTAAACGCAAGATGCGCCTTTAAATTTTCAGCCGTAACGAGCGGCTTTTTTATAAAATATTTCGCACCTTTTTCGCCGAGCAAGACGTAGCAATGCTCGGGCGCGTTAAATGCGCCAAACGCCGCGCGAATTAAAATTTCGCCGCCCTCTTTTTCGTATTTTTCCTCTAAATGCAAGAAAAAATCATCCTCTTTTATCGTTTGGTTGCTAAATTTAGCCGAGATTTTGCTCGCGTCGTAGCCGTTTTCAAATTTTAGCTCGCCTTGGCTGGCTCTTGGTTCGCTTTGCTTTTCGCAGGTAAAGATAACGTCGTAAATATCTTTTTGATGCCTTTTCCAGCGGTCTTCGTATTTGCTGCTTACTTTTAGGTCACGATTTTTATAAATTTGCACGTCGGCATCGCTTAGATCTAAAATTTGCGCCAAAGTAAAGTCCGCATACTCGCGGCTATCGGTTCGCAGCTCAAATTTGCCGCCCGCTTTTAGCGTCCGCTCGCACTCTAGGGCAAATTTCGCCGAGGCCACGCGCCTATGAGGAGCGTCGTCCCAAGGTACGGGAAAATGCAAGAAAATCTTATCTATAAAATTTGACTCCACAAGCGACAAAAGCAGTCTCGCGTCGCAGTTTACGAGCATGACGTTGTTTAGATTTCGCACTTTTGCCAGCTTTGCAACCTGCTCGAGCGAGGGCTTGTAGACTTCAATGCCGATAACTAGGGTATTTGGGTTATTTTCAGCCTGAAATAGCAAATGCCTGCCCGAGCCAAATCCTATCTCGATAAATTTGCTCTCAAATTCGCTCTGTTTTAAATTTTCCAGCAGCTCGCTCACATCAAAGATCGCCGAGTCTTTTTGCGTGAGGTGCGTGTTTTTTACCGCGATTGCTTCGCTTAAAATTTGATCGCAGTAAAGCTCTTTAAATTTAACCAAAGCATTTTGCAAAAGCCCTATTTTGGCAGGCTTCGTTAGCTTTTCGCCCTTTACGACCCAGTCGTTTTCGCGCTTTTTTAGCGTGATAAAAAACTCCTCGCTAGAGCTTTTTGTATAAACGAGACTAACGCCTTGCCTGCCGCGAGCCTCCCACAAAAAGCTTATCTCGCCGCAATCTTTTGGCGTAAAATTTACGTTTTTAGCTATAAAATTGGGCATTATTCGACGGTTATCTCGGCTTTTGCAGAAGCGTCGGAGCTTATGCCGTATTCATCTACGGCGATCACTTTATAGCTGTATTTTTGCCCGTAAGCAACGCCGTTATCGACAAATTCGTTGCCGGTTATATTTGTAAATTTCTGCTCGCTTCCGCCGCCGTCTCTTATAACGGTATAGCTTCTGGACTTATCTGTGGCGTTCCACGTGAGTTTAACCGCCGTACTGTCGGCCACGATAGATGATACGACCGGAGCGTCGATAGCCCCCAGCGTCATACCGATGATAGGCTCGCTAGGTTTTTTAGACTCTAGGCCGTCTTTATCGACGATGGTGATTTTATAGTATCTAGTCGCGCCGTTTTCGTTTATGAGATCCTCGTAGCTATTAGACGTAGTTTTGACAAGGTAGGTGTAGGGCATAAATTTGCTTGACGCGCTGTAAATTTTATAGTAGGCAAAGTCGTCGCTAGCCACGCTATCCCACGTCAAAATAATCTTTTTAGGCGCATTTTGAGTTGCCTGAGCGTTTACGACCTCGTTTGGTAGCTGCTTTGTTGTAGAGTCTACGATCTCGCTCGGTTTTGAGATCGTGCCGCTAGTGGTTTTTACGAAAACTCTATATTTGTAGCTTTTGCCAGACTTTACGTCGTCATCGATATACTCGGCGTTTAGTCTGCCTTTTACCTCGGCGATTTGCCTCCAGTTTTCTTTATTTATATCCGCTTTTTCGATGACGTAAGACGCCGTGCGAAGATCAGGATGCGGTCTCCAGATGAGCTTCACGCGCTCGGGTAAATTCGTAAGCGCTCTAACAAAAGGCACCGAGTCCATAAGAGGCTTGGTTGTCGCGCTAACGATGATGCCTTGACCTGAGACTTGCTTGCTTTCGTTATACGTCCTCATCTCGTACGAGTATGTCGTCTCTGGAGCTAAATTTGCGTCCACGTAGTGGCTGGCAAAGCGGTCTTTTATGTCGGCTACGACCTTCATTTTGCCGTTATTTTCGTTTGGATTTGAGCGGTATAGATAGTAGCCCGCGACGTTTGCGGTCGGAGTCGGCGTCCACTCAAAGCCTACTTCGGTCATATCGCTTATGGTTTTTAGGCTCTGGACGGTCGGTAAATTCGCATTTACTTGCGCGGGACCGCTAGATGATACGCATCCACTCATCACAACGGCTAAAGAGCTCGCTAAGCCCCATAAAATCAATCTTTTCATCTATATTCTCCTTGCTAAATTTGCTAAGTAAAATTTCACTAAAATCATCCCAGACGGGCGCTACAAAGCTCATCTGCCCGCCCGTGTGCGGATGCGTAAAATACAGCCCGTAGGCGTGAAGCATCACTCGGCCGATTTTATCCTTTTCGCTCTTAAAACCGTATAAAGCATCGCCCAAAATATGGCGGTTTAGGCTAGCTAGATGTACTCTTATCTGATGAGTTCTACCCGTAAAAAGCTTTGCCGCGATCAAATTTACGCCCGCGTTTTTACTCTGCACGGGGGCGTCAAATTCGCTAAAAAGCAAATTCGCAAAGGCGCTTTTTGCCGCGCGGCCGTCCGAGACGATCGCCTTTTTTAGGCGGTTAGCTGGATTTCGTCCGATAGCTCGTTCGACGATGCAGTTTTGCTTGAGCGGCAAATCGGTTAGCGCTAGATAAATGCGCCCCATACTTTTGTTGCTTAACTGGCTTGAAAGCGCGGCGTGAGCCGCGTTATTTTTAGCTACGACGATAGCTCCGCTAGTGCCTTTATCTAGCCTGTGCACGATACCAGCCCTGCTTTGTCCGCTTAAATTTGACAGCAAAAATCCCTTCGCCCCGAGCCAATCCACAAGCGTAGGCTCCTTGACGCTGGGAGCTGGATGGACGACTAAATTTGCCGGTTTATTTAGCACGAGCAAATCCTCGTCCTCGTAAATGATCGGCACTTCAAATTCCGCTTCAAATTTAACCCTATCAGGCTCGCTTTGCTCAAATTTTATCCTCAAAACGTCGCCTAAATTTAGCTTTGCGGAGGGCTTAGTTAGCGGCTTGCCGTTTAGGCTAACCAGCCCGCTTTTTATCAAATTTAGCGCTTGGTTTCTAGCGACGTTTAGCTCGGCCGCTAAAAACGCGTCCGCCCTCGCCTGCGCATCCTCTAAAATTTTGATCTCTTTTTCCGTCATTTTTAGATTTGTTTCCTTTAAAATGCTATAATCGCTCAAAAAAGGCAAATTTTTGATAAGACTCGATAGGCGAATTTTAACCCATTTTTACTTCGTTCAGCCGTTTTTGATACTTCCTATTATTATTTTATCATACATTTTGGTTTCTGAGGCAAATTCTATCCTAGCCGGCAAACAGCTTGTATATTTCGGCGTCGGTCTAGCGGCGTTTTTATTTTTCTTTTTACTTCCCATTCGCAAGATCGCCTGGCTCATACCGCTATTTTACTGGATTTGCGTCGTGCTGCTTATTTGCGTCGATCTTTTTGGCGCAAGCAAACTGGGCGCAAAAAGATGGCTTGAGTTTCCTTTTATCCACTTTACGCTTCAGCCCTCAGAGATCATGAAACCGGCGCTTCTTTTGATGCTAGGCTACCTCATAAAACAGCACCCGCCAGGCGAAGAGGGGTACGGGCTTAAAGATTTTGGACGGCTTAGCCTTTATATCCTTTTGCCTTTCGTGCTGATTTTAAAAGAGCCTGATTTAGGCACCGCTTTGATACTGCTCATCGTGGGCTACGCCGTGCTTTTTATCATCGGGGTAAATAAAAAAATCTGGTTTGCGATATTTGCGGGAGTTTTGCTCGCCGCCCCCTTGATTTACGAAAATTTGCACGATTATCAAAAAAAGCGCATTACCGATTTTTTAAGCGAGGAGTCTAACTACCACGTACGCCAAAGCATCATCGCTATCGGCAGCGGCGGACTAAAGGGCAAACCAAAAGACGAAGCTACGCAGACGCATTTTAAATTTTTGCCCATTTCCACTAGCGATTTTATTTTCGCATATACGATCGAGCGATACGGATTTTACGGCGGGCTTGCGCTACTTAGCTTTTACGGCGCGCTGATAGCTCATCTGCTCAGCCTAAACTACGGGCTAAAGGATGATTATTTCACCCAGACCATGACGTCTGGGATCGGGATACTCCTGTTTATCTACGTTAGCGTAAATATTATGATGACGATAGGATTTGCGCCGGTGGTGGGCATCCCGCTGCCGTTTTACAGCTACGGCGGCAGTAGCTTCGTTACTTTTATGTGCCTTTTTGGGATTTTGCAAAATTTGCTCGCATTTCGCTTTGATCCGACCTATAGGCTGGTTAAATTTAAAATTTAACCGACGTATTTTATCTTTGCGGCGCGGCGGCCTTAAGCGCCGTGCAAACGCTCTAAGAGCCGTTTTCATCCTATGTTCTGCGGTTAAAGACGAGATTTTAAAGCGCAAACGGTAGGCAAATTTGACCCACGGACTCTTGCCTACAAGGCGGCTTACAAAAGCATAGCCGTAGCCTTTACTCCATAGTAAATTTTACCAGCCTCGGTTTTAGTCAAATTTAGCATTTTTATCGCTTGCGGTTTTAGCTGACGCTAACGCCGAATTTCGCCCGCGCCCTTTGCAGATCCTCCTCGCAGTCGATACCGATACTGTCGCTTTGCACTTCGAGCATGAGGATTTTCTCGCCGTTTGATAGAGCGCGCAGTTGCTCGAGCTTTTCGGTATTTTCTAGGCTTGAGGGCGCAAATGAGCAAAATCTTTTTAAATTTGCCGCGCCATAGCCGTAAATGCCCAGATGCGCCTTGTATGCGTCAAACGCAGCGCGGTCGAACGGGATGCGCGAGCGCGAGAAATAAAGCGCGTAGCCCGCGTCGTCAGTCACGACCTTGACCAGGTTTTTATCGTCCGCTAGCTCGCTACCGACAAATTTAAAACACGAAAACATAAATGCTCTCTCCGCGTTTTTCTCGCAAAATTCTCTAAATTTTACGATATTTTCAGGTTCGATAAATGGCTCATCGGCCTGCACGTTTATGATGATTTCGCTATCTTTGACGCCGAGTATTCCCGCTGCTTCGTTGATGCGGTCGGTTCCGCTTTGATGCGCCAGGCTCGTCATCACGGCTTTAAAGCCGAATTTTTGCGCGATCTGCGCTACGCCCTCGTCGTCTGCAGCGATCACGACCTCGTCAGCCGCGCTCACCCTGCGCGCCGTAGCGACAAACATCGGCACGCCGTTTATTTCGCGTAAAATTTTATTAGGCATTCGCGTCGAAGCGAGCCTTGCAGGGATGATAATCATCGCTCGATCCAAGCTAAAATTTTAGCTTCTATATCGCTTTTTGCGGCGATTTCGTTATGCACGGCGACTTTTGCAAATAGCGATCTTATAGCACCTGGCACTTCGTCGTTAAACTCCACCGCCAAGGCCTCAAGCCCGCTTTTTTCGTTTTTTAGAGTTTCGTTTTTTAGCGCTTTAAACATACTCGGAGCAAATTTGACCCAGTGCGCGGTCGACGTTATCACGGCCGGGCGCGTTAAATTTACCGCCGCTTTAAAGCAAGTGGCCGTATGCGGATCGACGGCGACGCCTTTTGCCGCCCACTCTTTTATAAATTTCTCGCACTCCTCATCGCTGCAAAAATCAGCGTCAAAGTCCTCTTTTAGCGCGCAAAGCTCGCTGTTTGAAAGCTCATAAAAGCCATCGCTCGCGAGACTATCCATCAGCTCTTTGGTTCTCACGGCGCCAAATTTATCAAAAAGCAGCCTCTCGACGTTTGAAGAAACGAGGATATCCATCGCGGGACTGATCGTTTTAACCAAACTTTTGCCGCGCAAATCGTATCGCCCCTGCGTGAAAAACTCGGTCAGGATGTTGTTTGCGTTTGAGACGATTTTGATTTTACCGATTTTTGCGCCCATTTTTTTAGCGTAGTATGCACCCAGAGCGTTACCGAAGTTACCGCTAGGCACGACGATGTCAAATTCGCCTTTTAGCTCGCCCGTTTTTAGTAGATAGACATGAGCGTAAACGTGATAGATGATCTGAAATAAAATTCGGCCGAAATTTACCGAATTTGCCGCCGAGAGCGAGAGTCCGGCAGCGCTTAGACGCTCTTTAAATTTATCGCTAGCCAGCAGACTTTTTAGCGCGCGCTGCGCATCGTCAAAGTTGCCCTCGATGCCGATTACTTTGAGATTTGCAGCATCTGCGTTGATCATTTGTAGGCGCTGCACCTCGCTTGTGCCGTCTTTTGGGTAGAGGCAGACGACTTTGACGCCTGGCGCGTCCGCGAACGTCTCTAGCGTCGCAGGTCCCGTGTCGCCGCTAGTCGCGCACATTATGAGGTATTTTTCGCCTCTTTTTGCGGCTAGCTCGCTAAGCAGCGCGCCAAACGGCTGTAGTGCCATATCCTTAAACGCGCGCGTAGGCCCGTGATAAAGCTCGTTTACGTAGAGGTTTTCGCCGATTTTTCGCACTTGCACGGGATTTTGCGGATCATCAAATCTCTCATACCGCTTTACCGCCCTCTCAAACATCGCCGCATCCGCGTCAAATTCGAATTTCTCTATGATTTTTAGCGCGATTTGCGCGTAGGTTAAATTTACCGCCTCAGCAAAAAATTTATCATCCAGCCGCGGTAGCTGCGTCGGCGCGTATAGCCCGCCGTGAGCGGAGCTGGGACTCAGCAGCGCCTGGCTAAATTCTACGCTTTTTAGGCTCTCGCCCTCGCTTGCTCTAGTTTGAAATAACTTCATTTACTTTCCTTTTTTATCCATTTTTTGTATTTTTTGCTAGCTTTATCGGCCTTAAAAGCCACAATCTCTGGCAGATCGTAGTCGTGATGTTTCTTTATAAATTTAGCGACTTTTTTAAATTTAACCGCGGTTTTTATGAGCAAAACCCGCTCCTTTTCGTCCTTTATCTCGCCGTCCCAAAAATAAACGCTATTTGCCTTAAAAACGCTGACGCAAGCGGCAAATTTAGCTTTTACGAGCTTTTTGGCTAGAGTTTTAGCCGCGGCCTTATCGGCGCAAGAAGTTAGTACTAATTTCATTTAAAGCGTCCCAAAATTTTTAGGAGATTATAGAATTTTCTCTTTGATAATTCGTTTAAATTTATCCGCCAGCGTCGTTTTTAGCGCGATGACGGAGAGCGGCAAGCCAAATTCCTCCATCTTTACGGCGTCTTTTCGCGTGACCAAAAGCGAGGTCGCGCCGTAGCGCCCTAGTATACTCGCTAGCTCATCCCGCGAAAACGCGTAGTGATCGGGGTAAATTTCGCGCCCGGCGCAAAGGCTAAAATAAGGCTCCAAGCGCTGCGGATTTGCGATAGCGGTGACCAAAACCATCTTTGGCGTCGGGTTTAAAATTTCGCTCTCGCGAGTAAAATCCTCGCCCTCTTTTACGACGTAGTCGGCTTTGGCGTAAAATTTGCTCGGGTAGCGATACGCGCCGCTAGGCAGGACGAAATCAAAATAAGGCTTTGCGGAGGGGCGGATTAGGACGTTAAATTTTTTGATGTGAAATTTGCCGAAGCCGTCATCGAGCAGCACGTACTTTGCACCTAAATTTAGGGCTTCTTTTATCGCGATGTCGCGGTTTTCGCTCACGATGACGTTTGCGTTTTTTACGCTTTTTGCGTACTCCATCGCCTCGTCGCCGCTAGCCGCGACGCCCACCAAAATTTCGCCCGAGATAGCGACCTTGACGAGTCCGCTTGAAGCTCTGCCGTAGCCTCGCAAAATGACGAAGCCGCCCTCAAATTCGTTTAAGATAGCAATACCAAGCGGCGTCTTTCCGCTACCGCCTAGGGTTAAATTTCCGATGCTGATAACCGGTATGCCAAAATCTAAAGCTTTGCTAAATTTAGCCTTTAAAATCACGCCGATGCAGTAAAGCGCACTTAATGGCAAAAGCGCTATAGCCAGGCACTTTTGCCATAAATTCGGAGCGTAAAAATACTCCTGCGCGAAGGCGTAAATTTGACGCTTAAGCACGAGTTCTGGCTATCTCTAGCATAGTCTCGCACACACGGTGCGCCTCCTCGTCGCTAAGCGCGTTATAAACCGGAAGCGAAAGTACCTGCTGATACGTTCTTAGCGCGTTAGGAAAAGAATTTACCTTAAGCGAATATTTGCTTTTATAGTAGCTTAAAAGATGCATAGGCTTATAGTGAAGCGCCGTGTGGATGCCGCGCTCTAGCAGCTCTTTGGCAAACCCGTCGCGATTTTTATCGATTTTGATTATGTACTGGATATATATGTGATCGCGTTTTTTGATAGGAAGCGAGACGTGCGGGCAGTCTGCTAGCGCCTCGTCGTATAGCGCGGCGATAGCGCGGCGGCGCTGGATAAATTTATCGTTTTTTTCAAACTGAGCCATCGAGTATGCGGCGCAAAGTCCGGTTAGATCGTATTTTACTCCGATATCCACGACGTCGTAGATATAGCCTAGGTTGCCGTCTTTATCTATGCCGCCTTTTACGATGGCGTAGTTGCGTAGCAGCCTAGCGCGCTCTGCGATGGCGTCGTCGTTAGTGAGCATAAATCCCGCCGTCGCGATTGGATTAGTCATTTGCGAATGCATATTAAAGCAAGAGACAAGCGAGCGCTTATCAGAGCCGATTTTGACGCCGTTATACGTTAGTCCTATCGACTTTCCTGCATCGATTAGCACTTTTATTTCGTATTCGTTAGCGATGTCGTATATCTCGTCCATATCGGCAGCCTGCCCGCCTACATGATTTACGAATATTCCTTTTAGCTTTTTGTGATTGTGGATTTTTAGCGTATTTCTTAGAGACTCGGCGTTCATATTAAAGTCGTCTTCGTTTATATCGACAAATATCGGCTCGGCGTCAAAATGCCTAATCGCCTGAGCGACGCTAGGGGTCGAGTTTACCGAGCAGATGATCTTATCGCCGCGTTTTAGATCCATCGAACAAAGCGCCAGATGATGCGCCGCGCTGTTGTTATTCGTCGTTATGGCGTGCTTGACGCCAAAATACTCCTGCAGCTCGCTCTCAAATCTTCCCACGATCGCCGAACCGTGGTCTTTTAGCGCCTCTTTGATGAGATTTATCTCCGTATCGTCGATAGACGGTCTAAAAAACGCTATTTCTTCCATTCTGACCTCCTTATTTTTATTTTTTACCTTATTCTTGTTTTTAATATCGACCGACTTTAGCGCGAGCTTTTATGATTTTACGCTCATTTAAATCAGCCCCTTATGTTTTTCCGCTCGCATCAAACGACGCGTCCAAGCCGCCAAACTAGCACTTGCCGCCGCGAGATTAAATCAAACTCGCGAGCAAATTTAATCTGCGCGCGCTCGCAGCCGCAAGCCGGCATTTTCTCGTTTTAGGGCGTTTTACCGTTTATATAGCAAAAAGTCTCAGCTAAATTTACGCGCTAAAACCGGTAAATTTAGCTCAAATTTCACTCGTCCTCTAAACTGGCGATAGGTGGCAACGAGAGTTTAAATTTATTCGCTCTCATCCTTGAAAATATAGTCGCGACGAGCTTTGGATTAAATTCTTGCGCCAGTTCGGCCTCGCTTTTACTCTGCACCAAACGCAAAACTTCATCTAGCCGCTCGTAGCTATAGCCTATGTCGGCCTCGTCGCTTTGCCCTTCCCAAAGATCGGCGGACGGGGCTTTTGCGATGATTTTTTCATCTATGCCAAGCTCGCGCGCCAGCTCGTAAATCTCGGTTTTAAAGAGCTCGCCGATCGGGTTTAGCGCGCACGCCGTATCGCCGTAGATCGTACCGTATCCAAGAAGGCGCTCGCTTTTGTTGCTAGTGCCCACGACTAGCGCGCCTATCTTTGCCGAATAATCATATAGCAGGCACATCCTCGCCCTTGCGCTTAGATTTCCCATACGCAAATTTGACGGCGGCTCGCCGATTTGCGCGGTAAAGCTATCTAAAATCGGCTGAATTTCGATGATTTTATGCGTTATTTTTAGATCTTTGCAAAGCTTTAGCGCGTCGTTTAAATTTTGCTCGTTTGAGTACTTCGTCGGCATCAAAAGCGCATGCGTTTCAATGCCCGTGCGCGCGCAAAGAGCGGCCACGACGGCAGAGTCTATGCCGCCGCTAACGCCCAGGACAAATCCTTTTGCGCCGCTTTTTTTAAGGTAGCTCGTCAAAAATTCTACGATTTTCTCGCCAATCTTCGCCCAATCTCTCATCGTCTCCGCCGTCAAATTTAACTTTTTTCTTAATTATACATTTATAATTATAAATTTAACTTTTAAGCTTAAAAAATATACAATCTATTTTAATTAAAATTGACAAAAGGACTAGCTTGAAAATTTTATCAAAACCATGCGGCGATTATCAAACTAATTGCTACGTAATATCCAAAAATGGGCGCGAAATCATCATTGACGCGGGACAAAATTCGTTTAATTACGTTTGCGAGATTTCACACGCTCCACTCACAATACTAAACACGCACGGACACTTTGACCATATTTTTAACTGCGCCTGCTTAAAAAATTTTTTTAATATTTCTGCGCATATTCATAATAACGACGCCTTTATGCTAAAAAACGACGTTTGGGGCGCGGGATACGAGACGACCGACGAGGCTATCTGCGTAGGCGGAGCGAAATTTGAGGACGTTAAATTTAACATAGAAGACTTTGAGATCGAGTTTATGCATTTTCCGGGACATACGCCGGGATGCTGTATGGTGCGCGTGGACGACGTTATTTTTAGCGGAGATTTTTTGTTTAGAGGCTCAATCGGGCGCTATGATTTTTTGTTTTCAAACGCCGAAGATATGCGCCAAAGCCTGCTAAAATGCAAAAAAATGCAGGGGGATTTTACGCTGTATCCCGGACACGGCGAAAAAACGACGCTAAAAGCCGAGCAGGCAAATTTGGACTTTTGGTTAAAGCGGATAGACGGACGGTTTTAGATTTTTATCAAAATGTTCACTGCGCTAAGGCGGCTTTTGCGGCTCGGTTAAATCAACCAAAATGCGCCAAGAGTAAAATTTGGCGACAAGGCAAAAGGGCGTAATTTTTAATATACGGCTTAGCGCCACTGCTTAAGCTTAGCTTTAGCTTTTTGCCCTCGCCCGGCTTATGCACCTTAAATTTGGCGTGCTTAAATTTATCGCAGACGGAGCGCGCAATATCCAAGACTTTAGGCGAATTTACCCTACTTTGCGGCCGAAAATTAATACCCCATTTCAAAAATATCAGATAAAATCTAAAAATTTCGCCGTCAAAAAATAAAACTCAAAAACGGCGCTTTTAAAACGGTCTAGGCGGCATTTGCGTCGCCCGTGCAGACCTGCTCGTAGCTAGGATGCGGCGCCTTTTGGTTTGCGTAGCCCGCGCAATCGCTAACCGCCTACTCGTAAGCTAAACGTTTTACCAAGCATTTTTGCTCATTGCGGCTTAAATTTTTGATTAAATTTGATTCGGGCAAATTTGATAATTTTGCATTTTGCTCGCCGAGACCTGCACCTTGAAAATGCTAAATTTATCATCAAACACTAGATTTT
>NZ_CAUQHQ010000036.1:0-18992 GCF_963517995.1 uncultured Campylobacter sp.
GGCGTATAAGGCGTGGGCTTTTTCAAACAAGCATCGATAAAAATCATATAAATCCTTTTTAAATTTTTATCTGATTATAGCCAAATTCTAGCCGCAAACTACTCCCATTTGCTCATATCAAGACTATTTTCGTTTTTAGCGACGAAAACCGCGCCTAACATATCTCCGCCGACGTTTAGAGACGTGCGCCCCATATCAAGGATCGCGTCTATTCCCAAAATCAGCGCATACGCTGCGGCTACGGCGCTTCCGCTCTCTACTTTTAGACCGACTGATTCAAGCACCATCAAAAGCATTATAGCACCCGCTCCAGGCACTCCCGCGGTTCCGACGGCGGCAAGGACGGCCGTTAAAATGATAGTTAGCTTTGCTCCCATGTCAAGCTGCACTCCGACGGCGTTTGCGATAAAAATCGCGCAGATGCCAAGATATATGATCGTGCCGTTCATATTTACGGTTGCTCCGACAGGTAGGGCAAAGCCGTAAATTTGCCTCGGTATCCCCATATCTTCATCTGCGGTTTTCATCGATATAGGCAGCGTTCCGCCTGAGCTTCTGGTAACAAATGCCGTTATCATAGGAGATTTTACCTTATTTAGAAATTTCAAAGGGCTGATTTTTATAGCTAGGCAAGCCAAAGTAAAAATCAGCGCTACGTGAGCGATAAAGCCGATATAAGTACTAATCGTGACGCCTAGCAGCGGGCCGAAAGCCTTTACGCCTTGCTTTGAAAATACGATAAAAATCAGCGCGAAAACGCCGATAGGGGCATACTGCATTATCCAACCAACGACTTTAAACATTATGTGGTTTATCCCGTCAAATACGTCGTAGATGAGATGGCCCAGTTTACTTAACCTCTCGTCCTTACTGTCTTTTACAAACGAAAGCGCGACGCCGAAAAATAGACTAAAGGTGATGATTTGCAAAATTTCACCCTTTGCCATCGCTTCTATTGGGTTAGTCGGGAAAAGATTTACTAAAATTTGCGACATAGAAGGCGCATTAGCCGCTTTAGCCTGCGCAGACGCGGTGCCCGTGATACCAAGGCCGGCTCCGGGCTCTAAAAATATCCCCACGCCAAGGCCTATAAGTATCGCAAAAAACGAGGTCGCAAGGTAAAATAGCAGCACCTTCGCCCCTACCCTACCCAGATCAGACGGCGCGATCGAGCTACAGCCCACGATGAGCGAAGCCGTAACGATAGGCACGATGATCATCTTAAGCAGTCTTATAAATATATCTCCAAACGGCTCTAGTACCGAGATAGCGCCGGTTGCGTTTTGAAATACGGCGCCAAATATCACCCCTAAAATCAGTCCGGCTAAAATTTTATAGAGCAAATTTATCTCAAAATACCTTCTGATTAGGCTTTTTGATTTGACGGTTTTTACGTCTGCTTCCACTTTGAAACTCCTTTGATTAAATTTACGAATTATATTTCAAAATATATAAATTTATTAGAAAATAAAGAAAAAATTTGCCGTAAATTTAAATTTCAGCGACGCTTTTTACGCCAAGCTCGTCTAGCAAATTTTGCAAATTTACGCCCGCTAAGCTATCAAACATCGCTTGCTGCGCGGAGGCGAATTTAGGCGTCAAAAGCGCCTCGATCCTGCCTCCCAGCGGACAAGGCGGCGGCGAGTTTTTGTGGATTTTAAAGATACCCTTTTCGCCCTCGTTTACCGCCGAAAATATATCAAAAAGCGTGATTTGATCGGGTCTTTTGGCTAGGCTCGCCCCGCCCGTGCCCGCGCTTACGTTTATCAAATTTGCAGATTTTAAAAGCCTAATAATATTTCGCACGATGACTGGATTCGTGCCGACGGTGCCTGCTAAAAATTCGCTCGTGTTTTTTTCATCTTTAAAAAACTCGCAGCTAAGCAGGATGTGAATAGCGATGGAAAATTTTTGTCCTATTTGCATAATCAGCCTTGGTTTAAATTTAAAAGCCGCGCGTCCTTTTTGCGCGGCTTTATTTTAGCTAAATTACGCAAAATTTTAAGCTCAAGCTCTCTCGCCGACGGCGGTAAAGCGCTTTTGCACGAAAGCGCCGTTTTTTAGCTCGTCTATGACCGCAAGCGCGAGGTCTGCGTAGCTGATGTGGCTCTCGTTTTTGGAGTTTAGGATTAGATTATCGCCGCCAAGGACGTATTTGCCCGTGCGAGCGCCGTTTGCGTCGTAGTCTCCGGCAGGCGAGACGTATGTCCAGAGCACATCCGTTCTACCTTTTAGCTCGGAAAACGACTCCGCCGTAGCCTTTGCGACGCCCATGTACTCGGCAGGAAAGCTTGGCGTATCCATAACCATCGTCTGCTTATCGTCCACGTATAGCGTACCCGCGCCGCCGATCACTAGTAGCCTTGTTTTCGTACCGCTAAGCGCGTCTGCAAGGTGTTTTGCTACCTTTTTATGAAGCCCAAACGTTTCGGGTGTCCACGCCGCAAATGCGCTGATAACAGCGTCAAAGCCTGCTAGATCGGCTTTGCCAAGCTCAAAAACGTCTTTATAAACGACTTTTACGTCGCCGTTTTTATACTCTTTGTTTCGCACTATAGCTGTTACGTCGTGTCCTTGTTTTAGGGCCTCTTGCACCAAATTTGAACCTGATTTTCCGTTTGCTCCGATGATTGCTACTTTCATTGTTTCTCCTTTAAATTTGATTTTGCTTGATTACCGCGTAAATTTACAGCCAGCTAGGCTTTACGTCCTCGTTTATCACGCCGTCGCCGTTAGTGTACTGCTCTAGGCTACCGCGTTTAGTTTGGATACAGATAAACTTCATCCCCTGCGCGCCCGCTTTGAAGCATCTCTTGCCTGCCGGATCGATACGGATCGCATCGCCCTCTTTGACCGCCTTCTCCTCGCCGTCGATAAAGAGCGTACCGCCGCCTTTTAGCACCAAATAAAGCTCCTCGTTTTGCTTGTGCGAATGTACGAACGGTACGCTCGCGTTTGCGAGAAGCTCATTGATAGAAAGCTCGCAGCCGCTTAAATTTAAAGCATCTTTCAGCTCGACTCTCGGTTCGCTTTTCGTTGAAACGATCTTGTAGTTTGACATCTTTTTCTCCTTAGAAATTTTTGTTGTAATGCTATAACTTACAACCGATGAGCGAAGTATAATCAAATTTTGTTGTAATGTCAAGAGTTACAACAAAAATTCCGAAAAATTTGACGCAAATTTTAAAATCAGCTAAAATCCGCGCGATTTTAACCACTCATCTATCCCGTACTAGCCGGCATCGCCATAAACGCCATCGTAGCGGGCGACACGCTTTTGGCACTTAGCTACTCGTGCATGGTGTTCGTGGGCTGGGGGCTTGGCTCGATTAGGCGGCGCGTGGTTACGCAGGTATTTACTAGGATATACGCGGGACTTGCCGTAAGCGTGATAATGAACGAAAAAAGAGCCGCAAAAGACGAAAGCGCCGTAATCGCAAGAGTAAATTTATCTCGCGAATTCGTGGATTTTTTCGAGCAGCATTTCCCCGTGTTTTTCACCTCGGTCGTCTCGATTTTCGGCTCGGCGATCATGCTTTTATTTATCGAGTTCTACGTAGGTTTGGCGTTTTTTGCCCTGCTTGCGATTTTTGGAGTTTTGCTGCCAAAATACATCGCCAAAAACGACCGCTTGTATCTAAAGCTAAACAACCAGCTAGAGCACGAGGCAGGACGCATAAGCGCAGGCGATGAGCGCACGCTAAATCGCCACTACGACGTACTTTCAAAGCTTCGTATCCACATCTCAAACAGAGAGGCGATGAGCTTTTTCATCATCGGCACGAGTGCGGCGGTGATTTTTAGCTTGGCGATATTTATGCTATCGCACAAGCAAGCAAACGCGGGCCACATCTACTCGGTGCTCACCTATCTTTGGACGTTTGCGATCAGTCTTGATGACGCGCCGAGGCTGATAGAGGAGTTCAGCAAGCTAAAAGAGATCGGTAAGCGCGTAAACATCGAGCTAGAGGGCGAAATAGATAAAATTTAGGCGCTTTTTGGGTATAATTTAACTAAAATTTGCCGAAAAACGAGGTCAAAATGCACGAAAATCACGCCCACTGCGCGCATTCGCACGCGTTAAACAAGGTCGTTTTGAGAAATTCTTTCCTTATAATATTCGCTTATATGCTGATCGAGGTCGCGGGCGGCTTCGCGACGAACTCGCTCGCCCTACTCTCCGACGCCGGGCACATGCTATCAGACGCCGCAGCACTCGGGCTTTCGCTATTTGCGTTTAAATTTGGCGAACGCAAAGGCAATCTGCAAAAGACCTTCGGCTACAGGCGGATTGAAATTTTAGCCGCGACGATAAACGCCCTTGCCCTCGTCGCGATCGCCGTTTTGATCGTCATCGAGGCGGCCAGGCGCCTGAAAAACCCGCCCGAAGTAGCCACCGCGGGTATGCTTGCTATCAGCACGCTGGGTCTTGCCGTAAACATCGTCGTGGCGCTATATATGCTGCGCGGCAGCGACGTGAGAGAAAACATCAATATGCGCGGCGCCTATGCGCACGTGCTGGGCGACGCTGCAGGCTCGGTGGGCGCGATCGCGGCAGCTTTGGCGATGATGTGCTTTGGCTGGGGCTGGGCGGACGCGGCGGCTAGCCTGCTCGTAGCCACGCTCATCGTAAAAAGCGGCTGGGGCGTGTTAAAAGAGAGCCTAAACATCCTGATGGAGGGCTCGCCAAAGGGCGTGTGTCTAGACGCGCTCGTCGCGCAGATCAGAGGCGTGGACGGCGTGCTCTCGGTGCACGACCTGCATATCTGGAGCATAACAAGCGGCGCAAACGCGCTCACGGCTCACATCGTGGTTAGCGGCGAGCTGAGCGTGCGCGAAGCGGAGCAGATCATGGCTGAAATATCGCACGAAATGGAGCATCTAGGCATCACGCACACGACGCTGCAGCTTGAGAGCAGCGATAACGAATGCGACGGCGAGCTCATCTGCGAAGTAAGATCAAGCGGCGATGGCGGGCATTTGGGGCATCATCACTAAAATTTGAGCGTAAATTTAGGTAGCAACGGAGTTTAAATTTAGTAAATTTATCGGCCGGCAAACGAGCTAAATTTATCAAATTTAAACTCGCTTCCATCTAGTAAAATTTGAAGCTAAAATTTAACCGCCTCGAATTTTAGCAAGCGGCGCGTTTTGTTAAATTAGCAAGTCCGATCCCTCCCGCCGTAAAGCCGCCCTGCTCCCGCCGAATTTGAACCCGAGTGCTTAATAAAACATAAATTTACTCTACTTTAACGAAAATTTTTATACAATCGCGCAAAACTTAACTAGGGATTTCATGAAAAACATCAGAAATTTTAGCATTATCGCTCATATCGACCACGGCAAATCCACTCTCGCAGACCGCCTCATTCAGGAGTGCGGCGCCGTTAGCGACCGCGAGATGAGCTCGCAAATCATGGACACCATGGACATCGAAAAAGAGCGAGGCATCACGATCAAAGCTCAGTCCGTGCGCCTAAACTACGCGCTTGGCGGCGAAAATTACGTCCTAAATTTGATCGATACCCCTGGCCACGTGGACTTTAGCTACGAGGTGAGCCGCTCATTGGCTAGCTGCGAGGGCGCGCTGCTTGTCGTGGACGCTAGTCAAGGCGTAGAGGCGCAAACCATCGCAAACGTCTATATCGCGTTAGAAAACAACCTCGAAATCATCCCCGTTATCAATAAAATCGACCTCCCGGCAGCAGACCCCGCTCGCGTAAAAAACGAGATCGAGCACGTTATAGGGCTTGACTGTAGCGGAGCGATCGAGGTCAGCGCAAAAACGGGCATCGGCATCAAAGAGCTGCTAGAAGCGATCATTACGCGCATCCCCTCTCCCGGCGGCGAGGCGGAAAAACCGCTAAAAACGCTCATCTACGACAGCTGGTTTGACAACTATCTGGGCGCTTTGGCACTCGTGCGGGTCTATGACGGCGAGCTAAAGAAAAACGACGAAATCCTAGTCATGGGCACGGGCAAAAAACACATCGTGCTAGATCTCATGTATCCAAACCCAATCGCCCCGA
The DNA here is from genome assembly GCF_963517995.1 of uncultured Campylobacter sp. Classification (GTDB taxonomy): domain Bacteria; phylum Campylobacterota; class Campylobacteria; order Campylobacterales; family Campylobacteraceae; genus Campylobacter_A. The sequence goes on from NZ_CAUQHQ010000036.1 coordinate 6,030, forward strand.
TAAAAACGGCAAATTTGGGCGCGGGCGAGGTCGGCATCGTGGTGCTGGGGCTAAAAAACGTCAGCGACGTACAGGTGGGCGATACGATCACGCTAGCTAAAAATCCCGTAAAAGAGCCCGTCGGCGGCTTTGAGCGGGCTAAGCCGTTCGTATTTGCGGGACTCTACCCGATCGAAACGGATAAATTTGAGGACCTGCGCGACGCTCTGGATAAACTCAAGCTAAACGACAGCTCCATTAGCTTCGAGCCCGAAACCTCGGTCGCGCTAGGATTTGGCTTTCGCGTCGGATTTTTGGGGCTGCTGCATATGGAGGTTATCAAGGAGCGATTAGAGCGTGAATTTGACCTTGACCTCATCGCCACGGCTCCGACTGTAACCTACGAAGTCGTACAAACCGACGGTCAAATTTTACGTATCCAAAACCCTAGCCAACTCCCGCCGGTTAATAAAATCGAGCACGTCAAAGAGCCCTACGTCAAGTCCACGATCATCACTCCAAGCGAGTTTTTGGGCAACATCATCACGCTGCTAAACAACCGCCGCGCCGTGCAGACCAAGATGGACTACATCACGCCCGAGCGCGTGCTGCTCGAGTACGACATCCCGATGAACGAGATCGTGATGGACTTTTACGACAAGCTAAAATCAAGCACCAAAGGCTACGCGAGCTTTGACTACGAGCCTAGCGACTACCGCGTGGGCGATCTAGTGAAGCTTGATATCAAAGTCGCAGGCGAGACCGTGGACGCGCTCTCCATCATCGTGCCGGAAAGTAAAGCCCAGTCCAAAGGACGCGACTTCGTCAAAGCGATGAAAGAGATCGTGCCGCGCCAACTCTTTGAGGTGGCTATTCAAGCCAGCATCGGCAATAAAGTCATCGCGCGCGAAACGGTAAAATCTATGGGCAAAAACGTAACCGCCAAGTGCTACGGCGGCGATATCACGCGTAAGCGCAAGCTACTCGAAAAGCAAAAAGAGGGTAAAAAGCGCATGAAAGCCATCGGCAAGGTAAATTTGCCGCAGGAAGCGTTTTTAAGCGTTTTAAAAATAGACTAACGGCGTCTTGCGAGCGTTTTGCGGGGTTATTCGATACGCTCGTGGTTGCTTTTTATTATCTCTCGGTAAAATTTGACTCGCCCAAACCCACACCGCAAAAATACTAAATTTGACGCTATATCCGCTTTTAAAATCTCAAAAATCAAACTTAATAAAATTTATACAAATTTCCAATTTCTCCCAAATTTTACGCAAATTTGGAAATTCATCTCAAATTTGGATAGAATTTTGCTTGCAAGATGTAAAATTTACGAAAGGATTTTTATGAAAAATTTTATACTTTTATTTGCGACGTTCCTTTTTACGGGATGTTTCGGGCTATTCGAGAGCTCGCCGGAGGTCGCCCAAGCTAGCGACGGCAACGCCAAAGGCTACAAAGAAGTGATGCGTATCAAAGCAGACTGCTCCTCATGCGCTAGCGGCGGTCAGGATATCAAGATAAACGGCACGGACTACACCGGCGACGTCGCGATAAAATGTTGCATCGCTCAAAGCAGGATCGACACGAGCGCGGCTATCAAAAAAGTCTATATCCACAAAATAGCCGACGAAAGAGCTGCTGATAGCGGCATAAAATTTATCTCCAAAAACGGCGCAAAAATGCTATATCCAAAAGAGCGTTTAGAGAGGCTTTTTCATCTTTTCTTACAAGACGAGCTGCTAAACCGCGGCATCATGGTCGTGGATAGCCAGACCTCGCCTTATACATACCGCGTGGATTTTGCATTTACCGACTACGCGGCGTCGTATAGCGAGCCGTCGCAGTATCTAAGCGCGGCGATGAAAGGCAAACTAGGCGTCAAAAACATAAACAAAACCCGCGTGCTAAATATATCCACCAGACAAGACGTACGCAAACTCGAGGCCGAGGATACAGAGGATTTTAATCTCTACGTCTACCTTTTGGTTAAACAAGCCGCCAACAAAGCCGCCGAAGAGATATCAAAACTATAAAGGAAAAATATGAAAAATTTAGCTTTTTTCGCCCTTGCCGCCGCACTTTTTGCCGCAGTCATGAGCGGATGTTCGCAGCGCAGTTCGGTGTTAAATTTAACCCCGTATCAATCAACCTCAAACCAGATGGGATACCAAAAAAATATCCGAATAAATAGCATCGAGGATGCTCGCGCCAACAAAAGCATCGTCGCCACGATCACGGGCAGTAACGGCGACGTCAAAGAGTATGTCACGCTACAAAACAGTATCGAGGGCTGGCTACAAGACGGCCTTAGCACCGAGCTAAAGCGTCTCGGGGCAAATTTGAGCGACTTTGGCGATGTCGTCGTGGACGTGAGGATCGTCGAGCTTAAAGCAAATCTAAGCGGCTACTCCACCGACAACCTAAAAGGCTCGGCAAAGCTTGCGATAACGGTGCACAGAGGCGATCAAACCATCACTAAAAACGTCTCGCAGGAGCAGACTAAATTTGCCCCGATCCACACGAGCAGCGCGTTTAAAAGCTTTTTTGACGAGCTACTACAAGACATCGTAAAACGCGCGGCGATCCAGATCCTAAAAAGCTGATGAGATGCGCTAACTGCGGGCATCTGAGTCTGGGCGTGATCTGTAAAATTTGCAAAGATCACCTGCTCTCCTCGCCCGCAAGGACGCGCGTTTTGGACGGCGATTTTAAAATTTACAGCTTTTTTGATTACTCCGAGATTAAAAATTTACTCCACTCAAAGCACCTATTTCACGGCTCTTTCGTTTACGGCGCGCTTGCAAATTTGAGTTTTAAAATTTTTGCTGGCAAATTTAGCTTCGGCTCGCCCGTAAACGCCGTGCCGATCGACGATAGAGCTGCCAGCGGCTACTCGCATACGGCGATCTTGTCTCGCGCGTTAAAAAGCGCGGAAATCCGTCCGCTTTACGCCTGTTTGCACGCAGGCTCAAACGTCAGCTATCACGGCAAAGACCTAGCCTTTCGCCTAAAAAATCCGCGAAATTTTAAGCTCTTAAAAATGCCCAAATTTCCAGTTATTTTAGTGGATGATATCGTGACTACCGGCACGACGATAGATGAAGCCAGACGGACGCTGCAAAAAGCAGGCTGCGAGGTACTTTTTGCGTTGACGCTTGCGGATGCGAGGTATTAAATTAAATTTTAATCAAATTTAAGCTAGAATCAGGCAGTAAATTTTAAGGATAAAAATGGAAGAAAATCTACTCAATCAAAATCAAGACATCCAAGCCGTCGATATCGAGGAGTCGATAAAAACGAGCTACCTCGACTACTCGATGAGCGTCATAGTCGGTCGCGCCCTGCCAGATGTCAGAGACGGCCTAAAGCCCGTTCATAGACGCATCCTATACGCGATGAACAACCTAGGAGTCGGCAGCCGCAGCCCGTATATGAAGTCCGCGCGTATTGTTGGCGAGACTATGGGTAAATATCACCCGCACGGCAATCTAGCCATCTACGATGCGCTCGTGCGTATGGCGCAGAAATTTTCCATGCGCTATCCGACTGTCGACGGCCAAGGAAACTTCGGCTCCATCGACGGCGACGGCGCAGCAGCAGAGCGTTATACCGAAGCTAGGATGACTAATCTTACCGAAGAAATTTTACGCGATATCGAAAAAGATACGGTTGATTTTATCCCAAACTACGACGACAGAGAGACCGAGCCCGACGTACTGCCTAGCCGCGTGCCAAATTTGCTTCTAAACGGCTCTAGCGGTATCGCCGTCGGTATGGCGACGAATATCCCGCCGCACAGCCTTGACGAGCTAATCGACGGGCTTTTACTCGTACTTGAAAATAAAAACGCGACGCTAGAAGAGGTGATGCAGTACATAAAAGGGCCGGATTTCCCGACTGGCGGGATAATATTTGGCAAAAAAGGCATCATCGAGGCCTACCGCACGGGACGCGGCCGAGTGAAACTACGCGCCAAAACTCATATCGAAAAAAAGCCGAACAAAGACGTCATCGTCATAGACGAGCTGCCGTATCAGACGAACAAAGCCCGCCTCATCGAGCAGATCGCCGAGCTGGTTAAAGAAAAACAGATCGAAGGTATCAGCGAAGTGCGCGACGAGTCCGATAAGGACGGCATCCGCGTCGTCATCGAGCTAAAACGCGACGCGATGAGCGACATCGTGCTAAACAATCTCTTTAAATCCACGACGATGGAAAGCACGTTTGGCGTCATAATGCTTGCGATAAACAACAAAGAGCCGAAGGTATTTAACCTAATCGAACTTTTGAAGCTATTTTTAAATCACAGAAAAACCGTCATCATCCGCCGCACGATATTTGACCTAGAAAAAGCCCGCGCAAGAGCGCATATTTTAGAAGGCTTAAAGATCGCGCTAGATAATATCGACGAGGTGATCGAGCTCATCAAAAATAGCGCCGACACGCCTAGCGCTCGCGAGGGCTTGGTAGCGAAATTCGGCCTTAGCGAGCTGCAAGCAAACGCCATCCTGGATATGAGGCTAAGCAAGCTAACGGGTCTTGAGCGCGAAAAACTAGAAGCCGAGCTAGCCGAACTAATGGCTGAGATCGTGCGCCTTGATGAAATTTTAAAGAGCGAAACCTTGCTAGAAAAACTAATCAAAGACGAGCTACTTGAGATAAAAAATAAATTTAAAGTACCGCGCATCACCGAGATCGTGGACGACTACGACGATATCGACATCGAAGACCTCATCCCTAACGAAAATATGGTCGTAACCATCACGCATCGAGGCTACATCAAGCGCGTGCCGAGCAAGCAGTACGAGAAGCAAAAACGCGGCGGTAAGGGCAAGGTCGCGGTAACCACGTACGACGACGACTTTATCGAGAGCTTCTTTACTAGCAACACTCACGATACGCTGATGTTCGTGACAGACCGCGGACAGCTATACTGGCTCAAAGTTTATAAGATCCCTGAAGGAAGCCGCACCGCAAAAGGCAAAGCGGTAGTAAATCTCATCCAGCTGCAGCCTGACGAAAAGATCAAGGCGATCATTCCGACGACCGATTTTGCCCAGAGTAAATCGCTCGCGTTTTTCACTAAAAACGGCATCGTAAAACGCACGAATTTGAGCGAATTTAAAAACATCCGCTCTATCGGCGTACGCGCTATCAGCCTAGACGAGAACGACGAGCTAGTAACGGCTCTCATCGTAGAAGGCGAGGAAGAGCCGATAAATCTAATCGATGAGCTTGGCGTAGAGACCGAGATAAACGAGATAGAGGCGATAGAGGCTCAGATCGATGAAGAAAATAGCGAGGAAAACGACGAGAACGCGGCCGAAGGAAGCGACGACGGCGAAAAGATGCTATTTATCGTAACCAAAAAGGGAATGTGCCTCAAATTTAAACTCAGCAAAGTCCGCCAGATGGGTAGAACGGCTCGCGGCGTGACGGGTATTAAATTTAAAGAAGCAGGCGACGAGGTCGTAGGCGCAGCCGTCATCGAAAGCAACGAGCAAGAAGTGCTAAGCATATCTCAAAAAGGTATCGGCAAGCGCACCACCGCAGACGAATACCGCCTAACAAATCGCGGCGGCAAGGGCGTGATCTGCATGAAGCTAACTAACCGCACCGGCGATCTGATCGGCGTCGTAATGGTCGATGACGAACAAGACCTGATGGCTCTAACCTCAAGCGGCAAGATGATACGCGTCGATATGCAAAGCATCCGCAAAGCGGGCCGCAACACCAGCGGCGTCATCGTAGTAAACGTAGACGGCGACGACGTGGTTAGCATCGCTAAATGCCCTAAAGCCGAGGAAGACGGCGAAGATATAGGCGAAGATACGCTAGAAAATTTAGAATGAATTTAGTGCTTTTGGAATACAATTTGCTAGTATTTTTATAAATGAAGAAAAAACTAAATTTAAAGGTTCAAGAATGAAAAAAATTACATTCTCGGTTTTAGGCGCGGTAGCCTTTTTGACAAGCGGTTGTTCCTTTAACAACCCTTTTTCCTCCGACGATGCCACGTCGGCAAAACAAGATATCGTCATCCAAAAGGTCGATAAAGAAGATATCAGAAACGTGATGAAGCAAGAAAAAATGATATACGATATCGAACCCGTCGATGCGGTATTCGGTGCAGTTGGCGAGGGTATCGCTCCGACCAACGCCGTTTCGCAAGCGCAGTCACTAGCTCTAGCCAAGCGCGCAGCCATCGCGGATGCGCATAGACAACTAGCCGAGAAACTCTACGGCGTCAAGATAAACTCCAAAGATACGGTTAGAGACGCCATGCTTAGAGACTCCACCATCACGTCACAGGTAGCAGGCCTCATCAAAAACGCTTCCATCGTCGAGCACGACTTTAAAGACGGGCTTTATCGCGTTAGAATGGAAATGAAAATAGACCAAAACAAGTGGCAAGAAATTTTTGCTTATTGATTGCCGCTACGGCGCTTCTCTATGGCTCGGAGGAGTTTATCCTCTGGGCCAAAATCTCCACTAAAAATCACACCGTAGTTTACGACGATATCGCGCTTTCAAAGGCAATGGTTCTAAGCGAGCTAGAGTATGAGTATCTATGCGAGATAGATACTCCAAAGCGGCCCGCTCAAAGCTCGCTAGAGTTTTTAAATTTACACAAAAACGAGCTTTTCGAGTGCTTTTTGCCCTATAAATTTAAAGTCGAAGATCGCTTCGTCCAACGCAACAAAAACATAAACTCCGCAACCGATCTTACGCTATTTCCCGTACGTTTTACTGTAAAATTTAAGCCAAATTCAGCTATCATTAGCGTTTTTAAAAACAAAAAGTAAAGAGAGTAAAAATGAACATAGTGATAGTAGAAGACGACATCAATATGCGCAAGTCCCTTGAAATCGCGCTTGGAGAATACGACGATCTAAAAATCAAAAGTTATAAAAGCGCGGTCGAGGCTCTCAAAAAAATGGACGAAAATACTGATTTAATTATTACGGATATCAATATGCCTCAAATGGACGGGCTGGAGTTCATCAAGCGCCTGGAGGGCAAATTTGACGTCATCATCATAACCGGCAACGCCTCGCTAAACAAAGCCATAGAGAGCATGCGTCTTGGCGTAAAGGATTTTTTAACCAAGCCTTTTGACGTGCAGATGCTTTACGAGGCGATTAAAAGGGTAGAGTTTTTAAAACAAAAAGCTCCGAATATTCACGTAAATTTAACCGAAGAACGCACGAGCTCCAGCGTAGATTCTAGCGATTTTGCCGCCAGCTCGCCCGCGCTTGAGTACGCCCTAAATTTAAGCAAGCGCGTCGCAAAAACGGACGCTTCGGTGATGCTGATGGGCGAAAGCGGCGTAGGCAAGGAGCTTTTTGCCAAATTTATCCACAAAAACTCGCCGCGCAAGGACGGCCCGTTTATCGCGATAAACATGGCCGCGATCCCAGAAAATTTGATAGAAAGCGAGCTTTTCGGCTTTGAAAAGGGCGCATTTACCGACGCTTCGGCGATGAAAAAGGGGCAGTTTGAGCTAGCCGACGGCGGTACGTTATTTTTAGACGAGATCGGCGAGATGCCTATAAATTTGCAGCCAAAGCTCCTGCGCGCGATCCAAGAGCGCGAGATCACGCGCCTTGGCGCGACAAAAAGCATCAAAATCGACGTCCGTATCGTTTCAGCGACCAATGCCGACCTGCCCGAACTCATACAAAGCGGTAAATTTAGAGAAGACCTGTTTTACCGCCTAAACACCGTTCCCGTCGCCATCCCGCCGCTTAGAGAGCGCAAAGAGGAGATCTTGCCTATCGCGGAGCGTTTTTTAGAGCAAAGCTGCGGCGAATTCGGCCTTGGAGCGAAACATTTTTCCGAGGCTGCCGTTAAAGAGCTTCAAAAATACGATTTTCCGGGCAATATCCGCGAGCTAATCTCCGTCGTGCAGCGAGCGGCGATCCTAAGCGAAAGCGAGGAGATACAACCGGGCGATCTTTTTTTGCAAGCTCGCAGCAGAAAGTAGCTTAAATTTAAGCTTCACGCGAGTAAAATAAGCGAAATTTTAGCTTAAATTTTAAATTTAGCCGGGCCGAGACGGCGACGCTGAAAACACGGTGCGGTTTTAGTAAATTTGAGCGGCGAATTTAAGCCGACGAGAAGTAAAATTTGAGTTAAATTTAATAAATAAGAGCGGTAGCGATTAGCTTTTTATGCCAAAAACCTAAATTTAGCCCGCAAAATAAGTTTGGTCTTAATTGCGCGACGCAACCGATGAGACTAAGCGTGAGACAGATCGCAGCTTAAAAAGCAAACAAAATTTAATCCGCAAAGCCAGGCGGGTCTTTGGCGCCGGGTTAAGCCAAAGGGGCTTGCCGCAAGGTCTTTGCCGACCGAGAAGTAAAAACAAAGGAGTCTAAAATGAGAAAATTTAACGTTGCCGTCGTGGGCGCGACGGGCGCAGTCGGAGAGGAGCTTTTCCGCGTTATGGAGGAGGTAGATTTCCCTGTAGGTGAGCTACTACCGTTAGCAAGCGCGAAAAGCGCGGGTAGCGAGATAGAGTTTAAGGGCAAAAACTACAAAGTAGTGGAGCTTACCGAGACCGTTTTTGACGAACACGAGATCGACATAGCGTTTTTTAGCGCGGGCGGATCGGTATCAGAAAAATACGCCAAATTTGCAGCCGCCAGCGGCGCCGTCGTGATCGATAACACCAGCCACTTTAGGATGGATGCGGACGTGCCATTGGTCGTGCCCGAGTGCAACCCGCAGGACATCGCGCAGTGGAAAAACCGCGGCATCATCGCCAATCCAAACTGCTCAACCATCCAAATGGTGCAAATTTTAAAACCGCTAGACGACGCGTACGGCATCAACCGCGTGGACGTCTCGACCTATCAGGCGGCTTCTGGCGCGGGCAAAGAGGGTATGGAGGAGCTAGTTACACAGCTGCAAAAGTTTTTCGAGTTTAAGCTTGATGAGTGCGAGCCAAAAGTCTTCGCGCACCAGCTAGCCTTTAACGTCATCCCGCACATCGACGTGTTTTTGGACAACGACTACACGAAAGAAGAGATGAAAATGGTCAACGAGACCCAAAAAATCCTCCACAAAAATATGGAAGTGAGCGCGACCTGCGTACGCGTACCGGTGCTTCGCAGCCACTCAGAGGCTATCACGATTCATTTTGACAGAGACGTGGACGCCGCGGCCGCTCGTGAAGTCCTACGCAAGGCGCCTAGCATCGTAGTCGTGGACGAACCCGCCGCGAAAAAATACCCGATGCCAAGCATCTCAAGCGACACCAACGAGACCTACGTCGGACGTATCAGAGTGGATAACTACCGCAAAAACGTCCTTCATCTGTGGTGCAGCGCCGACCAGATCCGCGTGGGAGCGGCGACCAATGCCGTAAGAATCGCGCAAAAATGGATAGAGATGCAGGAATAATCGCCCGCATTTTGTTTAAATTTGCCGAATTTGCGCTTTAGTTTTGGCGTGAATTCGGCTAAAATTTGATTATCTTAAAATATAAAATCGAGTTTTTTCCGATACGAATTTTCCACCATCTTTTTAAATTTGACGAGTAAATTTACCCGTATCTTTACGGCGCAAACCGCCGCAAGCAAACCGTACCATCAAATTTACGCAACCAAATTTAATAAACTCAAATTTGACTCGTTCGTCAAGCCGTCGCGCTCGCCAAAAAGAGCTCCATAGACCGCGCGAAACTCAAATTTTACCCCGCCCGATAACAACCCAAACCGCACGCGTCGACTCTAATCCACGCCCTAGCTTTAAGGAAAATATTATAAAATACGCGTTTTATTTTTCAACAAAGGAAATTAATGCGTAAAGCTTTTGAAAAAATTCTGCTCTTTAGCAACGCCTTCACGCTATTTCCGGTAGTATTCGGTTTGCTTGGAGCCATCGTGCTGTTTATCATAGCAAGCTACGACGTTGGCATGGTTTTTATCGACGTCTATCACTACTTTTTCGGCGATTTTCACCCCGAGAACTTCCACTCCGACGTCGTCGGCGAGATCGTGGGCGCGATCGACCTTTATCTCATGGCGCTCGTGCTTTATATCTTTAGCTTCGGCATTTATGAGCTATTTATCTCCGAGATCGAGGAGCTTAAGAAGTCCAAGCAGAGCAAAGTCCTCGAGGTGCACTCGCTAGACGAGCTCAAAGACAAACTGGGCAAAGTCATCATCATGGTTCTTATCGTTAACTTTTTCCAGCGCGTTTTGCACGCAAATTTCACCACGCCGCTTGAGATGACCTATCTCACCGCCTCGATTTTGGCGCTTTGCTTAGGGCTTTATTTCCTACACAAAGGCGAGCACTGAGGCTTTTTGCGAGCCTGACTTCGGGCTCGTTTTTTTAATTTTCTCTTCAAATTTTACCGCCGTGCCGCATGTGAATAACTTTTAAATTTTGCCTTTATCATTAAGTTTTATTTCAAAATTTACCCAAATTTAAAACTATATAAATTTAAGTTCTACTTTAGCGACAAATGCCGATTTTAAGGGCTTTAGGGATTAAATTTAAGATTACAAAATTAGCCTGAATAATATAAATTATTTCACTTTTCACTCCGTGAAAAAAACGTGAAAAGTTACGTTTAATTTCGGTCTTTTTTGAGCAAATTTTACGCAGTCAAATTTGAGCGGCATGACCCGCACCTTTACGGCGCAAACCAAAATTTATTTAAATTTTTGGGTTGTAAATCGGAAGTTAAATTTGATATTTTAAAGAATAGGTATAAATTTAAACGGCGCAGACTCGTCGCATGCGCCGTCAAGGGGTAAATTTAATCAAAATAGGCAACCAAAGCATCGCCTAAAATCAGTCAAATAGCGAATTTACGCTTTCGTTATGATACACGCGCCTGATCACTTCGCCAAAAATCGGCGCGACGCTGAGCACTTTTATCTTTTCGTTTTCCTCGCGAAGCGGTATCGTGTCGGTTACCACTAGCTCATCTAGCGCGCTATCTGCTAGGTTTTCGTAGGCTTTGCCAGAGAGCACCGCATGCGTGCAGCACGCTATTACAGAGGTTGCGCCGCGCTCTTTAAAGACTTTTGCCGCCTTTACTATCGTACCGCCCGTATCAATCATATCGTCGACTAGTATCACGTCCTTGCCCGCTACGTCGCCGATTACGTTCATTACTTCGCTCTCGTTAGCCTTTTCGCGGCGTTTATCGACGATAACGATGTCAAGATTTAGGGCTTTTGCGACGCTTCTAGCGCGCGCGACGCCGCCGATATCCGGGCTAGCGATGATAGGATTTTTGAGATTTTTATTTTTGATATGGTCGTTAAAGATGATCGAACCGTAGAGGTTATCGACGGGGATATCAAAAAAACCCTGAATTTGGCCCGCATGAAGGTCGATCGTGACGACGCGATCGATGCCCGCCGTTTGCATCATATTTGCCACGAGCTTTGCCGTGATAGGCACGCGGGGAGCGGCTTTGCGGTCTTGGCGCGCATAGCCGAAATACGGCACCACAGCCGTTATCGAGCTAGCCGAGCTGCGCTTAAGCGCGTCGGTTAGGATCAAAAGCTCCATCAAATTTACGTTTGCGGGCGCGCAGGTAGGCTGGATGATAAAAATATCCTTGCCGCGCACGCTCTCGCCGATCTGCACGCTGATCTCGCCGTCGCTAAAGCGTTTGATCGTAGCTTCGCTAAGCGGAAGCGATAAATAATGCGAAATTTTCTTTGAAAACTCTACGTTTGCGGTGCCCGAAAAGATTTTGTAACCTCTCATAACGATTTGCCTTTGTGAAATTTTTGTTCAATTTTACCGAACTAAAACTTAAATTCGTAGATTTTGCGGCTAAATTTGAGATTTTTACGTAGCACTAAAGCTTAAAGCGCGAGATTTTGCTCAGGAAGTAAGCAGCCTTCTTTAGCGCTTTTTGGTAGGCTTGGGTAAATTTGGCGACATCTCGGTCTTGCGGGCGCTAATTTTAAATTTATGCAGTCTTGCGTAGGCGGCTAAATTTAAAAATCGCACGTAAAAGCGCGGACGACAAACACATTTAGGCCGTAAAGCGGGCTACTTTTGGCGTTTTTTGGATACTAGGCAAGTAAATCTAAAATTTTAGTTTTAATTTCGAGCAAAGGCGGCAACGAAGCATTTTTTCGCCGTGTTCACGGCTTTTAAAAATATAAAATTAGGTGGTTTTAAGGCTTCGTACGTCAAATTTAACGCAAAGATAGGTCTTGCCCGCAGTATAAGCCAAGTCGGCAAAGCTAAAGCTAACGCCGCCAACAAACAAGGCGCAAATGAGCCGAGCAAGTCTGCGAGCGACAAAGCTTTGATAAATTTCTCTCCTACGTCATGCCTTAAGCCCGCAGTCCGGCAAAACATCCGCAAGCACGTTAAAAGCAAAACTACGCAAAAGCTCTACCGCAAGTCGCAAACTAAGCGCGGTAATACAAAACCCGGGCGCAAACTTACTGCGTTGCTCCCATCATCACGCTTGCGTATTCCCCTTGCTTAGCGTCCGTTTTTTCCGGTTTTTTGATCTCGATCCTGTTTTGATCTAAGCCTGCTTTAACCAGCGCGTCTTTTACTACCTGCGCGCGCGAGTTAGCTAGCTTTATTAGCCTTTCTTTTTCTACTTCGATACTCTTTAGCGCCGCCTCTCGTTGCGCTTTTTCGTCGCCGTCTTTGACGCCTGGAGCTAGCATGGCTAACGCACCTGCATAGTCTTTGCCCGTTTGCGCCATAGTTTGAGCGATCTTAGCGTTTAGCTTTTCGTTTTTAAACGCCTCTTCATCGACGTCCGCGTACACGGGCGTTATGCTTAGCTTCATCTTAGGCTTTGCGCTCGTTAGCTTGATAAAGTCGCCTATCTTAGCCTGCTCGGAGACTATGAGCTCGTTACTAGCAGCCATAAAGTCGATCGTGCTTAGATCCTCGCTGCCTAGCCCCAGCGCATTTCCTAAAAATCTAAACGGAGCCAGCGTGATATCGGCAAAGAGCTTTTTTACCGCAGCCCAGACG
>NZ_CAUQHQ010000037.1:0-18319 GCF_963517995.1 uncultured Campylobacter sp.
CCTTAAGGTAGCGCATTTTATCGCGGTAAAACTCGGTAAATTTTGCGGTTTTCGTAAACTGCCTTATTTTTGGATCAAGCGGAGCGTTTGCGATCGGCGAAGCGCCGTTTTGACCCATAAAAATAGCTATCCCGCCGGCCACGCAAAGCATCGTTTCTTTGTCGCCGCGCGCGCCTTTGCTAAGAAGGTGGCTAAAAATCTCAAACGCCTCAGCATTGCAAGCCGTGCGCAAGAGCCCTGGCGAGCCGATATCAGCGCCGTTTGCTACGAGTAGGTCGATGAGTCGTATCGCTTCTTTTTGATCGAATTTATATTTGCCGTTAGGATCTATGCCAAGTGCGATAACCGCGTCAAGAGGAGTAAAAATCATAAATTTATAGTTTAAATCGGGCTTAAATTTGAGCGCCTTTTCTATGCGTTCAAAGTCGAATTTGCCCGTTTTTATGATTTTTACGTTGTAGATAAACGGCGAAAAAAGGCGGTCTTTAAATTCGCCGTATTCGTCGTTTACGCGGTGCGGGTTTTGCGACAAAAACTCCAAAATTTGATCAAGCCCCGCGTCTATTTGCTTGCTTGTGGCATTTTCGTCGAAAAAGATCTCAAAACGAGGCTCAGGTAAATTTGATGCAAATAAAATTTGAGCTAAAACCATAAATATAACGGCACACTTTTTCATAAATCCTCCTAAAATTACGACTTTTACGAGGGCGGTCAAATTTGGCTAGCGACTTTAAGGGTTAAATTTGCTCGCGGTAAATTTGGCTCAAATTTTAGCTGAAAAGTTCGTCAAATTTACGCGCGCGGCAAAATTTATGATAAAACGGTGTTTAAATCGCCGCTTTTTACCTCTCGTTATCTAGCGTCTCTTGCATTTTCGCCCTTGCGTTTTCTAGCCACTCGGGCTCGGCGGTGTCGATAAGATCTAGGCAGATGATTTTGATTTTGCCGTTTTTAAAGCTAAAATTTTTCACATCCATGATGTCCGAGCCCGCGATCACGACGGGCTGGATTTTTAGATTTAGCTTGTCGGCGATGATTTTCGCGCCGCCTTTAAACGGCAAAAGCTCCTTTGAGTTTGAGCGCGTTCCTTCCGGAAAAATCGCCAGCACGCGCCCCTTTTCGACGCGGTCCTGCGCGTCTTTTACGAGCTTGATGAGCGAGCGTTTATTTTCGCGCTCGACTGAGATCATTTGCGGCACGTGGATGATCTGTCCGATGACGGGCAGGTCGGCGATCTCTTTTTTGGCGATCCAGCAGAGATTTTTAGGATAGACTTCCTCTAAAACGACGATATCTAGCATGCTTTGGTGGTTCATGATGATCATATTTGCGCGTTCGTCGAATTTACCGACGACTTCGAGCGAATAAAAACCGAAAAATCGCTGGCTCCTGCCCCAAAATTTCCTCACGGCGTGGATGTGCTTTTTAAAAAGCCACATAAAAAACACGACCAAAAGTATGCTGATCAGAAACTCGACCGCGAAATACGCGGCCTTTATCCTAGAAAATATCATCTTTTTTCACCCAGCCTATCTTGCCGTCGTCTAGTAAAATTTTGACGTAATCCTCGCGTTCGCCGAGGATCTCCACCTTTTGCTGCGCTTTTGAGGTATAAAATACGCTCGAGTTTTGCGTAGGCAAAATTTTTACGTTTATATTTTGTTTTAGCGTCGCACCGCCAAACGGGTTGTAACTGTAAAGGATATAAGCTCCAAGGCCGACTACGACTACAAGGAAGATCGCATCGCGCTTAAACAAAAACGTGATCAAAAATATACCGAAAAGCGCATAAACCCCGATATTTTTGTAAATTTCAAATTTGCTTTGCTTTGGATTTAGCCCGATTTGCGTGCTGATCTCGTCGTCCTCCACGACTACCGGGAGCGAAAAGCTCACGAAATCTTTTTTAGCAAGGCTAAAATAGTTAAAATCGATCGAGGTTTTTTCAGGCGAAAATATCGCGAAATAATATCCGCTTTGCGCGTCGAATTCTCCGCTCGTGGAGTCCACGCCTTGTTTGATGATGTCCTTATCCTCAATGAAAAAGTCCGCGATGTTACCTTTTTGAGCGTTTACTTCGACGATCATGATTAGATTTTTGTCGTCAAATTTGTTGGTTTTGTATTTTTTGACTTCGAGGTTTTGAGCGACGACGTGGTTGTATTTCTCGCCGCTTTTTAGCGCTACGATTTTAGGTAGCGAAAGCGTCAAATTTGCCGTCTGGAAAAACTCGCCGTTGCGTTTTAAATTTACAGTGATTTTTGGATTTTGCACGGCCTTAGCGGAGGCTTCGGCGTAAATCTGAGCCTTATAAACGCCCTTACCGTCGTTATCCCAGCGCAAATTTGAGCTTAGCCATTTTAGATTTTCGGTTTCGGGCAAGACGGTTTGCAAATCTACCGCGATATTATCCTGGATATCGACCGAGAGCGTAAAGCTAAAAATTTGCCCGACGTAGACTTGCTTTGGTACGTTTAGAGCCTTGGTAATGATATCGTTTGGCTGCACGCGCTCGTATAGCTGGCTGTCTTTTAAATTTAACTCGGGCTCGTTCGTAGGAGCGATATTTTGCGGGATAGGCTGGCGCAGATGCGTGCCGCCTTGGTTGCTTACGGTTGGGCTTTGCGCTGCGGGGGTTCTGTTTTGAGTAGCCGCGCTTTGCGTCTGGCTTGGAGTTCTGTTTTGCGCGCTTGGCGCTTTGTTTTGTAAATTTGGCTTTTGCGCGGGCGTTTGCGGAGCAGGCTTGATTACTTTTTGGCTTTGCTCGTCGCCCATCATATCAAATACGCTAGGCTCGGTGGCTGTGCAAGCTAAAACAAATACAGTAAAAAAGGCTAAAAAGGGCTTTAGCAAACTAGCCCTTTTAGCATCTTTAGTCCATCGTCCGTACCCAAAAACTTCTCGCAGGCGCGCTCGGGGTGAGGCATGAGGCCGAATATCTTTTTGTTCTTATCGCAAATTCCAGCTACCTCGTCGACCGAGCCGTTTGGATTTAGCTCGGCGCCGTTTGCGTCGCAATATTTTAGCAGGACCTGATCGTTGTCGTAGAGGCCTTTTAACGTCGATTCATCGGCATAAAAGTTACCCTCGCCGTGAGCGACCGGGATGTTTACGATCTCGCCGACGCTTAAATTTGAGAGAAATTTATTTGCGTTTGAGATCACTTTTAGATGGTGATATTTTGAGATGAAGCTTAAATTTTCGTTTCGTCTCATCGCGCCCGCGAGTAGTTTTAGCTCGCACAGCATCTGAAATCCGTTGCAAATGCCAAGCACGTATCCGCCTTTTTGGGCGTGTTTTACGACTGCGCTCATCGCGGGGCTAAATTTAGCGATAGCTGCCGTGCGCAGGTAGTCGCCGTAGCTAAAACCGCCCGGAAGTACGATTAGATCGGCGTTTATCTCGCTTTCTTTGTGCCAGATTATCTGCGTCTGGCAACCCAAAAGCTCAAAAGCGTACTTTGTATCTTGCTCGCAGTTCGTGCCCGGAAACAAAATGATGGCGACTTTCATTTTGCGCTCTCGCATTTATCGTTCAAATTTATCTCGTAGTCCTCGATGACGGTGTTTGCGAGTAATTCCTCGCACATTTTAGTTAGCTCCTTGCGCGCTTCGTCTTTGCTTGCGGCGCTTATATCCAGCACGATTTGTTTGCCTATTCGCACGCCGCTTACGTTGTTAAATCCAAGCGAGCCGAGTGCGTGCTCGACAGCCTTTCCTTGCGGGTCTAAAACGCCGTTTTTTAGGGATACGTTGATGATAGCTTTCATTTTAAACCTTAGATAAAATTCTTTTTAAAACTTCTTCGTAGGCGACTTTTACGCTGCCAAGATCTTGGCGAAATCTATCTTTATCAAGCTTTTCGTTCGTAGTCGCGTCCCAAAAGCGGCAGCTATCCGGGCTGATCTCGTCTGCTAGCAGGATATTTCCGTCCTTATCGACACCGAATTCGACTTTAAAATCGACTAATTTTAAGTTTCTGTCTGCGAAAAATTTAAAGAGGATAGCGTTTATCTCGCGGCCCATGTGTTTTAGTCTGTCAAGGTCGTTTTCGCTCTTAACTAAGCCCATGATTAGACAGTGTTCGTCGTTTACGAGCGGATCGTGTAGATCGTCGTTTTTGTAGTAAAACTCTACCAATGGAAACGACAAAACCGTGCCTTCTTTTATCGCGAGGCGCTTTGTAAGCGAGCCGGTGGCGATATTTCTCACAACCACTTCAAGCGGGATGATTTCGCATTTTTTCACGAGCTGTTCGGTGTCGCTTAGAGTTTCGACCAGGTGAGTCGGTATGCCTTTTTCTTTTAAAAGATTAAAAAGCTGCGTCGAAATTTTGTTATTTAACGCGCCTTTGCCGGCTTCATTGCCTCTTTTTTGCGCATCAAAGGCGGTTAGATCGTCTTTAAATTCCGCTATTAGTAAGTTCGCATCGTCCGTTGCGAACATCTTTTTTCCCTTGCCTTCGTAGATCAGCTCTTTTTTTTGCATTTTTGCACTCCTTATTTTAGCTGTAAAATTTTGATCGCGTCAATCGCCGATTTTAGTTGTATATCGTCGTTTACGTTAGCCTCGGTTATTATAGTCTTATTATCCGTGATTTTCGTAGAGTTTTTGTCGCTATTTGCGTCTATTTTGCTCAGTTCGTTGGTTAGGTGTTTTTTTAGTTCGCTCTCTTTTATAGAAAAGGCATTTTCGTCATGCTGAGGCACTTTGCCCGGAAATACGACAATATCAGGCTCCACGCCCGTTGCTTGTATAGTGCGGCCGCTAGGCAGATAGTAGCGAGCTATCGTTAGGCGGATAGCCTCCTTGTCGTCTACGGGTAGGATGATCTGTACGCTGCCTTTGCCGAACGTCTTTTCGCCGATAACGACGGCTCGTTTGTGGTCTTGTAGCGATCCGCTCACGATCTCGCTCGCGCTCGCGCTTCCGCCGTTAACTAGCACTGCAAGCGGTAAATTTGTGATTTTATTTGCTCTCGCAGCTTTAAATTCGCTATTTTCGCTCTCGTTTCTGCCCTTTTGAGATACGATCACACCGCTATCTATAAATAAATTCGTTAGTCCGACCGCTTGGTTTAAAAGTCCGCCCGGGTTGTTTCGAAGGTCAAGGATGATGCCTTCCGCTTTTGGATATTTTTTGATAAATTCCTCTGCCTTTTCGGTTACGTGCTTATCAAAATTCGTCACGCGAAGATAGAGGATGTTGTCTTTTTCGATCATCTTTGCGTAAACGGACTCGACCGAGATGATGTCGCGCACGAGTTTCACGTCAAACGGCTTTTGCTCGCCTTTTCGCACGATGGTTATCGTGATAGGCGTCTTTGGTTTGCCGCGCATTTTATTGACCGCTTCGTCTATGGTGGTGCCTAGGGTCGTATTGCCGTCGATGCGAAGGATGATGTCGCCGCTTTTTATGCCGGCTTTATCCGCAGGCGTATTTTCGATAGGCGAGATGACCGTTAGTGCGCCGTCTTTCATACCGACAGTGATGCCTAGGCCGCCAAATTCCCCGTTCGTCTGCACCTGCATGTCTTTAAACGCTTTTTCATTTAAAAATCCGGAATGCGCGTCAAGGTTATTTAAAAGCCCCTCTATGGCTTTATCCACGATCTCTTTAAACTGTAAATCATCAACATAATATTTTTCGATAGTAGAAATGGTTTTTGTAAGTTTTGAGAGCGATTGTAGTTTAGAATTTGAGCCGTCCTCGGTGGCTTTAGCGTTTAAATTTGCGCTAAAAACGGCTCCGAAAATCATCGCGCCCGCAACGCTTGAAAACAAAAACATCTTTTTTTTATTCAAAGTTAATCTCCTGCCTTTTTAAGTGGGGCTATTTTAGTTAAATTTGCCTAAAAATAGGATAAAAGATTTAATAAAATTTAATTTTCTTTCGTAAGTATTTATATAAAACCGCTTAGATAACTTGACAATAATCGACTAAAGTTATATAATATGCTCACTATAAACTAAAGGAGAAAAAATGGCGAATTTAGGCGAAAATTTAACCGCACAAATGCAAGAGCTGGTAGAAAAGGGCGTCGCGCTCGCGATACACGCGAAAAATCCGCAAACGTTTCCGCTTCACTTGCTTTGGGCGCTGGTCGCAGATAGCGGCTCGCTACTCAACCAAGTCTTTAATAAAATGAACGTCGGCAAGGACGCAGTGGAGCTTGAAGTAAAAAGCAAAGCTGCACAGCTACCAACAAGCTCAAATGTGAGCAAGGAAAACGTGCAAATTTCAAAAGAGCTCATAAATTCTCTTGAAAGCGCAAAAGCTCTGATGGTGAGCATGGGAGATAGCTATATTGCGGTGGATACGTGGATTATCTCGGCGCTTGAGCTGCCTGAGATCAAGCAAATTTTAGGCAAATTTACGGACGTTTTAGAAATCCGTAAAAATTTAGAAAGTATAAGAGCAGGGCGCAAGATAGATAGCCAAACCAGCGACGAAACGCTAGATAGCCTGGAAAAATACGGCATCGATCTAACCGCAAAGGCGCTAAATAAGGAGCTTGATCCAGTCATCGGGCGCGATGAGGAGATCACGCGCATGATGCAAATTTTAATAAGAAAAAGCAAGAATAATCCTATTTTACTAGGCGAGCCGGGCGTGGGTAAAACCGCTATCGTCGAGGGTCTAGCGCAAAAAATCGTGGCAAAAGACGTGCCTACTAGCCTAGCAAACAAGCGAGTAGTCGCGCTTGATATGAGCGCGCTGATCGCTGGCGCGAAATACCGCGGCGAATTTGAAGACAGGCTAAAAGCCGTCATAAACGAAGTAAAAAGCGCCGGAAATATCATCCTCTTTATCGACGAGATCCACACTATCGTGGGCGCGGGAGCTAGCGAAGGCAGCATGGACGCGGCAAATATCCTAAAACCCGCACTTGCTAGAGGCGAGCTGCACGCCGTAGGCGCTACGACGCTAAAAGAGTATCGCAAGTATTTTGAAAAAGACGCCGCGCTGCAACGCCGCTTTCAGCCTATCGACGTAAAAGAGCCTAGCGTAAACGAAGCGCTTCAAATTTTACGCGGTATAAAAGAGCGCCTCGAGGTGCATCACGGTGTGACGATCACCGATAGCGCGCTAGTCGCGGCGGCAAAGCTAAGCGACCGCTACATCTCAAACCGCTTCTTACCGGATAAAGCGATCGATCTCATCGACGAGGCCGCAGCCGAGCTAAAAATGCAAATCGAAAGCGAGCCCTATGAGCTAGCCCGCATCAAGCGCGAGATCGTAACGCTACAAGTCGAAAAAGAGGCGCTAAAAATGGAAGACGAGGCTAAAAATGCGGCGCGCCTAAGCGAAATCGAAAAAGAAATCGCCGATCTAAACGAGCAAAAGCACGCCCTTGACGGTAAATTTGAAAACGAAAAGGCGGTTTTCGGCGGCATCTCAAAAGCTAAAAAAGAGATAGATAGCCTAAAAAGCGAGGCCGAGATAGCGCGCAGAAACGGCGATTTGCAGCGCGCGGCCGAGATAGAATACGGCAAAATTTTAGAAGCGGCCAACCGCCAAAAAGAGCTCGAAAAAAAATGGGACGAGATGAAAAAAAGCGGCGTGCTGCTCAAAAATCAGGTCGATGAGGAGCTGGTGGCTGAAATTTTAAGTAAATGGACGGGAATTTCAGTCAGCAAAATGCTAACTAGCGAAAAGCAAAAATACCTGATGATCGAGGAGCATTTGCGCGAAAGCGTCGTCGGTCAGGATGCTGCTCTGCACGCTCTAGCAAGAGCCATCAAGCGAAACAAGGCTGGCCTAAACGAGGGCGCGCGTCCGATCGGATCGTTTTTGTTTTTAGGGCCTACGGGCGTGGGTAAAACGCAGTCGGCAAAGGCTTTGGCTAAATTTTTATTTGACGACGAGCGCGCGCTCATACGCTTTGATATGAGCGAATACATGGAAAAGCACAGCGTCTCCCGCCTGCTCGGAGCGCCTCCTGGATACGTGGGCTACGACGAGGGCGGACAGCTAACCGAAGCCGTGCGCAGACGTCCGTATAGCGTCATACTTTTTGACGAGATCGAAAAGGCTCACAAAGACGTGTTTAACGTGCTTTTAGGCATCCTAGACGACGGAAGGGCGACTGATAATAAGGGCGTGACGGTCGATTTTAAAAACACGATCATCATCCTCACGTCTAATATCGCGTCGAATTTTATCATGGACTTAAAAGGCGAGGAACGAGAGCAAGCGGTCAAAAACGAGCTTAGAAACTACTTTAAGCCAGAGTTTTTAAATCGCCTCGACGACACGATAATCTTTAATCCGCTCGATGAAGACGGGCTCATAAAAATCGTAGATATAATGTTTAAAGAGCTTGAAAAAACGCTACAAAATCGCGGTATCAAGGCGAGCCTAAGCGAAGAGGCGAAGAAATTTATCGCGGGCGCGGGCTTTGACATCGTTTACGGCGCTAGACCTTTGCGCCGCGCACTATATGAGCTGGTCGAAGATCCGCTAGCCGATATGATCCTGCGCGACGAGCTTGAAAGCGGAGATGAAATAGTAATCGGCGCAAACGGAGAAAATATAACTATAAGTAAAATTTAGTTTAATTTTTTGGATAGCATTAAATTTATGATTTAATTTTAACAAAACCGACTAGCAATTCAAGGCGGCAAATTTAGTCGCCTTGATTTTTTTTAAGCCGGTAAAGCGACTTCTTTCGCAAAACTGCTTTAAATTTCATACTTTGGCTTCTAGCGTTACCGCTAAAATTCAGACTTATAGCTTAAAATTTCCTTGACAATTCATATTAAAATTTATATAATGGCAATAGATAATACAAAAAAGTATTGTGTATTACTTTTTTATCAAAAAAGGTAATATATTGAAATTTTATGATTTCAAAAAAGGATTTAAAATGATAAAAAAACTTCTCGTTTCCGCAGCTTTTTTAGCAGTTTGTTTTGCGCAAAATCCAAACGATAATACTCTAAATTTCGCCGTTTCTAAAAACGTCGGCGAGCTAAATCCGCATCTATACTCGCCAAATGAAATGTTCGCGCAAGATATGGTTTACGAGGGACTAGTTAAATTTGAAAACGGAGGCAAAATTTCGCCTTGGCTCGCCAAGTCTTGGAGCGTAAGCGACGACGGCAAAATTTATACGTTTGAGCTGCGCCGAGACGTCGTTTTTTCAAACGGTGAAAAATTTAACGCAGCCGCGGTAAAAGCAAATTTCGACGCCGTTTTAGCTAATCGCAAGCGCCATGAGTGGTTAGAGCTTGCTAGGCTGATAGACGGTTGCGAGATAGCGGGCGAATTTAAGGTAAAGCTAAGCCTAAAAAATGCCTACGAACCGACTCTACGCGAGCTTAGCCTCATACGTCCGTTTAGATTTATCGCTCCTGGCGCGATGAAGGACGGCGGCACGAAAGACGGCGTAAAAGAGCCCGTAGGTACCGGCGCATGGAGATTAGTCGCCACCGAGCGGGGCGTTAGCGATACTTTTGTGAGGAACGATAAATTCTACGGCGAGCTACCTAAAATTTCTAAAATAGTCGCACGCGTGATACCGGAGCCAAATACCAAAATCATCGCGCTAAAAACAGGAGAGGTCGATCTCGTATACGGCGGCGAACAGATCCCGATAGATAGCTTTAACGAGCTTAAAAAAGAGTTTGGCTGGGCGGTTTCTCAGCCGGTTTTTACTCTAGTTATCGCATTAAATTCGGCTAAATTTCCTACGAACGACGAAGCGGTTAGAAAGGCGTTAAATTTAAGCGCGAACAAAGAGCCTATAGCTCAAAAAATATTTTTTAACGCGGCGAAAAAGGCTGATTTTTTATTTGACGCCTCCGTCCAAAACGCCGACATAAACGCCAGCGCGTATAATTTCGACGTTAAAAAAGCAAATCAAATCCTAGATGCCGCAGGCTACGCGACTGGCAAGAACGGCGTGCGATATAAAGACGGAAAAGCTCTTGAGATAGAGCTCGTATATATCGGCTCAAACGCCGTGCAAAAGGCTATAGGAGAGGTTTTAAGAGCTAATTTTTCTAAAATCGGCGTTAGGTTAAATTTAAAAGCCGACGAGGCGACTATCTTTTACAAAAAGCAAAAAACCGGCGATTTTGGCGCCGTATTTAACTCCACTTGGGGCGCGCCTTACGATCCTCAGGCTTTTTTAGCTTCGATGAGACTGCCCGCGCACGCTGATTATCAAGCTCAGCTAGGACTGGCTGATAAAATGCAAATCGACGAGAAAATCGAACGTATCGCGCTTAGCCTAGATGCAAAAGAAAGACGCGATCTAACCCGTGATGTTTTAACGCGCCTGCACGAGAGCGCGGTATACATTCCTATCGTTTACGAGACGACTAAGGCGCTTTGGAACAAGCGCGTAAAAGGCGTGGAATTTGATGCATTAAAAGACCGCATACCGTTTGAAAAGATGAGCCTGGACGCTGCAAAATAATGCGTAAATCGCTTCTTTACGGCAATCATTTTTTGCTCGTTTTTGTTTTTTTTGAGTCGTTTTTTGGGCTATTTTTGCGCGATACGGAGTTAAATTTACCTCTTGCGCCGCGCTTATTTGCATATTATTTAGAGCTTAAATATGCTTAAATTTATCGTTAAACGCCTGCTTTTGCTTATTCCCGTCATGTTTGCGGTTAGCGTTTTGATATTTGCGCTACTGCGGCTAAACGGCACGGACGCGGCTATGAGCTATCTAAACGCCTCTGGTATCGCGCCCACGGACGAGGCTTTGGCTCACGCTAGAGCGCAGCTTAACCTAGATAAGCCGATTTTTGAGCAGTATGCGGTTTGGCTAAAAGACGCCTCTAGCCTAAATTTTGGCGCGTCATACATCACCGGCAGAGCCGTGAGCGAGGATATGGCGCACTATTTTCCGGCCACGCTAAAGCTAGCCGCGCTAGGGCTATTTTTCACTCTTATTTTTTCCGTTCCGATGGGTATACTTTCAGCGATCTATAAGGATAAATTTATCGACTACGCCGTGAGGTTTGTTTCGTTTTTGGGCGTTTGTACGCCGAATTTTTGGCTAGGATTTTTGTTGATTTTGCTATTTTCTGTCCATCTTAAAATTTTACCGCCTTTTGGCGCCGGCGGGCTTTCGCATCTTTTGATGCCGGCGTTTGCGATATCTTTTATGTCTATCGCGGTAAATTCTCGCCTCATCCGCGCAAATTTACTCGAAATCAAAAGCAAACGTCACGTAAGCTACGCCAAGATGCGCGGACTATCCGCCTCTCGCGTACTCTTTAGCCACGTGTTTAAAAACGCCTCGCTGCCGGTCGTTACGGCGCTTGGTATGCATATAGGCGAGCTAGTAGGCGGCGCGATGGTGATAGAAAGCGTATTTGCGTATCCTGGTATCGGCAGATATGCGGTCGAGGCCATCATAAACAACGACTACCCCGTGATTCAGTGCTTTATTTTACTGATGGCGTTTGCGTTTGCTATTAGCAACCTCGTTATAGACGTGCTTTACGCCTTTATAGATCCGCGTATAAGGACTAACGCGTGAAAAAAATTTGGCTCATTTTTGCCTGTTTTACCGCGTTTGTGATGATTTTTATCATGCTTTTCGCGCCTTTGCTAGCGCCCTTTGATCCAAACGAGATCGATTTAGCGGCTAAATTTGAGCCCGCTAGCCTTTCTCATTTTTTAGGCACGGATCATCTTGGCAGAGACGTATTTTCTAGGCTTTTATCGGCTACTAGCATATCGCTGGGTTCGGCGTTTGCGACTATTTTTTTGATACTTTTTTTAGGGATTTTAGTAGGCGGGACGGCGGGGTTTGTAGGCGGACGAACGGATCAAATTTTAATGCGGGTTTGCGACGTATTTTTTAGCGTGCCTACCGTTATTTTAGCGCTATTTTTGGTTGGAGTTTTAGGGACGGGAATGATAAACGTCGTTATCGCTATCTCCGTATCGCACTGGGCGTGGTACGCTAGGATAGTGCGCAGTATCGTACTAAGCTTAAAAAATGCCGATTACGTGCTGATAACTAGGACTTCGGGCGCAAGCGAAACGGTAAATTTTAAAAAAAATATGCTCCGCCCTATCATCGCTCAGTGCGCGGTGCTGGCGTCTTTAGATATAGGACATATCGTGCTGCATATTTCCGGGCTTAGCTTTTTAGGTCTTGGCGTAAAAGCGCCAGCGGCCGAGTGGGGCGTGATGATTAGCGACGCCAAGGAGTACGTTTTTAGCCATCCCGAGCTTATTTTTTATCCCGGTATCGCGATATTTTTGTGCGTGATGAGCTTTAACATCATCGGCGAGAGCCTGCAAGAGCGCCTAGGCGCGGTATCGGAGGATAGATGAGTCAGAGTTTGGCAAAGGATATTTTAGAAATCAAAAATTTATGCGTAAGCGCCGGGCAAACGCAGCTGGTGCGCGGGCTAAATTTACGGCTAGCTTCGGGACGCATAACCGCCCTCGTCGGAAAAAGCGGCAGCGGCAAGACGCTAAGCGCGCTAACTTTGCAAGGCTTTACGCCCCCGGGCTTAAGCTCTAGCGCGGATATTTTTTTAAACGGACGAAGGCTTGACGTCGCGGCGCGGCGCGGTAAAATTTTCGCCTCCGTTATGCAAAATCCAAAAAGCGCGTTTAATCCTCTGCTAAGCATCGGCGCGCACGCTAAAGAGACCGCGGATGCGGCAAATTCGAGCCGAAATTTAGCGCTGGAAGCTGGATTTTTTAAGGCGATGGGATTAGGACTTAAAAGAGCTAAAGCCGCTTTTAAGAATCAGCCTGCTTCCGCGCAATCTCAAATAAAGCTAGCCATGCGCGCGGTAGGGCTTGAGGAGGGCGCGCTAAAGCTATATCCGCACGAGATGAGCGGCGGTATGTTGCAGCGAGCGATGATAGCTTTAGCTCTGCTTAGCGGGGCTAAATTTATCGTAGCAGACGAGCCTACGACCGACCTTGATCTCGTTTCGCAGGCTAAAATTTTAACCCTCTTGCGCGACGCGGCGCGTCAAACGGGCGCGGGAGTGCTGCTGATAACGCACGATCTTTCCGTAGTGGCCAAGCTTGCGGACGATATTTACGTGATGGAGCGGGGCGAACTAGCTCAAAGCGGCGATACGCGCGAGATATTTTTAGCACCGACTTTAGTTGCGACAAGAGAGCTTTTGCGGGCTCATTTTGCGCTTTACGCCGGTATGACGGGAGAATTTAGCCGTCAAAAAACCGCAAACGAAGCTAAATTTATAAAGCCCGGCGCCTATGATTTGCGGACGTTTAGCGCGCAAGTAGCGCAGGACTCTGAGCCGGGGTCTTGCAAGCTAAAATTTAGCGAGGATAAATTTACCCAAGCTAACGAGCCTAAGGAGCCCGAGCAAATTTATGCCCCGGGAGGGCTTCTTTGCGCGGCGGAGGCGAAATTTCACGCTCCAAGCGAGCCGCAAGGAGACGATCTAAAAGAAGGCTGTAAGGACGAAAAACGCCTCTGCGCAGAGGCTAGCGACCCAAATGCTAAGACAAACCCCAAAACAAATATCCAAACGGGCGCTCCTAAAAACGAACAAGACGCGCAAAGCTCGGACGCAAACAAAATAGCGCAAAATGATAAGGATATGCAAAACCGCGCTTTGAGTTCGGAAAATAGGCAAAAAATCGCTTCGGTAAGCGCAAATGACGATTTGCCTAGCCAAGACGCGCCGATTTTTAAATTTAACGACGAGGCCGGTTTTTTTGAGCTAAAATCTCAAGCGGCGGAGCCAAATTTAGACGTACCTGACGAGCGTGTCAGCTATGACGGCGGATATATCTTTAGCTTTGGCGAAGATAACTTGCTAGAGCGAGGCAAAGATATAAACGGCGCAGATGGCGAAAAAACGAGCCTTGGCGCCGCAAACAAGGTAGATAAAAGCGCCGTAAATTTAACGAAAAATCAAGCCGTTTGGGCTAAAGCACATGCAAGCTTGATGGATAAAAACGCCGAAAATATCACAACCCAAACGCAGAGCCAAACCGCGTCCGCGCAAGAGGACGCAAACAAAGCCGCGCTAGATGAGGCCGCTTTTGCCGCCTGCTGGCAAACGCGCCAGGGTAAGGCCAGGCCTAACGCAGAAGAAAATACTCGCGAATCCAAGCTCTCGCCTCTACTAAAGGCATGCGGTATCGGCTGTGGATTTGAGAGCGTGTCGTTTTTGGGCAAGCGTACGCGCAAGGACGTTTTAAAGGGCGTTAGTTTTGAGATAAGGCAGGGCGAGGCTCTGGGGCTGCTGGGCAAATCAGGCTGCGGTAAAAGTACGCTAGCCAAGGTTTTGACCGGGCTTTTGCATCCTAGCGAGGGCTGGGTGGAATTTGACGGGCGTAGGCTAAATTTAACGGATTTGGATGCAAAAAGGGAGTTTTACTCGCAAGCGCAAATCGTATTTCAAGATGCGCCAAGCGCCGTAAATCCGCGATTAGGCGTGCGAGAAGTTATCGAAGAGCCGCTGCTATATCTAACCCGCATGCCCGCGGCGCAACGACTAGAGCGTATAAGGCGGCTACTAAAAACGCTTGAGATAGACGAGAGTTTTTTAAACAAAAAAGCCTCGTTATTAAGCGGAGGACAGCTCTCGCGGGTAACGATTGCGCGCGCTTTGGCGGCTGAGCCTAGGCTGGTCGTTTTAGACGAGGCACTAAGCTCTCTTGACGCGCCTTTGCAGACGTCGATTCTGCGGGTGCTTGCGCGGCTAAAGGGTAAAATTTCGTTTCTTTTTATCACGCACGACATTAGGCTCGTGCGGATATTTTGCGACCGCATCGTTTTGATGGATGAAGGGCGTATCGCGCAGACGGCTACGGCTTTTCAGAGCTTTACCTGCGCGGCGGGTAAGGAGCTAGAAAGCGCCGTGCTGCCTCCGTTTCCGAGTTTTTAGCCTGTTTTATTTAAAATTTAGGCTACGTATCGGCTTGCTTTTTTAGCCGCTTTAAAGATTTATAGCCGCTTTACGGTCATTGCGGCGTGATATAACGCTAATTTTTTGCATGCCGACAAACTCTTGTGGTTAGATTTTAGTTAAACTTACTCGGCAATTAAAATAGCTTTGGCATTAAATAATTAATATAGTTAAATTTAAATTGTGTTTATAAAATATCAGTCGCTAAACCTAACGCTTTGATTTTACTCAGCTTATTAAGGCGGCTATGGGCGCTATCTTACCGCCTTTTTATTGCTTTAAGGGAAGCTTATTTGTGTGGATACGGCGCAGTGGCTTAAGGCGCCAAATCGTTTTAAAAGCAACGCCTAAAGCGTTATATCGCGCCAAGATACCGCCTTAATTTAATGTTTGTAACAAAATTTCGGTTAAGATTAAAATAATTAAATTTATAGCATTGCGGTAAAAAGCCGCTTTTTGACACGAATCACAAAATTTAGCGATCAGATCGGTATAATCGGTAAGATTCCGTAATATTTTATATATAATTTTACTAAAAATATTATGTATTTCTGTAAATTTGCTGCATATTATTGCGGTTTATTAAATTTTACGACCTTAAAATTATATATTCATAGATATTTGCGCATTTTGATTAACAAGCCTCGCATTTTGCGTTAAATTTGATACAAAAATACGGCGACTCGGGAGTAAGCAGCGGCGCTATTTGCGTAAATTTTATAAAGCTTTCAAATTAAAACAGGCTAGGATAAAGCATAGCAGTAGATTTGTTTGCCGCCACGTATTTAAAAAGATGCGGTTTTTTAAAAGGTATAGCCGTGTCATGATAACGTATACAAAGCGGCAGTAAATTTTAAATTTACAATATATTTTTAGTAAGCCAAATCAAATTTGAAATAAAATATTTAATCTTTTTGCGGGTTAATCCCAAAAAGCTCTTGAATTTTAAACCTACGGCCAAACTCGTAATCCAGCCGCAAAAACATATAAAACCGCCTAAAATTTTAAAAAATTAGAAAGCAAAAAATCATTTTTGGTTTTTTTTAAGTACCATGCAAATTTAGCTAATTTTTCTCGTTTTATTCGTTTTTTAAAACGCGATAAATGCGCGAAGCTTACGCCGTAAAAGTACGGATTTATGCGGTAAATTGGCAAAAACGCGCTTAAACAAACGCTAAAAAAACGAGCAAGAATCTAAAATAAATTTTTAAAAAGCATCGCATAAAAATCCAAAAAGCCCGAAATAAAAATTACAGACGGGCAAGTAAAGCGCGAGAATTACGTTTTTTTAAGCGCCATCTAAGCAACGGGCTTAGCGGCGTTACTCCTCGCTTAGCTCCTCGGCTACCTGTGCGGCGAGCTTTAGCTTTTCGCTATCAAAATGCGTGTAAATGCGCGAAGTGTTTAGGCTCGCGTGCCCGAGCGCTTCTTGCACCAAAACCAGGTCTTTTTGCTTTTTGTAAAGCATCGTGGCAAAGGTATGGCGCAGCATGTGAGCGCCGTTTTTTTCCTTACGGATGCCTGCTTTAAAGAGTATCTGCTCGACGATGCGGCTCACGTAGGCCTGCGTTAGGCGCGTGCCTTTTTTGTTGATAAAAAGATAGCCTTCTTTATTTATATAGTTTATCGCGATCGCGTCCAGATGGGCTTCGATGAGGCGGCGTTTGATCATGACGACGCGGTATTTGTTGCCTTTGCCGCGGATTCTTATGACGTAGAGCTCGCCGTCCTCGGTTATATCTTTGCGCTTTAGGTTTAGCGCTTCGCTCACGCGGATACCGGTGAAAATGATAATTTTTATGATGAGCTTGTTGCGGTTGGCGTTGCTTTTAAACTCCGCATTTTCGATCGCTTCCAAAAATCTCTTGACCTCATCCTCGCTCATAAACTCGGGCAGCTTTTGCCCGCGCGCTCCGCCCACGCCGCCCCAGTTTTTTAGCTCGATGTCAAAGACGTGCGCCTTGCCGTCCTCTTCGTTTTGCTTATCCAAAAATGCGAAAAAATTTATCGCGCTTATGCGATAGTTTTTCTTACTTGCATCGCTAAGCCCGCCCGTGACGCTAGCTAGCACCTCGCTTAGCAGCTCTTCGTCGATCTGCTTTAGGCTCTCTAGCTCGTAAAATTTGAGCGTCTCGAATATCTTTTTAAGAGGATTAAAGTATGTATTTATGCCCGTTAGTCCCGCGTTTCTAGCCGATTTTACGAGGCCGTCTAGCTGATCGATGTTTTTTATCTCGCGGCTAAGGGCGAAATTTACGCTTGCTAGCGCCTTTGGGTCGCGAAGCTCTTTGTTTGAGAGCGAGCTAAGCTTAAATTTGACGTAACGAGTCAGCCAAAATATAAACGAGTTTTCAAAACTATCCTTGCAATCAAGCGCGTATTTCAAGATATTTTCCTTAAATTTATAAAAAATTGAAAAGCATTATAGCTAAAATCTGCGCTATTTTGCCCGTCTAAAATCGTTTAATCTTTGTATAAATTTATGTCGCCCAATCGAGCTTTAAACGGCAAAAGACGATAAATTTAAACGCGTTAAATTATGCGGTAGAGATAAGCCTAAATTTTGCGTTCGGATTTAGCAAAATAGGGCAAATTTATACAAAAATTTAAGCTTAAAGTTGCGCTTTTGCGTTAGCGCGCATAAATTTACGTCGCACAAAAACTCCAAAACCAAAGAGCCTAAATTTAGTCGAAAAATCGCTTACGAAAATTATTTTAGATAAATATCTAAGCTCAAATTTAGCTCGTCGATGACGCTAAGCATCTGCCTCACGTATCTTTGCTCGCGGCGAGCCTTGGCGATGTCTAGTTTATCAAAAAGCCGCCCCTCGAAAAAATTTCTCCTACTAAAGCAAAATAGATAAAATTTGTTATCCATAAAGGCCGCACTCGGCGATTTTAGCGTGTTTTTGTAGGCCTTGATCATATTTAGCTTGCCCATAAACGCAGGCGTGAGCAGGTATCTCGCCTCCACCTTATCGGTCGTAAAAACTCTAAAATTTTCATTAAATTTGACGTCGTCGAGCAGCTCTTTTTCGCCTAAAAACTTAGTATTAAAATCCTTGCTAACGGCGACCGTTTTGCCGTTAAATTTCTTATTAAATTCGCACTTTAGCACGCTGCCTTTGAAGTCTGAATACTTGTCAAACGCGTATTTTAGCAGGATAAATATGGCGACGTATTTGTTGTTTATCTGAGGGTATTCGCGCTCGTGGCTGATTACCTCGCACAGGCTAAATTTGACGCCTTTATATACGCCTCGCACGCTATCCTCGCTATAAAATGTGCTCGGTCTATAAATCCCCGCCTCGTCAAATTCGCTCTGCGAGATGCCGCCGTAAGCGCTATACGTAAAGCTCTCGTCGATATCCTTGATGAGCGCGGGGATGAAAACCTCTTTATAAAATTCGTTGTACTCGTTCTGTGCCCTGGCGATATCTA
>NZ_CAUQHQ010000038.1:0-17742 GCF_963517995.1 uncultured Campylobacter sp.
AGCTTGGTGCGGTGTTTTTAAATTTGATTTTTTTGTTGGCCGATACAAGGTAAAATAGACAAAACATCGCCCAAATACACATAAACGAGAGAAAATTTAGTAAATTTATATCTACAGCCATAGAATGGAGTATTTTGTCTACTAAATACGACAAACAAATACTAAAACCAAAGCAAATGGGCGTAAGCGCCACTAATGCCCAATAAATTGATAGAGAGTATATAAAATTACATTTTTTCTCGGCTTTTGCAATGCGGTTTACGGCGTGTTCATAGTCGGCAAAAAAAGTAATCGACGCAAAAATAACGGCTACGGTACAAATAGTATTTAACTCAAAGCTGTTTTGTAAAAAAATTTCCAAATGCTGCGTCGTTAGTTTGTGCTTTATAGGTAAAAAAGTGGAAAATAGAAAATTTTTTAGAGCCTCAAAATATTTGCTTTGATTAAAAATAGGAAGCCTTGCGGCAATACCTAGCAATAGTAAAAACGCTGGAATCATAAATAAAATCGTATAAAAACTAAGCCCCGATGCATAGCGTAGAATACTTTTATCTTGGGAATGAAGAGCTAAATTTAAAGCTTTTTTGCAAGCTATCTTAAATTTGCCCTCATTCATCAAAGCCCCATCTTAAACGGATTTAGGATATTGTTCGGATCAAACGCCTTTTTGATACTTCTAAAAAGCTCCATCTCAGCAGGCGTAAAGGCAAGCGGCATAAACTCAGCCTTGCTGATACCGATGCCGTGCTCGCCGCTAAGCGTGCCGCCAAGCTCCACCGCGATCTTAAAAATTTCCTCGATCGCCTTGTGTCCGCTCTCTACCTGTGCCGGGTCAGCTTTGTCCACCACCATGACGTTAGTGTGTACGTTGCCGTCGCCCGTATGGCCGAAGCACGGCACCTGTACGCCGTATTTTTTAGCGACGCCGCCGATGCGTTTGAGCAACTCTGGTAGCTTTGAGCGCGGCACCGTGATGTCCTCGTTTAGCTTTAAATTCCCGTAGATATTTATCGCCTGCGAGCAGTTGCGGCGGGCAAACCAGATGTCGTTTCGCTCGCTCTCGTCCTTGGCGCGTCTAAATTCGCTAGCGCCGTTTTCTCTAAACACTCGCTCTATCGTAGCAAGATCCTGCTCTAAGCCGCCCAAAACATCGCCGTCAACGTCGGTTATGAGCAAGGCGCCCGCATCTTGCGGTAGGCCTTTGTTAAATTTAGTCTCGACCGCGCGTATGCAAAGCGCGTCTAAAAACTCCATCGCTACCGGCGTTACGCCTGCTGCCATCGTCTTATAAACGGCGTTCATCGCGGCGTTTACGCTAGGGAAAATTCCCATCGCCGTTTTTCTAAATTTAGGCTTTGCGATGAGTTTTAGCGTGATCTCGGTTATTACTGCTAGCGTGCCTTCGCTAGCGATTAAAATGCCTGCGATATTGTATCCCGCGACGTCTTTTATCGTGCGTTTGCCCGCTCTTATGACCTCACCGCTAGGTAGCACGGCTCGTAGCGCCATGACGTAGTCTTTGGTGATGCCGTATTTTGCCGCGCGCATGCCGCCTGCGTTTTCGCTGACGTTGCCGCCTAGCGTCGAGTAGTCCTGACTGGCGGGATCGGGTGGGTAGAAAAGCCCTAATTTCTCGGCTTCGCGCTGTAAATTTATATTTATACATCCGGGCTGCACGACGGCGACCATGTTTTGCATGTCGATTTCTAGGATTTTATTCATGTGCTTTTCAAATGCAAGCACCACGCCGCCCTCGTGCGCTAGCGCCCCGCCCGTAAAGCCGCTGCCAGCGCCCCTAGGTACGATTTTGACTCCGTTTTCGTTGCAGTATTTTAAAATCTCGCTAACGTCTTTTTCGTGGCGCGGGAAAAGCACACCGTCTGGCAAATGGCGCTTTTTCGTCGCGTCGTAGCAGTAGGCGATCCTGTGCGCGTCGTCGAAGTAGGCGTTGTCCGCGCCTAGTAAATTTACGAAAAATTTAGCGTGTTTTTCGTGCATCATTTTTCTTTCAAGAGAGCTTTGTAGTGGCGGTCAAAGTCGCTGATCTGCTCCGAGCCCCATTTCCAAAATACCGTATCGATGTCCTTGACGCGAGTATAAAAAGGCAGCTGGTAGTATTTGACCGCGCCGCTTTGGAAGCGCTTTAGCGGCTCGAAACTCTGGCAGTCGGCAAAAAGCGCTTCATTATTCATAGCGATAAATATTAGCCCCGCAGCGCTTTGGTTGCACATTTTACGAAAATCGTCTCGGCTAGGATTTGGCTTATACTCGTAGCTTAAGTACGAGCCTACGATATCTGGGTGGATAAAGGTAACGCCTTTAAACGCGTTTATTACTTCGGCGTAAATTTCTTTGTTTGGCACGACTATGAGCGAGCGGTCGTAGAGATAGTTTAGGATGATCTCGTCGCCGCTTTTAGGTAAAATTCCCGGCAGAGGCAGGGCCTTTTGCGCTAGCGCGTCAAATACCTCAAACCTGACCTTGGCAAAGCCGCCGCTTTTTTGCGTGACTACGGCGCGGGCGATGATTGAGCTTTGAGAGCCTTCAAATTTATGCATCACGACGCCACTACTGCCTACGACGATATCTGAGCCGTCTATGATCGTGCCTACGCCCTCATCCACGCTTATTAGCGGGGTTTTATACTCCCTCATCGAAAACTCGGCCGCAAAGCCAAGGCAAGCCGCCGCTAAAAATAAAAGAAATTTTTTCAAAACCTATCTCCTAAAAATGTAGAATTTTGCCGCTCATTATAGCTTAAAGCGCCTTAGTTTTGCAAAATGTAAGTAATTTTCGAGTAAAATACGGCTTTTAAATCAAGGGAATTTATGAGGAAATTTTCATTAGCTTTACTGCTGACGGTAAATTTATTCGCCGCAGAGCCTGCTCAACCTACCGTTCAGGAGCTTAGCTGGCCTAACGGAGATACGTTTTTAACATTTTTAGAGAAAAACTCCATCCCGCTTTCTCTTTATTATGATATGGATTCGGACGATAAGGAGTTTGTAAGTGAGATAAAAGCGGGCGTCTCGTATCAAATTTTAAGAGACGAAAAAGGCGGGATAAGCCAGGTGCTAATCCCCGTAAACGAAGAACTCCAAGCGCAAATTTATAAAGATAACGACGGAAAGTATAATTTTCAGCTTTCCTCGATCTCATATCAGACGCATAGACGCGTGCTTAGTATGCCTATTACGGTTTCGCCTTCGCAAGATATTCAAGACGCTACGGGCAGCGCGGCTTTGGCGCACGGGTTTTATCTGGCGATGAAGAGCGAAGTGCCGGAAAGCGAGTTTAAAAAGCTAAAAAAAGGCGACAGGCTCGCGATGGAATACACGCAAAAAACTAGGCTCGGACGAACGTTTGGCGTACCTGAAATACACTGGGCGTCGATACAAATCGGCGATAAAAAATACGTCACGTATAAATTCGAAAACAAATATTACGACAAAAGCGGTAAGAAAAACGATAAATTTTTGCTAACCAGGCCGATAGCAAATGCCCGCATTACTTCGCCTTTTACGCCAAAGCGCTATCATCCGATACTAAAGCGTTATAAAGCGCATCTGGGCGTGGATTACGGCGCTCCCAAAGGCACTCCGATAAAGGCGGCCGGCGACGGAACGGTTAAATTCGTCGGAACCAAAAGCGGCTACGGCAAGGTCGTCATCGTAGGGCACGTCGGCGGCTACGAGACGCTATACGCGCATTCTAGCGGCTTTGCTAAGGGCATACAAAGCGGTGTAAAAGTAAAGCAGGGGCAACTCATCGCTTACGTAGGCAGTACCGGCATGAGTACGGGCTCGCACCTACACTTTGGCGTCTATAAAAACGGCAATGCGATAAATCCCGAAAACGAGATAAAGGTGGCTAAAAATATCTTTGCCCAGACGGAAAACGCTAAATTTCAAAAATACATAAAGCAGTTTGAAGCAAAGATCAAAGATGCCGCTACTAATGACGAAATCCCTGAAAAAGAGGAGAAATTTGGCGCCGTATCGGAGCTGGGCGAGGTTAAATTTACGCCAAAAACCGACGAAAACCTAACGGCGACAGACGAAAAATCGGCAAGCGTTGATAGGGATGCGAATCTAACCGCAAAAGCCGAAGCTAACGAGACGAAGCCGGACGAAAATTTAACAAGCGAGCTAAAAATCGGCGCAGAAGAAAATGACGCGACGAAAGCGGAGCTAAATTTGACCGCAAAAACCGACGTAAATTTAACAAGCGAAGTTAAATCCCAAGATGAAAAGGATGTAAATTTAACCAAAACCGGCCTGGCCGATACGAATTTGACGGTAAAATCTGAGCAAAATGTAACTATCAAAGCGGACGTAAACGCAAGCCAAGCCGTAAATTTAGCAGCGACTAAAACGGAGAAAACAGAGTCTAGCTCGGCTGCCCAAAAAGAAAAAAATAAAAAAACGGACTCTAAAAAATCCAGCAAAAATGCAAAAGATAAAGAAAAATCAAAATCAAACGACAAGAAAAAAGAGAAATCAAAAAGCGAGTCCAAAAAGAAAAAGGACGTAAACGCCAGCAAAGATAAGTCTAAAAAGCAAAAACAGACCGCCGATAAAAAAGCCAAATCAAAAGATAAAACCGCCGAGTCAAGCGACAAAAAGAGTAAATAATGGAAGAAAACGAGCAATTAAACGAAGCCAAAGAGCTGCTTGACTCGCACCTAAACGAGACGATCGACGAGGAGCTAAGCGCGGCTGATCTAGCCCATCACCTAAAAACGCTAAAAAAGCACGACGAGGAGCTTTTTACAGAGTATTTAGAAAAGCTAGATCCCGAGATGCTGGGCGACGTAGCCATCGAGATGCCCGATCACATGCTAAAAGACGTGATCGAGCAACTACCCGCAGAAAAGATCGTAGAAGCGCTAGAAGAGCTAGAAAGCGACGACGCGACCGATTTGCTTCAATACATCGAAGACATCGACGAAAATAAGGCCAGAGAGCTTTTTAACGAGCTAGATAGAGAAAATCAAAACGAAATTTTAAGGCTAAGAAGCTACGAAGAAGATAGAGCCGGCGCGCACATGCAAACCGAGCTTTTTTCCGCGCATTTAGAAGAAAAGCTGGGAAATGCCGTAGCTAGGCTTAGGCGCGAAAAGCAAGAGGGCAAGCTAGAAAACGTCTCGCAGCTTTTTATCGTCGATAAAGAGGGCGTTTTGGAGTATGCCATCCCGCTTGAAGACCTGATACTTTTTGATTTTTCAAAGACTTTAAAGCAAAATATAGAGGAAGCGCAAGCCGATCGCTACAAACCCCATGTCGCAAACGATATGGATCTCATGCAAGACGTAGCCGTCATGGTGCAAGACTACGACCTAAACGTCATCGCAGTAACTAGTAGCACGGGCATATTACTAGGCCGAATAACCGCCGACGATATCCACGACTACATCCAAGAAAGCGCCACGGAGCAAATTTATAACCTAGCCGGCGTCGACGATGAGGCCGAGGAGGAGGATACGAGCCTAGTAAAGGCTACCCGCGCGCGCGCCGTTTGGCTGCTGGTAAATTTATTTACCGCGCTTATTAGCTCCAGCATCATCGGACTTTTTGACGATACGATCGCTAGTTACGTGGCTCTTGCCGTGCTGATGCCTATCGTGGCGTCTATGGGCGGAAACACCGGCACGCAGGCGCTTACCGTAACCGTGCGCCGACTGACTTTGGGAGAAATCGAGTTTAAAAACGCCGCCGTCGCGCTAAAGCGCGAGGTAGGCATCGCGCTCATAAACGGGCTAACCTTTGCTTGCTTGATGGGCGTCATCGCTTCGATTTGGTTTAGTCGCCCGATGCTAGGCGTGGTTATCGGCGCTTCGATGCTTATAAATTTATTTTTTGCCGGATTTTTCGGTACTTTGATACCGCTAACCTTAAAGAAATTTAACATCGATCCCGCCGTCGGCTCGGCCGTGCTACTTACCACCGTTACCGATACGGTCGGATTTTTTAGCTTTTTAGGACTGGCAAAATGGATACTGCTGTAAAAAATATCAAGATAGAAAATTTAACCTCTCCGCGCTACGTAAAGCCGTATCAAATTTCGTTTGATCTGTGCGGAAGGCCCGTCAGATGGGAGTGCGTAAAGGCTCACGACAGCGTCTCGGCCCTACTTTATCACGAGGATAAAGACGCGTTTTTGCTGGTTAAGCAGTTTCGCCCCGCCGTTTGGTTTAATATCCAAAGCGCAAAAATGGGGCCGCTAAATTTAACGCAAGAGGGCGAGGAAGGCTATACCTACGAGCTTTGCGCGGGGCTAATGGATAAAGGAAAAAGCGAGGAGCAGACCGTCATCGAGGAGATCGCCGAGGAGACGGGATTTGCGGCTAGCAAGGTAGAGCGCATAACCTCCACGCGCGGCGCGCTAGGTTTTGGCGGAGCTAGGCAGACGATGTTTTTTGCCGCGATAAACGACGATATGAAAGTTGGCGAAGGCGGCGGCATAGACGGCGAAAATATCGAGCTAGCCTACGTGCCGGTTAAAGATGCGCGCAAATTTATGTTTGACGAGAGTAAAAGCAAGGCTGCGGGACTACTTTTTGCTTTTATGTGGTTTTTTGATAAATTTAACCGCTAGAGCGTCAAATTTACCGGGCTAGGTTTGCTTGGAATTAAATTTAAGGAGAATAAATGCTAAGAAAAATCGCTTTAACCGTATTTTTAGCGGTGTGGGCTTTTGGGCTGGGCGCATTTGAAGAGGCTGCGGCCGAGCTAGCGCAAAACGAGTTTGATAAGGCTTTAGAGTTGTTTGAGAAGTCTTGCGAGGAGAAAAATGCCGCTGGCGGCTATGCCGCAGGCTTTAGAAACGACAATACCTGTGCCAAAGATTCAAATACTACCAAAAGCTTTGCGCAGTTTTCTAAAGCCTGCGAAATGGGCGATATGGACGGATGCAAATCCCTAGGCGAAATCTATGAAAACGGCCGCGGCGGTCAAGAGATAGACGATAAAAAGTCTATGCAGCTTTATCAAAAAGCCTGCAGCGGCGGAGTAGGCGCGGCTTGTTGGAAATTAGCCGGTTATTACGACGAGGGCAGAGGCGTAGAGCGAAATTTAGCAGAGGCGTTTAAATTTTATCAGGCGGCTTGCGGCTATGAGGATGCGGACGGTTGCTTCGCACAAGCTGATATGTACGAAAAAGGCGACGGCGCAAAAAAAGACGTCGCAAAAGCGTATGAACTTTACGGTTTAGCCTGCGATTACGGCTCTATGGGCGCTTGCGCCGAGTTTAGACGACTCTATAAAGACAAAAAATAAGGATCTGCGATGTTTAAGAAAATTTATTTGGCTCTACTTTTAGTCGCTCTAGCGTCGGCACAGACGGACTTTGAGATCGCTACAAAAAAATACCTGCAAGACGTAAATAGCAAGAAAGCTGCGTCGCTTTACGAAAAATCGTGCAAGAGCGATAAAAACGCCGTAAGCTGCTATATTGCGGCATCTATAAAATCGCTTGCGATTTACGATCAAGATAGCGCAGATGTGCAGCCGGAGATACTTTCGCAGGTTCTTGCGCTATATAAAAACGCCTGCGAGCTAGGCTACGCGAGGGGCTGCGAGGCGGCCGGCGACCTTTACGACGCGCCGACTTTGCAAGATGAAACCGGCGCAGATGAAACAGGCGGCGAGAAGTCGGCTGAATTTTACGAAAAAGCCTGCGAGACAAAAAACGCAGACGCTTGCTTAAGAATAGCTAAAAAGTACGACGCCGCCGCTAAATTTACCGATGCGCTAAAATATTATAAACTTGCTTGCGAGGCCGGAGAGGGCGAGGGCTGCTACAATGCGGCAGATATCTATGAATCAGGCGACGCAACGCCTAAAAACGATGCTCAAGCGGCTAAATTTTACGACCTAGCTTGCCAAAACGGCTTTAATCGAGGTTGCGTTAAATTTAAAAAACTTAGCAAATAGGAGGGCGGATTGAAAAAGATTGTTTTAACGGCGATTTTAGTCGCAGCGGCTTTTGGCGGGGATTTTGAGGAGGCTGCCAAAGCGCATATAAAAGCGTACGATACCCAGCGCAGTATGGATTTGTTTGAAAAGTCATGTAATAGCGATAAAAACGGCGCAGGCTGCTATTTGGCGGCGTTTTTGGGCGAACAAAACGGCAAATTTAGCGACGAGGACGGCGGCAAAAAAGCATTTACCCTATATGAAAAAGCTTGCAAGCTAGGCGATATGGACGGATGCGCGGCCATAGCGGGGGCTTACGACGGTAACGCGCTATGGGGCGCAGTCGAGTCGGATTACGAAAAGGCGGCGAGACTTTACGAAAAAGCCTGCGAGGGCGGAGTCGGCGAGGCGTGCGTGAGAGCGGCCGCGCACGGTAACGGCGAATACGGCGGCACAAAAGACCCGCAAAAAGCTCGCAAATACTACGAACTAGCTTGCGACTACAAAGACGCACAGGGCTGTTACGCTCTAGCTCGCGGACATGAAAAGGCGGATCAAGGCGTAAAAGACGATAAAAAGGCAATGGAGCTTTACGGCCTTTCTTGCGACTATGGATACGATATGGGCTGCGCGAAATTTAGGGAATTTGTTAAAAAATCAAAGTAAATTTTGGCCTCGCTCGGCCTTATCTAATCAGTCCGCGAGCGAGGCTGGATTTGCCGCGCCATATTTGGCTACCAGCGGATGCTACTTTAAATTTTACCGACTTTACTTTGCGAGCGGTTATTTTATAGATTTTATTTAAATTTTATTAACTTAAACTGTTTACTTACATTATCCAAATTTATCCCTTTCTTGCGCAGAAAATACTCTTTTAGCTCCTTGTAATCGTCGTTTGCCCAGATCAAAATATTTATTATCACGCCGTCTTTTTTGGAAAAAATAGCAAGCATATTATAAACCGTGCAGGATTTGAGCCCGCCCAATCTAAAATGAAAAATAGTCTGCGGGATAAGCGAGGTAAAAAATAAGAAGATAAAAAACGCAAAAATTTCAAAAATATTCACACCCATCACGTCGCAATAGTTTTTAAGCGCCAAAAGCACGAAAACTAGGCCGATGAAAACGATGTATTTGTTAGCTTCTATCTGATACAAATCATCCGTGATGTCAAATGTTTTTCTTAAGTCCGAGATCTGGACAAGCTTGATTTCTTTTATGGTTTTGTCTGTGATTTGCTGTTTTACGGCGCCGTTTTCAAAGCTGAAATGGCCGTTTTTAGGCGCATTTAACGCTTCTTTAAACGTAGGCTTTAAAACTATGATAGTAATAATGGAGCTAAATAAAATCCTATCCAAACTCATCAAAGAAAAAATCAAGGAGATCAAGATAATGATGGCAACGAGCGCGAGGGTTAATAAGGCTGAAAATAGGCTCAAATTAGGCTCCTTATCGTACTCCCTTGCAAATTTATCCGAGCCTAAATTTGCAAAATTTGAGTTTTGAGGATTATCGTTTAAATTTTGCGTCTGATTGTCTGCTGCGTTCAAATTTACTCCTTTAAATCATTGCTTCTTTAGCGCTTTATTAATCATTTTTTGTCGCATAAAATTCAAAAATTCATAGCTTTTTGCTGGCTGCAGAGCTTGCTGGCAATTCATCGCCGCCTTGCCCGCCATCTATCCTCAAAGCAGACTTAAATTTAGCTTAGCGATCTAAATTTAGCGTCCTGGGATCTTTTAAATTCGCTACCCGTAAGGTCTTAAATTTAAAGCTTTGATCTTAGTACCGAGCCGTGCCACCGACTTTAATCAAAAAGGATTAAATTTGCCGTCAGATAAATCGTAAATTTAACCGCAGAGCCGAGCGATCAAATTCAGCTGAGCAGCAGCTCAAATTTAACACCCTGAGTAAGCGGGCTCCGGCTTAAATTTACCGCACTTGCCAAACTTATTTTACTCAAATTCGGCATCAAATTTACCGCCTCGCTTAGCTCAAATTTACCTAAAACAGCCCCTTGAGCAGCCCTTTTATCGCATCTTTTTTAGCGTCTTTTTTCGCATCGCCCGTGGTGCCGTTTTCGTCGTCCTTTCCGAATTTCTTATCTAAAAATCTATCCAGCTCCTTAACCACCTTGCCTTTTAGGTAGTCCGAGCCGATCGTGTATTTCGGGTTGTCGCTGGTGCCCGTGACCGTGATGTCGATGTCGGTTTTTTCGTAGTTCATCTTGATCGGCACGTTTACGGCCTTGGTTGCCATGTCGTATTTGCCGCTAGTTACCGAAACGTGGCTTCTAGTCGCGTTCATATCGGCGTTAAAGTCGATGAGGTTTTTGTTTATCGTGCCTTTTATTTTGCTATTTTTATAAATTTCGCTTGTTATGTCGCGTCCCGTGAAGGTTCTTACCTGCTCGGTAAAATCGGTCTTTGCAAGCCTGCCGTCATTTACCGTGACGTCAAATTTACCTTTTTGCGAGGCGAGGTTGTAATCCATCGTCATATCGCCCGTGCCGTCGTAGACGTGCGAGAGACCCAAAAAGTCTGTGAGGCCTTTGGCGGTGAAGCTTTTTAAATTTGCGTTTAAGATATCGTCTTTTAAGACTGCTTTAAGATCGCCGTTAAAGAGCCGCGAATTTACGTTCGCGCTTAGCTTTTCGCCCGTTTTCGTCGCATCGCCGATAACTAGCAAAGGCCCGTAAAGCGGCCTTCCGACCAAAAACTCGATCTCTTTTAGCTCTCTTATGTTAAGCTCAAAGTCCGCCTTCGCCGAGCCGCTTTCAAGCTCGTAGTCGCCTTTTAGATTTTTTAGCGCTATTAGGTTCTTGTTCGCGTTTGAGACGAGGTTTGCTACCGCGTCAAATTTAGCCTTGCCGCCGTTTATGGCGACGTCTGCATTGGCGTCAAATTTCGTGCCGCTTGGGAAGCGTTTATCCAGCTCCTTTGCTACGACGGCGCTGTTTACGATACCGTTTTTGAGGTTAAATTTAGCCGTACCGCTGAGATTTTTCGGATCCAGTCCACTTAGATTTACGGATCCGTCGATCACGGCGTCGGCGTAGTTTGGCAGCGCAGCCAGCGTAAATGCGTCTTTGAGCGAAAGTGCACTTAAATTTGCCGTGAGTTTTTCGTTTTTGAGGTTTGCATCTATCTTGCCGCCTAGAGCGTTTGCGTTTAGACCTAGCTCGCTAAGCGCGCCTTTTGCGAGCTTCGCCGCGCCTTTGACGTCCACTTTGCCCGATAGTTTTTTGCCGATTAGCTCTTCAAATTTACCCAGATCATCGATGCCCGCGTCAAATTTGACGTCCACGTTTTTGTCGTCCAGTCCGTAAACGCCGCTTAGGCTCTTTAGTTTTAGAAGTTCGGAGTTTAGCGAGGCGTTAAATTTGGCTTTCGAGCTTGCCACGTCGGCGTTTGCATTTAGTTCAAAGGCTAGAGGTTTGCTCAAATTTATCTTCTTTGCGACCTGTTTTAGCTCGGCCGGATTTAGCCGCGCGTTTTTTGTAGCGAGCTTGACAGAGCCAGAGATATTTTGCGTGTTGTGGACGTCGTTTAGTACCGCTTCGCCGCTGATCGTTCCGCCGACAAATGCCGGGAAAGCGGCGATTTTAACGAGTTCGTCAAGCTTTAGCGAGCTGATTTTGGCTATGAGTTTGCCGCCGTTTAGCACCGCATCGACGTTACCGCCGAACCCCTCGATCTTGACGTCGAAGTTTTTTAGCTCGCCGGCGGTGGCTATGACGTTGCCGTTTGCTTTAAACGCACCGCTAAGCTTTTGCCCCACGACGGGCTCAAATTTAGCCAGATCGTCCACGATGAGTTTGACGTCGCTGCTTAGGGTGTTTGAGTTTGGATCGTAGATCGTCTTGTCGCTGCCGATGGTCGCTAGCGGCGTGATCACCGCGCTTTTGGCGTTTACGATACCGTCTTTAACGTCGGCTACGATTTTGCCGTTTGCGGCGAAATTTGACGGCAGGGTGACGTTAAAATCCTTTGCGATGAGCGCGTTATCGGTTTTGACATCTAAGATATCGATATTTGCGGTGCCGTTTGGCTTGCCGCCGCTTTCTACTATATTTGCTACGGCGGAGATCTTACCGTGCGCGTAGATAGGCTGGCCGGCTAGAGCTAGAGCTTTTTCGACCTGTAAATTTTTAGCGTCTAGCTTTAAAGAAAGCGGCTTGTAGTCCTTTAAATTTGCGTCAAAGCTAACGTTTGAGCCTAGCATTTGGCCTACTCCACTAGCGGTGAAATCGCTAAATTTGCCCTTTGCGATGCCTGAGATTTTCATAGCTTCGCTTAGCTTGACGCCCAGGCTTTTTAGATCGCTAACGGCGACGTCGTATTTTAGGTCGAGGCTTTGAGAGAAAATCGAAAGCCCGCCGTTTACGTTCGCCGCGATCTCGCCGTTTACGTTAGCTACGATATCTACGCTCGTCGGACGGATCTGAAATTTATCAAATTTGACGTCAAATCCGCTTTTT
Organism: uncultured Campylobacter sp.; assembly: GCF_963517995.1. Lineage (GTDB taxonomy): Bacteria > Campylobacterota > Campylobacteria > Campylobacterales > Campylobacteraceae > Campylobacter_A. The sequence continues at coordinate 12,397 of NZ_CAUQHQ010000038.1, forward strand.
TCTTTAATCAAATTTTGGGCATACGGCTTAACCAAACCGTTGCCAAAATCCGTAAAGGCCGCAACGTAAGCCGCGATAAGCAAAGCAAAAACCAGTCCGAGCAGAGCGCCTAAAATTTTCATCGTCTATCCTTTTAGATTTAGTTTAATTTTATTATGAAACTTGAGCCGATTATACTAAGACTTGTTAAGAATTTTAGCTAAATTATTGACAAATTCTAAAAATTTGACTATAATTTCATCACTCAAAACAAAAGAGTGCTAAAAAAGTAAAATCAAACCATAAAGGATGAATCATGAATTTTCAACCGTTAGGCAAACGAGTCTTAGTCGAGCGTCTTGAGGACGTCAAAACGACCGCTTCGGGCATCATTATACCCGATAATGCAAAAGAAAAACCTTTAAGCGGCAAGGTTTTGGCGGTATCAAGCGAGGTAGAAGGCGTGAGCGTGGGCGATAGCGTGGTTTTCGCTAAATACGGCGGCACCGAGGTCGTGCTTGATGGTAAAACATATTTGGTTCTAAAAATCGAAGATGTTTTAGGCGTTTTAAAATAATCTAAATTTAAAGGAAAAAAAGATGGCAAAAGAGATATTTTTTTCAGACGAGGCTAGAAATAGACTATATGAAGGCGTTAGAAAACTAAACGACGCGGTAAAAGTAACGATGGGGCCTCGCGGCAGAAACGTGCTAGTGCAAAAGAGTTTCGGCGCTCCTGCTATCACCAAAGACGGTGTGAGCGTAGCTAAAGAGGTCGAGCTAAAAGACGCTCTAGAAAACATGGGCGCAGGCCTAGTAAAAGAGGTCGCTAGCAAAACAAACGACGAGGCTGGCGATGGCACGACTACGGCTACGGTTTTGGCGCACTCTATCTTTAAAGAGGGCTTAAGAAACATCACCGCAGGCGCAAATCCGGTCGAGGTAAAACGCGGTATGGATAAAGAGGCCGCAGCTATAATCGCCGAGCTAAAAAACCTATCGCGCAAAGTAACCGATAAAAAAGAGATCGCGCAAGTAGCGACTATCTCGGCAAACTCGGACTCTGCTATCGGCGGACTGATCGCTGACGCGATGGAAAAAGTCGGCAAAGACGGCGTCATTACCGTCGAGGAAGCAAAATCTATCCACGACGAGCTAAACGTGGTCGAGGGTATGCAGTTTGACCGCGGATATCTAAGCCCGTACTTCATCACGAACGCCGAAAAGATGCAGGTCGAGCTAAGCAATCCGTTTATCTTGCTATTTGATAAGAAGATTACGAATTTAAAAGACCTGCTACCCGTGCTCGAGCAGATCCAAAAAACGGGTAAACCGCTACTAATCATCGCTGAAGATATCGAGGGCGAGGCGCTTGCGACGCTAGTAGTAAACAAGCTTCGTGGCGTGCTAAACATCTCTGCGGTTAAGGCTCCCGGCTTTGGCGATCGAAGAAAAGCGATGCTTGAGGATATCGCGATACTAACCGGCGGCGAAGTGGTGAGCGAAGAGCTAGGCAGAACGCTAGAAAGCGCAACTCTAAGCGACCTAGGCCAGGCTTCAAGCGTCATCATCGATAAAGACAATACGACTATTGTAAACGGCGCAGGCGAGAAGTCGGCAATCGACGCTAGAATCATCCAGATAAAAGCTCAAATCGCGGAAACAACGAGCGACTACGACAAAGAAAAACTACAAGAGCGCCTAGCTAAGCTAAGCGGCGGCGTAGCGGTTATCAAGGTTGGAGCAGCTACCGAGACCGAGATGAAAGAGAAAAAAGACCGTGTGGATGACGCTCTAAGCGCGACTAAGGCGGCCGTAGAAGAGGGCATCGTGATAGGCGGCGGCGCTGCGTTTATCAAAGCGAGCGCAAAAGTAGATCTAAAACTAAGCGGCGACGAAGCTATCGGTGCAGATATCGTAAGACGCGCACTAACCGCTCCGCTACGCCAGATCGCTGAAAACGCGGGCTTTGACGCGGGCGTAGTAGCAAACTCCGTAAGCGTTAGCAAAGACGACAACTATGGCTTTAACGCGGCTACGGGCGAGTATGTGGATATGTTTAAAGCCGGCATCATCGACCCGGTCAAGGTTGAGCGTGTGGCTCTTCAAAACGCGGTTAGCGTGGCGAGCTTGCTCTTAACCACTGAAGCTACCATAAGCGAGCTAAAAGAGGATAAACCGATGCCTGCGATGCCTGATATGAGCGGCATGGGCGGCATGGGCGGAATGATGTAATACGCCTTTATCTGCGGAGGGCTTTGGCTTTCCGCAGGATTTCTCGCAAAGACGACTCTTAAATTTACTAAAAATTTAAACCTACTTTAAATCTTCTAGCGGCCGTAAATTTGACGAGATTTTAGGCTTAAGCGGCTAAAACGTCCAAAATATACGCATAAATTCCTACGTCTAAAAATGATTTAAAATTAATTATTATTTAACTGAAATTTGTATAAAATAGTTCCGAATCTAGCGTAAGGGCGATCTTTTAAGGCGGCTAAATTTAAATGGAAAATCCGAATTTGGCGAATGCTAGGCTGGAAAGAATGATTTAATGATAAAAAAAATACTAATAGTCTTTGGCACCAGACCGGAAGCCATAAAAATGGCGCCCTTGATAAAAGAATTTAAAAAATATAGCGAATTTGACGTCAAGGTTTGCGTCACGGCTCAACACAGACAGATGTTAGATCAAGTTCTTGAGATGTTTGACATAGTTCCAGATTATGATTTGGACATTATGCAAGCGGGACAGGATCTGTATGATCTGACATCTAGGATTTTGCTAAAGATGCGAGATGTTTTAGACGAGTTTAAACCGGATATAGTATTTGTCCACGGCGATACTACTACTGCTAGTATAGCTTCTTTGGCCGCTTTTTACAAGCAGATCAAGGTAGCCCACGTAGAGGCGGGGTTAAGAACGGGGGATATTTATTCGCCTTTTCCTGAGGAGATAAACAGGCAGCTAGTCGGCATAATCGCAAGCTATCACTTTGCCCCTACAAATTTATCAAAACAAAATCTTATAAAAGAAAATAAAAGTCCAGAAAATATCGTAGTAACCGGAAATACCGTTATTGACGCGCTTTTTTTGCTGCTTGAAAGGATGCAAAAAGATAACGCGCTAAAAGATAAAATTTTAACCTCGCTAAATGCAAAATACGATACTAGCCGCGGTAAAAAAATCATACTCGTAACCGGTCATAGAAGGGAAAATTTCGGCGATGGATTTATAAATATCTGCGAGGCTCTAAAGACTATAGCGATCAAAAATCCAAATGTCGATATAGTCTATCCCGTTCATCTAAATCCAAACGTCCAAGAGCCCGTAAAGAAAATTTTATCCGGTATTGGTAACGTCCGCCTGATAGCGCCTCTAGAGTACGGCGAATTTGTTTATCTGATGAGTATGGCGTATTTTATCATAACAGATAGCGGCGGGATACAAGAGGAAGCGCCAAGCCTCGGTAAACCGGTGCTTGTAATGAGAAATATAACCGAAAGACCCGAGGCTATAGAGGCCGGCTCGGTAAAACTCGTCGGCGTTGATAAGAAAAATATAGTATCTCAGGCTCAAATTTTACTCGACTACGACGAAATTTATCAAAAGATGTCTCAGTCGCGAAGCCCGTACGGCGACGGTAAAGCTAGCATTAAGATAGTAGAATTTATAAAAAATTTAAGATCGGAGAGATGATGATAAAAAATGTTTGCGTTATGGGGCTTGGCTATATAGGACTGCCTACTGCGGCGCTTTTGGCAAATAAAGGCTACAAAGTGCGCGGAGTAGACGTAGTGCAAAGTACGGTAGATACGATAAACCAAGGTAAAATCCATATCATAGAGCCTGAGCTTGACGTATTCGTCAAAGGCGCGGTAAATAGCGGAAATTTAAGGGCAAGCTTAGAGCCTGATTTAGCCGATGTTTTTATCATAGCCGTGCCTACGCCTTTTTGCGACGGATACGTGCCCGATCTTAACTACGTCGTAAGCGCCAGTAAGTCTATAGCGCCATTCGTTAGGGACGAAAATATCGTGATTTTAGAGTCGACCTCGCCCGTGGGAACTACCGAAAAAATAGGCGAAATCCTCAAAGATAGCGGCGTAGATATCTCTAAAATTTACATCGCTCACTGCCCAGAAAGAGTACTGCCCGGTAAAATTTTAAAAGAACTCGTACAAAATGACAGAATCGTAGGCGGTTTAAATAAAGAAGCCGCAAAAAAAACAGCCGAATTTTATAAAACTTTCGTTGCGGGCGAGATTTTGCAAACCGACGCGAAAACCGCCGAGATGGCAAAGCTCACCGAAAACTCGTTTCGCGACGTAAATATCGCATTTGCAAACGAGCTTAGCGTTTTGTGCGATAAATTCGGCATAAACGTCTGGGAGCTCATCTCGCTAGCAAACCGTCATCCACGCGTAAATATCCTAAATCCAGGTTGCGGCGTGGGCGGACACTGTATAGCCGTCGATCCGTGGTTTATCGTGCATGCGGGTGGCGATGACGCAAAGCTTATCAAAACAGCCAGAGAGGTAAATAATCACAAAACGCAGTGGGCGATCGAAAAGATAAAAAACGTCGCTTTAAAATTTGAGCTAAAGGACGGCAAAAAGCCTAAGATAGCCTGCATGGGGCTTGCGTTTAAACCCGATATAGACGACCTTAGAGAGTCGCCTGCGGTTTTTATTACTCGTGAATTAAAAAATCAAGGATTTGAAATTTTAGCCGTCGAGCCGAATATAAAATCGCACAAGGATTTTGAAATAATAAACTACGAAAAAGCAGTAGATATCGCTGATATAGTCGTATTTTTGGTAACGCATAAAGAATTTAAAGAACTAAAAATAGAAAAAGAAGTTTTGGATTTTTGTGGGATTTTTAGATGAGAAATATCCCTAAATTGGCAATTATCGTTCCTTGTTATAACGAAGAGCAGGTTTTAGGCGAAACCATAAAAAGATTGAGCGAGACTCTAGAAAATTTAATCGATAAAAAAAAGATTAAAAGCGATAGTTTTATTTTATACGTCGATGATGGTAGTGAGGACGGTACTTGGAATATAATAAAATCGTCTAGTGCTACAAATTTATTCACTAAAGGCATAAAACTTTCTAAAAACGAAGGCCATCAAAACGCCTTATTGGCAGGAATAGAGTATGTAGAAGATAAATGCGATTGCCTAATTTCTATTGATGCAGATTTGCAACAAGATGAAAAATCTATGATACATTTTACTGATTCTTACGCGAATGGATGCGATGTTGTACTCGGTATCAGGAACGATAGAATGTCTGATTCTTTTTTTAAAAGAGTAACTGCATTGGGCTTTTATAAATTAATGAATTTAATGGGGGTGGATACTGT
>NZ_CAUQHQ010000039.1:0-17677 GCF_963517995.1 uncultured Campylobacter sp.
GGCTAGAAATCTAAAGCAAGACCTTGCAAAAGTTTGTAGCGGCGAGGCGTTTTTGCTCCAAGGGGGCGACTGCGCGGAGAGTTTTTCAAATTTTAACGCCGTAAATATCCGCGATATGTTTAAAGTGATGCTGCAAATGGCGATCGTTTTAACCTTCGCAGGGCGCTGTCCCGTCGTAAAAGTAGGGCGCGTGGCGGGTCAGTTTGCCAAGCCTAGAAGCTCGGACTACGAGGAGCAAGGCGGCGTAAAGCTACCCAGCTACCGCGGCGACATCATAAACGGCTTTGAATTTAACTCAGATGCCCGCGTACCCGATCCAAACCGCATGATCGAGGCTTATTATCAAAGCGCATCTACGATGAACCTGCTTCGCGCCTTTTCTCGCGGCGGTCTAGCCGATCTTCACGAGGTAAATCGCTGGAACTTAGGCTTTATCAAAAAGCCCGAGCTTGACGCTAAATACGGCGAGTTAGCTAGGCAGCTAAGCCAAACTCTAGCGTTTATGGGGGCTTGCGGTATAAACGCCTCAAATACTCCCGCGCTTAGCGAAACTAAGGTCTACACATCGCACGAGGCGCTCTTGCTGCCGTACGAGGAGGCGCTCACTAGAGAGGATAGCCTCACCGGCGACTGGTACGACTGCTCGGCGCATATGCTCTGGATCGGGGAGCGCACTCGCGGCATAAACGACGCTCACGTGCATTTTCTAAGCGGCGTACACAATCCTCTGGGCGTCAAAATCGGGCCAAACGCTACCGCACAGGACGTCATCGCGCTCGCAAATGCGCTAAATCCGCAAAACGAAGCGGGCAGACTAAACGTAATAATTAGAATGGGCGCGGATAAAATCGGCGAGCGGTTACCGAAAATCCTACGCGAAATAAAACGCGAAGGCCTAAATATCGTCTATAGCATCGATCCGATGCACGGCAACACGATAAAAGCCGCAAACGGCTACAAAACGCGCGAATTTGACAAGATCCTAGCCGAAGTGCAGAGCTTTTTTGAAATACATAGAGCAGAAGGTACACATGCGGGCGGCGTGCATCTAGAGATGACTGGGCAGGACGTGACCGAGTGCACGGGCGGATCGTTTAAGCTAAACGAAAACGATCTAGCCCACAGATACGAGACGCAGTGCGACCCACGCTTAAATGCCGATCAGTCGCTAGAACTAGCGTTTTTGATCGCTGAGTTTTTAAAGAAAATTTAGCTTTACCGGGCGTAAATTTGATGAAATTTGCGCCTTTTTATAAATTTGTAAATTTAGTAGGCTCAAATTTGGCTCGTAAATTTACGGAATTTAAACGAGTCAAATTTGCCCCCGCCCGCCTTTTATCTTTTAAATTTGACCGCTTTTTGCGCTTTTAAATTAAATTTGCCCCAAATTTTGCGAATTTCTTAAAATTTAATCCAATTTTCGCTACATTAATGAAAAATTATCAAAATCGGAGAAATTAATGAGCGATGTTTACGATATTATCGTTATCGGCGGCGGCCCTTGCGGTATCGCGACCGTCGTAGAGGCTAGGGCGAACGGATTAAAAAAAGTCTTGCTTCTCGAAAAAGGCGACAATCACAGTCAAACGATACGTAAATTTTACAAAGACAACAAGCGCGTGGATAAGGAGTACAAAGGTCAAGACAGCACCATCCACGGCATCGTGTCCTTTGAGGACGGCACGAAAGAAAGCACGCTTGATTATTTTGATAAGCTGCTAGACCGCGACGAGATAGAAGCGGTTTTTAACTCCGAGGTCGAAAGCGTGAAAAAAAAGGACGATTTGTTTTTCGTGCACACTGCAAAGGGCGACTACAAGGCCAAAAACGTGATGATAAGTATCGGTAAAATGGGACGTCCAAACAAGCCGGACTATAAAATCCCGCCTTCGCTAAACGGAGTCGTAAATTTTAATCTAAACTCCTGTTCCAGCGGCGAAAAGGTGCTGGTCGTCGGCGGCGGAAACTCGGCCGTAGAGTACGCTATCGAGCTGTGCCAATACAACAAAACCACGCTAGCGTACCGTAAGGATAAATTTAGCCGCGTAAACGACGTAAATTTAGCCGCGCTTTGGGAGCTGGAGAAGGCAAATAAGCTAAAAGTCCGCCTAAATCACGATATCACCGAGATAGAAAACGAATCAGGACGCGTGAGGGCGCACTTTTCAAACGGTAAAATCAGAGTCTACGATAGAGTCGTCTACGCTATCGGCGGCTCGACCCCGGTTGATTTTTTGCAAAAATGCGGAGTAGAGCTTGACGCAGATAAAGATCCTATCGTAAACGAGCACTACGAAAGCAGCGTCTCAGGGCTATATATCGGCGGCGATATAGTGCTAAAAAACGGCGGATCGATAGTGCTAGCGCTAAATCACGCGCATAAGGTAGTTCAAAACATCAAGGAAAAGTAGAGTTGAGAGCGTTAAATTTAGTCTTATTTTTTATCTGCGGTTGCTTGCTTACGCTTGGCGGTTATTATTTGTATTTCGAGTTTTCTAAACAAGGCGGCGACCAAAGCGCAAAACAGCTCGCCGTGCAGGTAATGAACGTCGAAGAACTGCCTAAAGACGAGCTTGCGCAGGCTAAAGACGATAAAAATTTAACCCCGCAAAATCGTATTTCGCCAAATTTGATAGATGAAAAAAATTTGGACGCAAACGATACCGACGCGCCCGTTTTGGGAAACGAGTCCGAGCTAAAAGAACAAATCCGCGTTCTGCGCGCACAAAACAAGCTCCTATACGATGACAACCTCGATCTAGTCGGTAAAAACCTAGAGATAACAAATCAGCTAAACGAGCAAAAAGCCGAGCTAGAAGCTAGACGAAAGCAAGCCGCCGGAGCTAACGACAAACAGCGCCTAAGCGCGATAGATGAGCTAAATAAAAAACTAGCCAAAGCGCAAGAGCAAAACGAGAAAAATAAAAATTTAGAGCAAAATTTAACTTCGCTACGAGCAGAGATAAAAAATCTAAAAGCCCAGCTTGAAAAAAAGCAGAGCGAATTTGATAAATCAAGCGCTAAAACTCAACACGAAAAACAAAATGCGCTAAAACGGCTAGAATTTCAAAACGACGCGCTAAAAAACGAAGCACAAACTAGCAAGGCAAAATTTGAAAACGAACTAAAAACGGCTACGGCGGAGGCGGCGAAACTAAAGAACGAAAACGCAAGGCTAATGAGCGAAATAGGGCTAAAAGATAGCGAGATAAAGAGGGTTTCGAGCGAATTTAACGCTCAAATTTTATCCCTACAAAGCTCTAACAAAAATCAAATTTCATCGCTAGAAAAAGAGCTCAATGCGGGCAAAAGAAAAATAACCGAGCTTGAAGTAAGTCTTGAAATCGCAAATAAAAAGGCCGAATCAAAAGATAATCTAAAAGCGGTAAATGACGAGCTAAATACGGCAAATAGCGAACTAAACGCAAAAATAGAAAAACAATCGCAGGACTTTGAAAAAGAAGCGCAAAAGCTTTTAGCTCAAATAGACGCGCTAAAAATAGAACTCGAAAATGCTCGTAAAAACGCGATTAGCGCTCAAAATGACCATCGAGCCAAAATAGACGAACTAGTAGAGCAATCGGCTAAAAAAGACGAGCTTTTGCAAAAATCAGACGCCAAAATCTCGGAGCTAAACGAATCGCTAATCGCCCAAAAAGAGCTGTTAGCAGACGAGATCGCCACCGGTAAAAAAAATATCCAAAACTATAAAATTTTAAACAATAAAATCACTGCTCTAGTCGATGAAAATCTAAAATCAAACGAGAGCTTTAAAGAGCAAATAAACGAGCTAACAAACCAAATAGCAAAAAAAGACGAGGAGATAGCGGAGCTAAAAAAGCAAGCGCTAAACGAGGCGCAAAACCTAAATCAAACAAAGGAAAATTTAGCTAAAACCAGCGCGCAAAGAAATCTCGCAAAGGGCGAAGTAGCGCAAATAATGGCTAAAAACGAGGAGCTAATGAGCGAAAACGAAAACCTAAAAAAGATAATTCAGCTAAATTTTAGAGCCGAAGTGCCTAAAAAAGTAGTTTTCATCGCCTCCGTCGAGTGCACGGATATGAGTGCGGGCTCTGATAAGCCGACGCAAACGTGCAAAAATAAAGTAAGCGACTTTTTGCAGAGCTATAATTCAAATTATTATTTTGAAATCACGCCGATAGTAAGCCGCGGTAACTTTATCGCCACCTCAAAAGTAGCCAAAACTATCCCTCAAGACGAACTTGAAAAGATCGATTCGTATGCAAATTTCGGTATCGGCAAGGAGCGCGCCAAGGTCGCCGGAGAGCTGATAAAAGACGAATTCGGCGACTTTTCGCGCATATCTTACAGCAACGACATAATAACATCTGAGGATAAGCAGGGTTTTATCATAAAGGTCTATAGATGATAATCACTCAGCCTAAAAACGGCTACCGCTATAATAGCGATACGATGTTTTTGTATAACTTTATCCGTGAGGGCGGTGTGTGCGGCGAGGTGCTAGAGGTTGGCTGCGGCAGCGGGGTTTTGGGACTGCTTTTAAAGCGCGATTTTCCTAAAATTTCGCTTAGCTTGCTTGATATTTTAGAAGCTAACGTAAATTTAGCCGCCGCAAACGCTAGTCAAAACGGGCTTGAAGCCGAGTTTATAACGGCTGATTTTGCTAAATTTAAGAGCGAAAAAAGATATGATCTCATCGTCTCAAATCCGCCTTTTTATCACGACGGCGCGAAAAAAAGCGAGAACGAACACCTTCGTGCCGCTAGATACAGCGAAAATTTGCCCCTTAGCGAGCTTGTAGGCAGGGCAAATTCGCTCCTAAAGCCGCGCGGAGTTTTTAGCTTTTGTTACGACGCTAAGCGTCTAGCTGAAATTTTATTTTGTTTGAGCGAGTTTAAATTTACGCTTACTAGGCTTTGCTTCGTGCATCCAAAGGCGGACGGTGCGGCAAATTTAGCACTCATCGAGGCTAAAAAAAGCTCAAAATCCTTAGCTCAAATTTTGCCTCCGATTTTCGTTTTTGAAGGCGGAGTTTATAGCAAAAAAGCGGCTGAGATTTTTGCTACGGCAAATACGCAGAGCAAGGACGCGGCGCAGTGAGTTTGCTAAGAAAAAGCGGCTTTGGTTATGAATTTGACACTAGCAAGTGCGAGCGGTGCGGCGGCAAGTGCTGTACGGGAGAAAGCGGCTATATATGGATAAGTTCGGCGGAAATTTCGGCGATGGCGGAGCATTTAAAAATAAGCGAGGGTGAGTTTAGATCGAGGTTTTTAGATAAATTCGGATATAAATTTAGCCTCAAAGAAAAGCCCTATGAGGACGGATTTGCGTGCGTATTTTTTGACGAAACGGCAAAAAACTGCTCGGTTTACGACTTTCGCCCGAGCCAGTGCCGCACCTTTCCGTTTTGGGACTATTTTAAGGATAAAATCGATGAATTGGAGAAAGAATGTGCGGGAATAAGGCGATTTTAAAATTTATATTGGCGGTCTTGCTTGTTTGTTTTGCTACCGCTAAAGAGGACTTTGATGAGAATTTATACGTTATCAAGGCGCTAATGGCGGCCGAAAACGCTAAGCACGACGAGGCGACCGAGCTTTACGAGCAGCTTTACGAAAAAACCAAAAACACGGACTATCTAAAAGAGGCGCTCAGACTTGCGTTTTTTTCTAAAAACGTAAATTTTAAAAGCATTTTAGCGCTCAGCCAAAAGGTGCTAAAAGATGACGTGGATGTACTTCGCATACAGGGCGCAAATTTGATGAGCGAAAACAAACTAGACGAAGCCGCAAAGATAATGAAAGAACTCGTAAAAAAAGAAGACATCTCTAAAAACCACGTTATGCTCTCTGCCGTCTACTCGATGCAAAACGACAACAAAGCTGCCTTGGGCGAGCTCGAGCGCGCATACGAGCTAGATAGGAGCGTGGAAAATTTGTTGCGAATAGTCGATCTTTTATACAATAAAATGAACGACAAAAAAGAGGCGATCAGGTACCTAGAGAGCTCGCGCCGTATAGACGGCTGCGAGGTCGAGACCTGCACGGCGCTAGTAGATATCTATGCGCAGGACGGCCGCTACTCCGATATGATAGATGTTTATGAGGGGCTTTATGAAGCGACGAGAGAAAAAAACTATCTCGAAAAAGCGCTTGGCGTCTACGTCTATCAAAAAAACTACGACGCTGCGATCAAATTTTTGCAAAAATACTCATATAACGACGACGCTTTGATGGATCTTTACGCGACGACTGGGGATTTTGCTAAGGCTTATAAAAAGGCGCAGGAGGCCTTTGATAAGAGCTTTAATCTCGAATATCAAGCCAAAATGGCGATATATCAATACGAAAGAGACACAAACAAACAAACCAAAAAGATAGATAAAGATAGTCTAAAGCAAGTCATAAATAACTTTGAAAAATCGGCCGTAAAGCTAAATAATGCGCTATATCTAAACTACTACGGCTACCTACTCATCGATCACGATATAGACGCGAAAAAGGGGATAGATCTGGTAAATAGAGCCCTCGAGCTAGAGCCGGGGTCGGTGTTTTATCTAGACTCGCTAGCGTGGGGATACTATAAGCTAGGCGAGTGTAAAAAGGCCGACGAGATAATGAGGCAAACTCTTCATAACGAGGAATTTGTAAATTCGCCTGAAGGCAAAGAGCACATAAACGCTATCAAAGAGTGCCTAAAAAAAAGGTAAAAAATGATACTAGATCAGATAATTAAACAAACGAAAGAGGACTTGGCGCTGCGAAAATCGCAAACGCCTTTTGAAAAACTGCAAGAGCTCGCAGCCAAAAATCCTCGCGAGATAAAAGACGCGGTAAAAGCGCTAAAAAGCAGCACAGACGAGCCGTATCGCATCATCGCCGAGGTCAAAAAAGCAAGCCCTAGCAAGGGGCTGATAAGGCAAAATTTCGCGCCCGTAGAGATAGCCAAAGAGTATGAAAAGGGCGGCGCAAACGCCATCTCGGTTTTAACCGAGCCGCATTTTTTTAAAGGAAATTTAGAATATCTGTCTGCTATCAGACGCGAAAGCTCGCTATCGCTACTTCGCAAGGATTTTATTGTAGACGAGTATCAAATTTTAGAAGCGCTTGTTTATGGGGCTGATTTTATCTTGCTTATCGCAAAGGCTCTTAGCGCCGGCGAGTTAAAGCGGCTGCTTGATTATGCGCGCTCTTTAGGGCTTGAGGCTCTAGTAGAGACGCACGACGAAGAGGACGTAGAAAAGTCAAATTTCGCACGTGCAAAAATAGTCGGGGTAAATCACCGAAATTTAAGCACGTTTGAGATGGATATGAGTCTTTGCGAGAAGCTGTTTTCTAAAATCAAAAACGCAAGCGTCATCGTCGCCGAAAGCGGTATCTACGAGCATTCGCAGCTAAAAGAGCTTCATGCGCAAGGAGCCGACGCGTTTTTGATAGGCGAGCATTTTATGAGGCAAGAGGACTTGGCAAAGGCCGTAAAAACTCTAAAGGAGGGCTAGGATGGATCACATTTGCGCGCCGTGGAGGAGCGAATATTTCGGTAAAAAGGAGCAGGGCTGCGTCTTTTGCAACGTCGTAAATCATCCCGAAAAAGACGCCGAGACTGGCGTTTTATTCCGCGCGAAGCGGTGTTTTGGGATTATGAATCTCTACCCGTATACGCCGGGGCACTTTATGGTGATACCTTACGCGCATACCGATAATATCGAAAGCCTAGACGAGCAGACGTGGTCTGAGATGAGCGCCTACGTGCGCGAGGGCGTAAAAATTTTAAAACGCGAACTAAACGCGGCGGGCGTAAATATCGGGATGAATCTAGGCAAAGCAGGGGGTGCGGGTATCGCAGAGCACGTGCACTATCATCTAGTGCCGCGTTGGAGCGGAGATACGAACTTCATCACCTCTATCGCCGAGGTGCGCGTAAACGGCGTGCCTTTTACTCCGCTTTACGAGAAGCTAAAAGCCGCATTTGCGGACGTTTGCTTTAATGAGCGGTAAATTTATTTTTACCAAATTATTTTTTGGTAGAATTATCAAAATTAAAAGATATTGAGGCATACGATGAGATTTATTTTGCCGATATTTTTGTCGTTTTCTTTTGTTTTTGCAGATTTTAGCTGCGATGACGCCTTAACCGAAAAGCAGCGGTTTTTCTCGCAAAATTTAACATTTTCGGGAGAATTTGAGCCAAACTGCAAGGACTCTATCCTGGGGATAAAAGAGGCTCAAATTTTACTCTCGGCCGCTCAAAAGATCCGCGCCGAAAGCCTTGCTTGCGTCGGAAATTTGGCGACTAAAAATTTAAACGAGTTTAAATTTAAGATCCTAAAAGCCTCATATGCGCCCGAAATTTACGCTAAAGAGCTAGAAAGTCCCGACGAATACGAAAAACTCGTAGCGCAAAACAGAGCTAGGCTTCGCTACTGGGGGCATCAAAGCTTAAGTAACTTCACGGTTTTTAAGGACTTTAACAAAGACTACAACGCCGTCTTGGGACTGCTGGTAAACTACTACAAATCAAATTTCAAAATAGACGAAGGCAGCGCGATTTATTACGCTTCAAAGGTTGCAAACGAGTTTTTAAAATTTGCCGCGGCGACTCTGCAAAACGGCGATATGGACGAATTTGCCAGAAAGGTTAGCGACCCGACCTTTACAAAATACGGCATAAATGAGGCGATATATTCGGGCGCCGTCTCGCAAAGCTCGCTGCAAAACGCCTTTAACGCAGCGCTTCTTTACGAAAAAAGTGAGGACGTGATAAGGGAATTTTTACGTGCGGGGGTAAATTTAAACTACGGCTTTGAGAGTCCGCTGTTTTTCGCTCTTAAAAATTTAAATAACGTAAAGCTCCTGGTTTCTAGCGGCGCGGACGTAAACTACGAAAATCTGCTCGGCGTCACTCCGCTTTTTAAGGCCGTACAGCTAAACGACATAAATTTGGTCAAGTTTTTGCTCGAAAACGGAGCTCTGGTAAACAAAAGGCTGATAGATCTTAGCACCAAGCTTGCCTATAGCTCAAATTTGAGCGTCCAACTGCCGAGCTTTGTTAAGCTCTGCGACTTTGACGCGGCATCAAAAAGCGCGCTCATGAGCGCGGCGGGGGCGGCTGACGTGGAGATATTACAGCTTTTGGTAGATAACGGCGCGGACGTGCAGGCAGTGGATGATAACGGACTAAACGCCCTAGACTACGCGATCATCGGTAAAAAAGAGATCAACGCGCAGTATCTAAGGGCGATGGGGCTTGAGTCAAATTTGATCACCGAATAAGGAGAAAATATGAAAGGAACGGCTTTTATCACAGGAGCTACGTCGGGATTCGGCGAAGCGATAGCTAGGATGCTAAGCCGCGAAGGCTACAAGATCGTAGCGCTCGCTCGCCGCAAAGAAAGGCTCGAGGCCTTAGCTAAGGAGCTTGGAAATACGCATATCATCGTCGCCGACATCCGCGATAAAAAGGCGGTTTTTGACGGCGTGGCAAATTTGCCGCAGGAGTTTGGCGATATCGAAGTGCTCGTAAATAACGCAGGCCTGGCGCTGGGACTTGAAGGCGTGGCGGAGACTAGCATCGAGGATTTTGAGACGATGGTCGATACCAACATCAAGGGCTTTTTATACTCGACCAAGGCCGTTTTGCCCCTCATGATCGCGCGAAAGAGCGGCTATATCTTTAATCTAGGCTCGACCGCGGGCGCATGGCCGTATCCTGGCAGTCACGTTTACGGCGCGAGCAAGGCGTTTGTAAAGCAGTTTAGCAGAAATCTGCGCAACGACATCCGCGGCACCGGCATACGCGTGACCGAGATAGCTCCGGGCATCTGCAAGACCGAGTTTAGCGAGATTCGCTTCGGCGGCGATAAGGCTAAAGCCGACGCGGTTTACGAGGGCGTGGAGTACATCACCGCTGAGGATATCGCGCAGATCGTGCTAAACTGCCTAAACATGCCTCACCGCGTCAATATTAACGTCGTTGAAGCGATGGCGACGCAGCAGACTTGGGCCGGGCTTTTTATCGAGAAAAAGTAGGCTTTTAGCGTTAAATTTACGGATTTTAGGATTAAATTTAGCTGTTTTTGGTCAAATTTAATCCTAAATTTGCGCCTGATCTTAAATTTGAGCGGCGGGAGCGAGGCTGCATTTACATTGCCCTAGCCCGCTCAATCTTGAAACGAAAATCTAAATTTAACCTTCTTTCGTACAAATGACGCACGGCTCGCTAATATCAAAATTTGACCGATAAATCAAAGCTAAAATTTCCCGCAAAATCTAAACTACGAGCAAATTTAAATTTACCGTCTGGCGCCATTTTAAGCAAAATTTCCCCAAGAGCTTTATTTTTAACATAAGATTTTAATAAAGGGCTAAAATTTTTGATCGATAAGCGAATTTAAAACAAAAATTTAAGCCGCATTTAGCTAAATTTACGCCTTAAATACCGACCGATGGCACGCGGGGCGGAAAATTTGATTAAACCGACGAAAAAACGAAAAGGAGTTTTTGATGAAAAAGATTTTATTTTTGTCGCTTTTGCCGATCTTGGCGCTAGCCGTAGATCCCGAAGTAGCGAAAAAAAATGCCGAAATTTTCGGTATCTGGACGCTCATACCGCCCGTGGTGGCGATAGTTTTGGCGTTTATCACCAAAGACGTCGTTTTGTCGCTGTTTATCGGCGTTTTTAGCGGGACGTTTCTCATAAACGTTATGGACTCAAACGTGTTTTATGCTTTTGTTAAAGGGTTTATAAATATCGTACGCCGAGTGGTGGATTCGCTAGCAGATAGCTGGAACGCAGGCATCGTGCTTCAGGTGCTTTGTATCGGCGGCGTGGTCGCGCTCATCACCAAAATGGGCGGAACCAAAGCCGTCGCGCTGTGGCTAAGCAAAAAGGCAAAAACGGGCGTCTCGGCGCAAATTTCAACCTGGGTAATGGGGCTTTTCGTCTTTTTCGACGACTACGCGAACTCCCTCATCGTGGGCCCGATCATGCGACCGATAACGGATAAATTTAAAGTCAGCCGCGAAAAGCTGGCATTTATCATCGACGCTACGGCTGCGCCGGTTGCCGGACTAGCGGTCATTTCGACTTGGGTCGGGCTTGAGATCTCGCTGATCAAAGACGGCTACGGTCAAATCGGCGTAACGAATATAAATGCGTTTGGCATATTTGTCGAGACGATGCCTTATAGATTTTACAATCTTTTCATGCTATTTTTTATCGTCTGCACCGCATTTATGGGGCGAGAATTTGCAGGTATGCTAAAGGCCGAGCGCAGAGCCAGAGCGGGCGAGCTACACTCGGGAAATACCCGCATAGACGATGTCGAAGACAAAACTCTAGAGCCCAAAGAAAACATCAAACTACAAAGCTCAAACGCCGTAGTGCCGCTTTTGGTACTGATTTTAGGAGCGTTCGTTAGTTTTTATTTTAGCGGATTTAGCGCGCTGGAAGCGGATGCGAGCAAGGCGGCTGAGTTTGCGCTCGTGCAGGCCGCTCCGCTTTCATTTCAGGCGTTTCAGTCCACTTTCGGCGCTGCCGATGCGTCCGTAGCGCTGTTTCAGTCGGCTTTACTGGCTACGGTGGTAGCGATATTTATGGCCGTTTATAGGAAAATTTTAACCGTACGCGAGGCGATAGAGACCTGGGGCAAGGGCTGGAAAACCATGATAACTACGATCATCATCTTGCTTCTTGCGTGGTCGCTTAGCTCGGTTATCAAGGAGCTTGGCACCTCTAGGTACCTAGTCGAACTGCTTTCGCAGTCTACGCCAAAGATTGTCCTTCCGGCAGCTATTTTTATGCTTGGTTCGTTTATCAGCTTTTCTACCGGCACCAGCTACGGTACGATGGGTATTTTGATGCCGCTTGCAATACCGTTAGCTAATGCAGTCGGCATGCACGGCGGATTAGTGGGCGACGCCTTGCACGCGTATATGATAGTTAATATCTCAGCCGTTTTAACCGGCGCGATATTCGGCGATCACTGCTCGCCAATCTCGGATACCACGATACTTTCATCCATGGGCGCAGGATGTAACCATATCGATCACGTCCAGACTCAGATGCCTTATGCGCTTACGGTCTGCGCCGTTAGCATTTTTGCTGGATATTTTCCGGTCGCGCTTGGCCTAAGCATCTGGATAGTGCTTCCGTTTGGGCTTTTGGTAACGGCATTAGTAGTTAGATTCGTCGGGCAGAGGGTTTAAATTTGCCCGATAAGTTTTGTAAATTTCTAGGAGAGTGCGGTAGCTGCACTCTTGATATGCCTTATGAGGAGCAGGCTGAGTTTAAAAAAGATCTCATAAGGCGCGAATTTGAGCCCTTTTACCGCGGCGAATTTGAGTTTTTCGCCTCGCAGAGGGCCGGCTACCGCACGAGAGCAGAGTTTGGGATCTGGCGCGACGGCGAGGAGCTAAGATACACGATGTACGGTGCTAAAACTAGGCGCATCATGATAGATCAGTGTCCAAAAGTTGCCGCTCCTATCGCAAATTTGATGCCGCGTTTGCTTGAAGCGATTATGAAAAATCAAATTTTAAAGGAGAAGCTCTTTGGCGCCGAGTTTATCTCATGCGCGAGTGGGATACTAGCGACTCTGCTCTATCATAAGCGTCTGGGCCAAGCCGAGCAGGGCGAGATAGAAAATTTAGTGCGCGAGCTTGCCGACCTGCGCGTAACGATCGCTGCAAGGGCAAAGGGGCAAAAGCTGCTAAGCGGCGAGTTAAATTTAGAGGACCGCCTAAATATCGGCGGTAAAATTTATAAATTTACATTTGGCGACGGAGCTTTTATCCAGCCAAACACCGCCGTAAACGAAAAGATGGTCGCATGGGCGAAGGGCTGCGTAGAGCGCGGCACGGATCTGCTCGAGCTTTACTGCGGACACGGCAACTTCACCGTCCCGATGGCGGAAAAATTTAAGCGCGTTTTGGCGACCGAGATATCCAAAAGCTCGATCGCAAATGCTCTTAAAAACTGCGAACTAAACGGCGTGGATAACATCAAATTTTTGCGAATGAGCGCCGAGGAGCTAATGAGCGCGTTTGGGCGCGAGCGCGAGTTTAACCGCTTAAGAGAGCTTGATATCTTTAGCTATGACTTCTCGCACGTTTTGGTCGATCCGCCGCGCGCAGGACTTGATGAGAGCGTGATAAATTTCATCAAAAACTACGAAAATATCATCTACATCTCCTGTTCGCCGCAGAGTCTAAAACGCGATCTAGCGCAGCTTGCCCTAACACATGAGGCGGTTAAATTTGCCGTGTTTGATCAGTTTGCAAACACCGCTCATATCGAGTGCGGCGTGCTTTTAAGGAGTAAAAATGCCTAGCGAATTAAGGCGAATTTTATCCTCCGCTAAAAATATCGCGGTCGTAGGCCTTAGTCCTGATGAGAGCAAGCCTAGCAACGAGGTGGCAAAATTTCTCATCGAGAGCGGTTTTAACGTGTTTCCCGTCTATCCAAAATTTGATGAAATTTTAGGGCGCAAGGTTTATAGAAATTTGACCCAAATAGATGAAAATATCGACATCGCCGTGATGTTTAGAAAGGGCGAGTTTGCTAGCGAGCTAGTAAAAGACGCCGTCAAAAAAGGCGTGAAAACACTGTGGCTACAGCTATGTATAACAAACGACGAAGCAGGCACGGTTGCTCGCGAAAACGGAATAAATTTCGTGCAGGATAAGTGTATAAAAATCGAGCTTCAAAGGCTTGATTAGGCTAAATTTGACGGCGACGCACGATTTTAAGGTAGTGCCGTAAACGTAGCGGTTAATGCCAAAAACGAAAATATAAATAAAAATAAAGAAAACGTAAGCAAAAATACGGTAAATAAACGCGCGAGCAAAAGCGACGAAAAGTAAAATTTAAACAAACGAAAGGCTAAAATGATCTCTCTAAATAAAATAATCCAAGCCAAGCGCACGATAAGCGGCTTTGTATACAAGACGCCGTTTGCCTACAGCGCGAAACTAAGCCTCGCAAGCGGTGCGCTCATCTACCTAAAAGAAGAAAACCTCCAGCGCACGGGCGCATACAAGATCCGCGGCGCGTATAATAAAATCGCAAATTTAAGCCCAAATGAGCGTAAAAAAGGCGTAGTCGCAGCAAGTGCGGGCAATCACGCCCAAGGCGTAGCTATCTCGGCGCGCGAGTTTAAAACGCCCGCTACTATCGTGATGCCCGAGTCCACGCCGCTTTTAAAGGTGTTAGGCACCAAAGATCTAGGTGCCGAAGTCATCCTAAAGGGCGATAACTTCGACGAGGCCTACGCCTACGCCGTCGAGTACGCCAAGCAACAGGGCATGAGCTTTATCCATCCGTTTGACGACGAGTACGTGATGGCCGGGCAGGGCACGGTGGGGCTTGAGATGCTTGACGATCTGGCCGAGCTTGAGACTATCATCGTGCCGGTTGGCGGCGGCGGGCTAATCAGCGGCATATCAAGCTGCGTAAAGCAGGTAAACCCAGACATCCGCGTGGTCGCCGTAAGCGCAAAGGGCGCGCCTGCTATGTTTAATAGCTTTAGCGCTAAAAAGAGCATAAACTCAAAAAGCGTACGCACGATCGCCGACGGTATCGCAGTTCGCGACGCGAGCGAGACGACGCTGGCAAATATCCTAGAGTGCGTGGACGAGTTCGTGCAGGTCGATGACGAGGAGATCGCAAACGCGATTTTGTTCCTGCTCGAGACGCAAAAGATCGTGGTCGAGGGCGCGGGCGCGGTCGGCGTAGCTAGTATCCTGCACAACAAGGTCAAATTTAAAGCCGGCGAGCGCATCGGCATCGTGCTAAGCGGCGGAAATATCGACGTGCAAATGCTAAACGTCATCATCGAAAAGGGTCTCATCAAGTCCCACCGCAAGATGGCGCTACAAATCACGCTGATCGACAAACCAGGCGCGCTCATGAGCCTAACCGATAGCCTAAAGATCGCTAGCGCTAATATCGTAAAAATCGACTACGACCGCTTCTCCACGAGCCTAGAGTACGGCGACGCCAATATCACTATCACTCTGGAAACCAAGGGTAAAGACCACCAAGAACTAATCAAAAAAGTGCTCAGAGAGCATGATTTTAAATTTATTCAGGTGTTTTAGGCGGTTAAATTGGAGCTCAAATTTGCTTGCTAAATTTGCAGCAAATTTGAGTCAAATTTAAACCCGTATCTTAAAGGCGCGGGTTTTGCCAAACCGCACCCGCTCTAAAAGCTTGCTAAATTTAAATTTACGATCCAAATTTATGCCGATATAAAACAACCAAAAGCTCAAATTTAACGATTATTTTAACGAATTTCGCTAAAATCGCCTTTTAAAGGAGCAAAGATGATAGATGTTACGAGCCTTATTTTAGCGATTTTGCTGGCGATTTGCGTATTTACGATTTTTAGATTTAATAAAGCCTTAAAGACCGCGCAAAAGCCCGCGACTACGCAGATCAGCACCGAGATATCGCAGCTAAAATCCATCGGCGAGCTATCCGTTTTTCAGGTCTATAGCAAAGAGATCGTGACCAAGACCGACCATGCATTCGGCAACTTTGGTAAGGAGTATCTGCGCTGGCTTGTGAGCGAGAAAAAGCTCTCGATGATATTTGAGTTTGAGATAAATTTCATCTACGACCTAACAAGCCCACGCCTAGAGATCGTAAATGTCGCAAGCGAGGAGTATCTTATTAAGATGCCGCCTTGCAAATACAAATTTTCGATCGCGAATATGAAATTTTACGACGAGAAAAACGGTAAATTTATCCCGTTTTTGCTACCTGATTCGCTAAACGGATTTTTCGGTAGCAGCTTTAGCGAGGAGGATAAAAACAGGCTCATCGAGGAGGCGCGTGCCGAGGTCGAAAAGATGTCCGTGCGTCTGATAAATCAGCTCCAGTCCAAGATCCACAAATCCGCGCGCGACACGCTAGAAGCGATCGCAAAGAGCTTCGGGGCTAGGGCGGTGAGATTTGAGTTTAACGACGAGGGTGAGCAGGTCAAGCTAAATCTGCAAAACGTGGCGTGAGGGTAAGATGGCATTCGTAAAAGCGCTTTTGATAGGTAAAGCAAGGCAGTACGGCAGCGTAGCGGCCACGGACGAGCTGGGCAAGGCGTGGCGCTCGGCGATATTTAAAAATGCCCAAACGGACGAAATCTACGCGGGCGAGCTTGGTTTTGAGGGCGATGAAGTGGCCGATACTAAGCATCATGGTGGCGTAAACAAAGCCGTGTTTGCAAATTCGCTAGAAAACTACCCCGCGTGGGAAGCTTATCTGGGGCTTAAAAATTTGCCGCTAGGCGCGATGGGCGAAAATTTGACCGTTAGCGGGCTGGATGAGACTACCGTAAACGTAGGCGACGTGCATAAAATCGGCTCATTAGTGCTACAAGTAACCCAGCCTAGAAAACCGTGCTTTAAGCTTGCAAAACGCTGGGGAAATGCAAATTTAGCCAAAGAGATTTTTGCTACAGGATTAACCGGCTGGTACTACAAAGTGCTTGAAAACGGGTCGTGCAAGGCCGGCTGCGAGATAGAGATCCTGCAAAAAAACGAAAATGCTCTAAGCGTAATGCAGATAAATAAGTTATTTTTTAATCCGAGCGAAAATTTGGATTTGTTGCCTAAATTTAGAGTGCTAGAAGTATTGCCTGCTAGCTGGCAGGACGATATAAACAGACGCTTAAACGGCTCATACAGCACGGCTTTTATGGAAAAACTTTGAAAAAAACGGCAAAAATTTGCCAAAAAGCTTGACAAATAAGGTAAAAATATATATAATTACCTTTCTTTTTTACAGACATTGGGGTATCGCCAAGCGGTAAGGCAATTGGTTTTGGTCCAATCATCCAGAGGTTCGAATCCTCTTACCCCATCCACTCAAATTTCATCGCGGAGTAGAGCAGTGGTAGCTCGTCGGGCTCATAACCCGAAGGTCGGCGGTTCAAGTCCGTCCTCCGCAACCAAATCCCCATTTTATCGGCATTTGAAGCCACTTTTAAAAACGCTTAATTTATTCTGAAATTGATTTAAGTAAATTTTCGATAGTTTCTTTAGATTTTCTTACGTTTGCGGTAATATATTTTTGCGTAGTGATAATATTTGTATGGCCAAGCGTAAACGATACTTGCTCGATCGGAATTTTAAGATAATTGATCGAATACGTGCCGATTAAATGCCTGATGTCGTGCAACCTAATTCTGGGTAGATTATTGCGTTTTAATAACGAGTTCCAGCTCCTACGCAAATCTTGATATTTATCGTTTGTCATCGGATTTACGAATACATAGCCGTTTAACTTGTTTAGCTTCTTTGCTTCGATGTATCGACGGTAAAGGCGATCATAAAGCTCATCACTCATCTTGTAAGACATATCACGCTTAGCCTTATTGATTTTAAACGGGATAGTATAAGTCCTGGTCTTGAAATTTATATCGCTAAATTTAAGGCTTAATACCTCGTTTTTACGGCGACCGTGAAGCAAGAAAAAGAATATATCCGCGCTTGGCTCTTTATTTTCCGAGATAGCTTTTATAAACTTCTTTTGGATCGCTACGCTATAATCAAAATATCTTTTATTATCAAATTTAGGAAGTTCAATAAAATCGCAAGGGTTTTTATTTATTATCTCCAGTTTCAACGCGAGCTTAAAAACAACCTTGAGCTTTGCAAGGATATTTTTTACGGTCTTTATTTTATAGTCTTTTTTGATG
>NZ_CAUQHQ010000040.1:0-17466 GCF_963517995.1 uncultured Campylobacter sp.
CTATAGAACCGTTTGAGCTCATTAGCGTATTAGCCTCTTTTAGATCTTCAAGCGCGACATCGAATTTTTGCGACACTTCGCCCAGAGTTTCCCCGCTTTTTACCATATATTCCGCCAAATAATTTACATTTTGTTCGCTAGGTATGACTAGTTTTTGATCAGGCTTAATTTCATTTGAAGCAAGGCCGTTGTATTCTTTTATAATTTTATGATTTACGCCCGTTTTATCGGCTATGGTTAGCAACGTATCGTTTTCTTTGACGGTATAAATTTCAAATTTTCTATTTTTTGCAGCCTCGAAATTATCGTTAAACATTTTCTTTTTATTAGACGGTATATATAGATAGTACGGCTTTTGCGTCGGAGGAGTATAGACGAATTTTAAATGCATATTGTTTTCTTTCATCTTTTTTAGACTAAGTCCTATGCTGTCGCCGACCTCCATCAGCGTAGTACCGCCCGGGACGCTTACCTTAGATAGCTCGGCATTTTTGACGGCATCTTGGGTCTTGGTTTTAGCCACCAGGCTTTCTTGTTCTTTGGCTATATGCGCGATGGTTAAAATTTTCTTTACGAATCTTTTCGTCTCTTTGGGGATATAACTTTTTTTATCGTCGAGTAAAACGGCTAGATCGTCGGTACCGGCCTTTTTTATTCCTTCCCTTAGCCTTGCGTCGCCGCAGTTATATGCCATCATCGCAAGATACCACTTGCCAAAGTCGTTTTTTAAGCTTTGTAGGTATTTAGTGGCCGCAGCAGTAGCCGCCATAGGGTCTTTTCGCTCGTCGGCATATTTATCGACTCTAAGGCCGTAAAGCCTAGCCGTAGACTCCATAAATTGCCAAATTCCGATAGCTTTCTTGCTAGATACTATATGGTTTGAAAAACCGGACTCCGTCATAGCAAGATATAAAAACGACTCTGGGATACCAGAATCTTCTATGATCTTTTGAAGCATCGGGATATGCTTATAACCATTTCTTATAGTATCGGCAAACTCTTTTCTTTTGCTATCTTTAATGGAATTTTTTATAGAAGCGTAGTGAGAGCTTTGTAAAAATTTAGCGTCTATGTCGAATTCTTTTAAGATCATCTTTTGGGTTTGCTCTGCGTCGCTACCGGTTGCGGACGCAAAAAGCCATCCCGCACAGGCTAGACACAGCATTATTACTCTAAAGATTTTCATTTTTCTCCTTGATTACGTGTTAA
Source organism: uncultured Campylobacter sp. (assembly GCF_963517995.1). Taxonomy (GTDB): domain Bacteria; phylum Campylobacterota; class Campylobacteria; order Campylobacterales; family Campylobacteraceae; genus Campylobacter_A. The sequence continues at coordinate 1,210 of NZ_CAUQHQ010000040.1, forward strand.
ATTTCGTAAAAATTTTCTTCGCGTTTTTCGTAGTTATTTGCATTACCTCTTCTTCTTTTAAATTTAAAATCTCAGCCATCTTTGCCGCAACCAACCGCGTAAAAGCAGGCTCGTTTCTCTTGCATCTAAAGGGCTCCGGCGTCAGATACGGCGCATCGGTTTCAAGCAGCAGCCTATCTCGCGGAATTTGGGGCAAAATTTGAACCAAATTCTTTGCGTTTTTAAACGTCAAAACTCCGCCGATACCAAAATAAAATTCGCCCATTTTAGCAAGCTCTAAAAGCAACGGCGAAGCGTTATAGCAGTGTAAAACCGCAGCGACTAGCCTGCTTGCATACTCTTTTAAGATATTAAAACTATCTTCGTTTGCGTCTCTTATGTGCAAGATAACGGGCAAATTTAACTCTACGGCCATATCAAGCTGCGCTCTAAATACGCGCTTTTGTTCGGCTTTTTCCGCTTCTTTTTCGTTTTCGTCCTTAGGCAAGCGAAAATAATCAAGCCCGCACTCGCCCACGGCTATACACTTTTCGTCTCGCGCAAATTTACGCAGCGCCTCTTCGTCAAATCCCGCCTTCTCATACGGATGAACTCCGACGGCAAAAAATACATTTTCAAATTCGCGGGTTATTTTAGCCGCTTTTGGTAAATCATTAATATCAGCCCCAGGTATCAATACTCCGCCGATACCGTTTTTACGGGCATTTTCGATAACTTGCGCAAGGTCGCTTTCAAAGCTTTTGTCATCCAGATGACAATGCGTGTCTATTATCATCAGGCTATTTCCACCCTATTTCTACCGTTTTGCTTAGCTTTGTAAAGTGCCTCGTCGGCAAGCTCCAAAATCTCGTCGACGTTATAATCGCTTTTACCGAAAGTAACGCCTATGGAAACCGAAATTTTAACCGATTCGTTTTTAATATTTACCGGATTGGCTGCTATTGCGGCTCTTAATCCGACGAAAAATTTAACCGCGTCTTCTTGCGATACGTTTTTTAATAAAACGCAAAATTCTCCGCCGCCGAATCTAGCCGCTATATCGCTGCTTTTGGTGTCGTCGATTAATTTTTTAGCCAGCAGTTTTAAAATTTTATCGCCGCTATCTTGTCCGTATTTATCGTTGATATTTTTAAGCCCGTCTACGTCGATCACGGCTACTGCGTAAGGCATAGGATTTTCTTCCAAACTTGCCAAGTATCCTTGCATATCGTCGTAGAAATACCTTCTATTAAATAATCCGGTTAGAAAATCTTTATTGGCGAAATTTGCGATTTTATTGATATTTTCCATATTTTCTATAGTATTATTTACGCGACAAATAAGCTCTTCTTTTAAAAACGGCTTAGCGATAAAATCATTAGCTCCGTTTTTTAAAAATACCGCGCCGCTAACGTTTTCGTTCGCGCTAGTCATCATTATAACGCCTAGCTCGTTTTTATCTTTTTGTTCCCTTAGCTCTTTTAAAACCTCCAAACCGTCTTTTACTGGCATGCCGTAATCAGAAACCACGAGTTTTATATCGGGATTATCGGCAAAATAATTCATCGCCTCTTCGCCGTGAGCCGCCGTAAATACTTGAAACTGCAAATTTTGCAATATTTTTTTTACGTCGTTTCTGGTCTGCATTACGTCTTCTACTACCATGACTTTATACTGCTTGTTGTTTTTTAGCCTATCTATCATATGAAATATATAATTTACGTCGCTCATATTTCCCTTATAGACGTAGTCCACGATGTCCTTATCCATAAAAGTTTCTCTAGTCTTATCGTCCATACTGCCCGTTAAAACTATAATCGGCAGTCCCTTAGACGCTACGAAATCGACCACTTCGCCGTTTGGAGCATCGGGCAAATTTAAATCGAGCAAAGTTATAAAATAATCCTTAGCCTTCGTAAGAAACGCCTGAGCTTCTGCTAAGCTGTGAGCGACGTCCACTTGCATTTCGGTATTATCTTCCATCTTTTTAGCGATTAGCTTTGCTAAGGCTTTGTTGTCTTCTACTATTAAAATTTTACTTTTTTCCATAAATATCCATTTAAAAATTTTTGAGAATATACCATTACTTTTCTTTTTTCAACCTAAATTTTAAGCCAAGCTTAAACAACCAAAAGCTGGCGGGCGAAATTTATCGCTTCCTCAGTTATACGCTCGCCGCTTATCATACGAGCCAGCTCATTCACACGCTCCTCGTTTTTTAGCTCCCTTACGTTCGAGGTTTCGCCGCGCTTTTCGACTAGAAAATGCGAATCGGCCTTGGAGCTTAGCTGCGGCTGATGCGAGATAGCGAAAATTTGATAAAATTTGGCCAAGCTTAGCAGCACGTTTGCGATACTCATCGCCTCTTTTCCGCTTAGATTCGCGTCTATTTCATCTAGGATTATGACGCCCTCGCCGCCTCCGGTGATCTTACTTTCGCTTGCTATAAAAGCCAGCCTTAGACGGTTTAGCTCGCCTGAGCTTAGATTTTTTAGCGCCGTCTCGTTTAGGCTCAAATTTACTTCGTCCCTGCCGGCGGCGTCCAGGGTTTTACTATTTATCTTTAATGAAATCTCGCTCATATAAAGCTCTTTTAGAAACGAATTTATGAGCGCTTCAAGCTCCTTTAAATTTGCCGCGCGAGCCTGACTGATTTTATCCGCCAGCGCATTTACCGCGGCTTCATTTTGCTTAAATTTACGCTCCAGCTCGCTCTTTTCAAAACTTATATTTTCGTATCTTGCAAGCTCCGCTTTGCGCGTTTTTAGCGCCTGCAAAGCCTCCTCCTCGCCGCCGTAGCGACGCACGAGAGAGTTTATCGCCTCGATGCGGTCTAGCACGCCTTCGATATCTACGTCTTCTAGCTCGTCCATGTTTAGATTTTCGCGCGCTACTCGCAGCTCGTTCATCGCCTCCTCAAAGAAGCTGCTATCGATATCGCTGATGTTTAGCGCGTCCGTCACGGCCTGCTCGAAATTAAAAATTTGCTCCGCCCTATTCCATGCTTCTAAAATTTTATCCTTTTTGCTTAGGCGCTTTTTTAGCTCCATTAGCTCGTCAAATTCGCCGATTTTCGGGCTCACGCTTTCTATTTTATTGATTTCAAAAGAGGCAAATTCCTTTAGCTCCTCTACTCTTTTTTCTTCGTCGATTATTTTTTTTAGCTCGCGCGAGATCTGGCTAAATTCCTCAAATTTGAGCCTAAATTCGCTCAAAATTTCGTTAAATTTAGCGTCTTTTTTCGCCTGCAAGCTATCAAGCAAATTTAAAAATCTCTCGTTTTCAAATTCGTTTATTTCCTTTGCGGATAGGTATTTGACGTGCTCTTTGGCGATGCTGGCGAGATTTTTTTTAGAAACGGCTTGCGAATTTATAAAATAGCGCGTCGTTTTGTCGCGAAAAAGCTTAAAGGTATTTATCTCCTCGCTCTCAAGACCGAATTCCTCAAGGTTAAATTTATGCGAGACGTCGGCCTCTATCAGCTTCGCTTCGCTGTCTTTTAACCCCAAAACCGCCATTATCGAGCCCATCAGGACAGATTTGCCCGCGCCGCTAACGCCCGTAAATACGCTAAGTCCACGCCCGAAATTTAACTCGACGTTTTCAAAACTCAAATTTTGCTTTATCAAAATCCGCTCAATCATTATAACCCCAATGCAGCTTTTCTTTTAAAATTTGAAAATAATCTCTCCCGACGTGGCGGATTAGCCGCGCCGTGCTCGCGCTTAGCGTCATACTTACGCCCTCAAGCTCGCCCATCTTATACCTATCCTGTCCGTCGATAACGAGCACCGCCGCGCTTGCGGTTTTAAATTTGATCTCAAATCCGCGCGGAAGCACTACTGGACGTTGAGTTAGCGAGTGCGAACAAACGGGCGTAACCAAAAACACCTCGCTCAAAGGATAGGTTATCGCCCCGCCCGCGCTCATGTTGTATCCGGTTGATCCCACGGGCGTAGAGACGATGACGCCGTCGCCAAAATACGCGTTAAAATATTTTTCATTCCAAAAAGCCTCCACGTGCGTCATGGAACCTACCTTTTCGCCCACGATTACCGCGTCGTTAAATGCGATTTTGCGTAAAATTTCCCCGCTTTTTTTGTGCAAAAAAACGTCAAGCATAAAAGGGGTCTCGACCTCAAATTTGCCCTCGAAAAACTCGGCGAAAAATTTCTCGCATTCATTCATCGTGATATCGGTCAAAAATCCAAGCCTACCCGCATGAATGCCTAGCACGAAGGGCGAAATCTCGGCCGCGCTTCTACAAAGCGAGATGATCGTGCCGTCGCCTCCGAGTGAGATCAAAAAATCGCACTCCGTAGCCAGCTCGCGTACCTCAAATCCTTGCAAATTTGAGCCTTCTTTTAAATTTAGATGTTTAGCGAGCGCATTTTCAAACAAAATTTGAACGCCGTACCTAGCTAAAATCTCGCGTAAAATTCGCGCGTTTTTAACTAAATTTGCATTGATTTTTGCGACTAGACCGACTTTTTTTACCTTAGCCGGAAGTAATAAATTCTCTTTTTTCATAGAGCGGATTTTATCACATTTTGTTTTAAAAAAGCTGGGAAAAAGCAAATTTCTAGTATAATGGGCGAGTTAAAAACAGCAAAAGGAGTGAAAATGCGTAGCCATTACTGCACTGATTTAAGCAGTGCCGACATAGGCAAAGAAGTTACGCTTTGCGGTTGGGTAAATACCTACCGCGACCACGGCGGCGTTATATTTTTGGACCTGCGCGATCGCACGGGACTGATCCAGATCGTCTGCGATCCGGCAGATAGCAAGAGCTCTCACGAGGCCGCGTCGCACGTTCGCGACGAGTACGTTCTAAGGATAAAAGGCAAGGTCCGCGCTCGCGGCGAAGGCCTAGTAAATCCGCGCCTAAAAACGGGCGAGATCGAAGTAGTCGCAAACGAAGTGATAGTAGAAAACCCAAGCGAGACGCTACCTTTCGTCATCGGCGACGAGAGCGTAAACGAGGACATCAGACTAAAATATAGATTTTTAGACCTTAGAAACGAGAAACTTCAAAATATCTTTAAAATGCGCTCAAAAGCGGCTATCGCAGCTAGAAACAGCCTAGATAAAATGGGCTTTATCGAGTTTGAAACGCCGATTTTAACGCGCGCGACGCCGGAAGGCGCCAGAGACTATCTAGTGCCTAGCCGCGTATATCCGGGCCAGTTTTACGCTCTGCCGCAAAGCCCGCAGCTTTTTAAACAGCTTTTGATGTGCTCGGGCTTTGATAAATATTTCCAGATCGCAAAATGCTTCCGCGACGAGGACTTGCGCGCGGATAGACAGCCTGAATTTACGCAGATAGATATCGAGATGAGCTTTATCGAGCAAGAAGATATCCTAAATATGGCTGAAAATATGCTAAAAGACGTCTTTGCCGCATGCGGATACGATATCCAAATCCCTTTCCGCCGCATGAGCTACAAAGAGGCGACCGAGAGCTACGGCAGCGATAAGCCCGATCTGCGCTACGATCTAAAGATGATCGATGTTATCGACATTTTCGCGCGCTCTAGCAATGAAATATTTAGCAAGATCGCGAGCGAGCCTAAGAAAAACCGCGTCAAAGCGCTAAAAGTGCCAAACGGCGATAATATCTTTAGTAAGCGCGAGATGAACAGATTTGAGGAATTCGTCCGCAAATTCGGCGCTCAGGGCCTTGGCTACTTCCAGATGAAAGAGGACGGGCTAAAAGGACCGCTTTGCAAATTTTTCGAGCAAAGCGACCTTGACGAGATCGTAGAGCGCTGCGAGCTAAAAGTCGGCGACGTCGTATTTTTCGGCGCCGGCAAGAAAAAAGTCGTACTTGACTACATGGGGCGATTTAGGATTTTCCTCGCCGAGCAAATGGGCATCATCGACCAAAACAAAATGGAGTTTTTATGGGTGCTTGACTTCCCGATGTTTGAGCAAAACGACGACGGCAGCTACTCAGCCATGCACCATCCGTTTACCATGCCTAAAAACATCGACGAGCCGGATCTCGAGGACATCCTATCGGTCGCTCACGACGTCGTGCTTAACGGCTATGAGCTTGGCGGCGGCAGCGTGAGGATACACAAAAACGACGTTCAGCAAAAGGTATTTAAGCTACTTGGTATCGACGAGGCCGAGCAACGCGAGAAATTCGGCTTTTTGCTCGACGCGTTAAGTTTCGGCGCGCCTCCTCACGGCGGTATCGCGATCGGCTTTGACAGGCTAAATATGCTAGTAAATAAAACTAGCTCGATCCGCGACGTCATCGCCTTCCCTAAAACCCAGCGCGCTCAGTGCCCGCTAACTAAGGCGCCTAGCGAAGCTAGCGGCGAGCAGCTGAGGGAGTTGGGGCTAAGGCTGCGAGAAAAAGAAAAATAAACTATAAAGCGTCGTCTCGTGAGCGCTTTTTGTAGAGCTAGTAAAATTTCGGCTCGATGAACTATACGTTCTATCTACGCCAAAATTTTACGTCGCAACTCCAAAAATCATCTCACGATACTTCCGCTACAAATTTATTTAATTTTATTTTTTATTTTAAAGAAAAAGCGAAGTATCTTGCGATGAATTTAAATGTTGCGAAGAAATTTTCGACCGAAGATAGAACATATAGTTCATCGAGGGAGGAAATTTCTAGCTCATTTAAAAACGCTCAAGAGACAAGCCGCAAAGAAAGGGAAAAATGAAAAATTTGTTTTTAATCATCGGCGCTCCGGGTTCGGGCAAAACCACCGACGCATCGCTAATTGCTCAAGAAGATGCTAAATTTGCGCACTTCTCCACAGGCGACCTGCTTCGTGCAGAGGTTGCTAGCGGCTCAGAGCTTGGCAAACTAATCGACGGCTTTATCTCAAAGGGAAACCTAGTCCCCCTTGATGTGGTCGTAAACGCGATCGTCTCGGCAATCAAAAGCTCGGACAAATCAAACGTCATCATCGACGGTTACCCGCGCAGCGTCGAGCAGATGACCGAGCTAGACAAAGTGCTAGCCGCGCAAAACGATATCGCATTAAAAGGCGTGATCGAAGTGGACGTTAGCGAAGCCGTCGCACGCGAGAGAGTGCTCGGACGAGCGCGCGGAGCCGACGACAACAACGAGGTTTTCAACAACCGCATGAAGGTTTATCTAGAGCCGATCGAGGCGATACGTAAATTTTACAAAGAAAAAGGCCTGCTCCACGTCGTAAACGGCGAGCGCGCTATCGAGCCTATCGTAGCCGACGTCAAGGCTCTCGTAAATAGCCTGTAAACATTATTTTAGAGCCTCAAGCTAGGCTCTAAATTTAAGCTTTCCATAAATCCAAATTAACAAAAAATTCACGAAGTATCATTAAAATCCGCTCTATGATTTCACGAAAATCACATCAAATTTAAAGGATGCGTAATGTTTAAAAAGATAGTTTTATCAGCGGCTCTTGCAAGCGCTATGTTTGCGGCGGGCGGATTTACGGGCTCTAGCTCAAATGCGCAAGGCGCGACAAATCAAGGCGGCTTCGTCGGCAAGGGCGCCATGAGCGCAAGTACGGTAAAACAAGCCCTAGCCCTACCGGATGACGCTCGCGTCGTGCTTGAGGGCAAGATCGTCTCCGAGTTTCGCCCTGAGCACTACCAGTTCGTCGATAAAAACGGCGATACGATCGAAGTCGAGATCGATCACAAAGACTGGAGAGGCGTAACTGTCGATGAAAACACGCCCGTGCGTATCTACGGCGAGGTCGATAAGGACTTTACTAAAACCTCTATCGACGTAAAAAGTATCGAAATAATCAAATAATTTTAGGGCGGTTTGCCGCCTTAAATTTCCTTCCAAATTTAGCCATCCAAAGTCTTCCTTGCGGTAGCGCATTTTACGTTCTAATTTTAAATTTACCGCCGTAAGCCCGTCAAATTTTAGCTCGCAAAAGCTCTCGTTTTACTCCAAATTTAGCCGAGATTTTATATAATCGCTTACTTAAATTTCAAGGCAATTATCTCAAAATCTTTTGGCGAGATAGGAGCTTTATAAAGGATTAAAATGGACGTTTCAAAAATCAAAGCAGGCTCAAACCCGGACAAAATCAACGCCGTGATCGAGATCCCGTACGGCTCGAACATAAAATACGAAATCGACAAAAATAGCGGCGCGGTCGTAGTCGATCGCGTGCTCTACTCGGCGATGTTCTACCCGGCAAACTACGGCTTCGTGCCAAACACTCTCGCAGCAGACGGCGATCCTGCCGATATCTTGGTGCTAAACGAATATCCGCTGCAAGCAGGCAGTGTGATCCCGTGCCGCCTGATCGGCGTACTCGTGATGGAGGACGAAGCAGGCATGGACGAGAAGCTACTAGCCGTACCGGTCACCAAGATCGACCCGAGATTTGACGGGATCAAGAGCTACAAAGACCTGCCTGAGGCCACTCTAAATAAGATCAAAAATTTCTTTGAAACTTATAAAATTTTAGAGCCTAACAAATGGGTCAAGGTTAAAGAATTTAAAGATGCAAACGCCGCAAAGGAGATCCTGGACGCGGCGATCAAAAACTACAAATAAGCCCCCTCGGCTTGTCGGCTGCCGCCTCGTTAAACCCAAACAAGCGGCGGTAAAAATTTAATCAAAAAAGGATAAAAATGGATATACTAAAGTTGCTTTTGGGCAACTCCAGCGGTATATTAGATGCGATGTCGCAAAAAAGTGGACTGGGCACAAACGACGTAGAGGCCGTGATTTCTAAGGTCGCGCCGATTTTCATGCAAAGAGCCAACGAGAATTTTAAATCTGACGCCGATTCGTCAAATTTCCTCGAGATGATCCGCCGCTCAAACCTTGACGAGATGACTGGCACCCCGCAAAACATCAGCGTCGCCGAAGGTAACGAGCTGCTAGGCGTACTAACGGGCTCGAAAGAAAACAGCAGGGCTCTAGCTAGCGACGTAGGCTCGCAGCTAGGCATCAGCGCAGACTCCATCAAGACTCTGCTACCGATGATCGCGCCGATGATCGCGGGCATGCTAAACAATCAGCTCAAAGCATCAAATTTGCAAGACTCCGCGGACAACGGCTCCATGATGTCAATGCTTACGCAGTTTTTGGATCAGAACAAAGACGGCTCGATCGTAGATGATATCTTTAGGATCGCAGGCGACTTTTTCGGTAAAAAATAGACTTTAACTCCTTAAGGCCTTTGCTAAAATAATAAAGCAGCAAAGGCCTTGATTAAATCTTATTCGCAAATCTAAATTTTTCTTGCGTAAATTTGATCCCCATCCGCACAAAACCCATTTGCTACCGCCGATTATCCGCCTTATTTATGCCGATGATTTATTTTGAAAGATAAGCCTCAAAAACCGTAACAGCCTACGGCCTGCGCGAGTTAGCAACCCGGAATACGAAACCAATACTCGTCACTACGCTTTAAACCCCGCAAAATTTGTTTTTACGATTTTTATGAGAAAAATTTCTCTTTTTTGCTGATTTATCTTTAAAATGCGTCTTAGCGGGCTTAAATTTAGTTCTAAAATCTTAAATTTGATTTGCTTTATTATAATGTAAATCTAGTTTGATTATTTAAGCATTATTTCATTAAAGTCAAATTTAAACCTGAAATTTGTTTCTATTTTACACATTATAAAAGCAAAAAATGCCTACGCTCCGCGGCGTATCCATGATGCCAAAAAGAGTAACCAAGCGAAACAACGATAAATTTTTCGCCTAAAAGCGCTATTTAAAGCTCAAATTTTCTTTATTTAAAACATTAGACGATAACTTTTATCGCTTAAAAAGAGGCGATGAGAGATAATTACTCCGATTTAAATTTCTCACAAAGGATAAAAAATGAAAGACTTAACTTTGATGACCAATATCGAAGACCTAAGGCAAGTATGCTACCGCAACGTGCCTAAAATGTTTTATGAGTACGTAGACACGGGATCTTGGACGCAGACCACGTACCGCGAAAACCGCACGGACTTCGAGCCGATAAAATTTAAACAAAAAATCCTAGTAGATATGGCAAATCGCAGCCTAGAGACCCAGCTGCTAGGCAAAAAGGTAAAATTTCCGGCTATGACCGCGCCGGTGGGTTTTATGGGTATGATGTGGGCGGATGGCGAGATACATATGGCGCGCGCCGCTCAAAAATTCGGCATACCTTTTACGCTCTCTACTATGTCGATCTGCTCGATCGAAGACCTAGTCGAAGCCGGAATCGAACCGTTTTGGTTTCAGCTTTACGTTATGCGCGATAGAGAGTTTATGAAAGACCTAATCCGCAGGGCAAAAGCCGCAAAATGCTCCGCTCTCGTCATCACGGTCGATCTGCAAGTGCTGGGAAATCGCCACCGCGATATCAAAAACGGTCTATCTACGCCGCCTAAATTTACGATACCAAATCTCATAAATCTAAGCACGAAAATCCCGTGGGGACTAAGGTATCTAAAAAACAGACGCTGGACGTTTAGAAATATCGCCGGCCACGCAAAAAACGTAAGCGATCTAAGCTCGCTAAGCTCATGGACTAAAGAGCAGTTTGATCCGAGCTTGCAGTGGAGCGACATCGAGGAGATCAAAAATCTCTGGGGCGGTAAGATAATTTTAAAAGGCATTATGTTGCCCGAAGACGCGCAACTAGCCGTCAAGCACGGCGCAGACGCCATCATAGTATCAAACCACGGCGGACGTCAGATGGACGGCACTCTCTCCTCGGTCAAGGCACTACCCGATATCGTCGCAGCCGTCGGCGACAAAACCGAGGTGTGGATAGATAGCGGATTTTACACCGGCCAAGATATGCTAAAAGCGTGGGCTATGGGCGCAAAAGGCGTGATGCTAGGACGCGCGCCTGTTTACGGACTTGGCGCATACGGCGAGGAAGGCGTTACGCGAGCGCTGCAAATTTTATACGACGAGATGGATACGACGATGGCTTTTGCAGGACATAGGGATATCAAAGACGTAACAAGCGACATCTTGATCCCAGGCACCTACCCTACGCCAAGCGTTTAGGCGAGTTAGGCGGATTTAGTCGGCATGCGGCTGCACTAATCCGCCTTTATCTTATTTTAAACTTAAATTTAGGCGCTTGGACAAATTTATACCTGATTTACCCAAGCGCCCAGCCTAGAGCAAATTTAACGCAGTCTCGCCGCATAAACTAAAGGCGGCACAAAATCTTAAATTTATCCTACCGCCCGCAAACTGCGTCACCTTTTTGCTTAACGTAAAATCTCTTAAAATCTTGTAGCAACTAGCTTGACCCATCTTGGTTTAAAATCCTAAAATAACGGCATTTTTGGATTTTATCTCTATAAAATTTACGAAATAAAGCAAAATTTGCCGACTCAAAAGATGATTTTATCAGCTTCTCTCGTTTTTGCCTTAAATTTAATCCGCCCGGTCTTAGCAAAAGCTAGCGCGGTTTGAGCTGCTTAAAAAATCTCTCGTCAAATCACGCAGTCAGGCTTTGTCGGTTTTTGATTTATATTAGCCTAGTTTACGGGCGTATTTTTCCGTTTTGCGGATATATCTTTTAGCCTTGGCGCCTGAACTTTAAGCTTTAGCCGCTAAATTTAGCACAGTCCGCAAAAAGGCCGTTTGCGCGCGCTCTTGGCCGAGCTTTTTAATTGCGCCAAATTTGACACGCCGTTTTGCAAAGCAAGACTATTTGCTAAATTTATACCGCTTGGCAATCCTAACGATTTTTGCTAAATTTAAGTTGTCGCAACGTCAAATTTATAAACGACCGAGGCAATAATCTAAATTAAAATCTTGATGCGCAAAAACGGTTTATTTCAGCCCTTTTTTAAGTTTCCTAACGAGAAATCTCGCCAAATGCAGCTCGTCGAAAAGCGATTTTTCGATACAAAGCGGACGGTCAAAAATAAGATCGCAGATAACCTCGGCGCCAAGCACGGCCGTACAAAGCCCGCGCGAGCCGTGAGCGGTGCTTACGTATACGTTTGGCACGTATTTGGGATGCGGATTGGACTTGCATTTCGTCCAAAGCAGCGATTTATAACTGTCTTTGTAAAAATCCTCGTCGTAAAGTCGCCCGATGAGCACAAAGCGGTCGCCGCTATAGCTGCGGTAGCCGACTTTTGAGCCGATTATTCGGATGTTTTGCGGTATTTTAGCCGCGATGTTTGAGTTGTTTATAGGTACAGTCAAATTTAACGCATCTTGCGCCTGTGTGGGGTTGCCCGCTGTTTTAGCGCACAAATCCGTATTTTTACTCAAATTTATATCATTCCTACTCGCTTCTAAACGATTTAAATTTTCAGCGGCGCCGTCTCGGCCAATAGTCAAATTTAAATCCTGCTCGCCGCTTAAATTTAACCGCTCGCTTTTCGTAAATTTACCGTCCAAAAACTCGGCGACGTCGGCTAAATTTTTCTCGTCATCGCTAGGACGCGACTCGTCTAAAAAAAGATTTCTATCGTATGTCGCGCCGATCACCTGCACGCCATCTGCAGGCGGGCAAACGTAGCCTTTTGCGCTAAAAGGCGCAGAGGTCCAGACGGCGGGCGCGATATGCGTAACCTGGCCGCGCACGGAGCTAAGCCTGATGTCGTAGTCCGCAAAGAGTTCCATACTCTCGCTGCCGATAGCAAGCACGAGCACGTCGGCGTCGATGCTTCGTCCGTCCTTAAAGTGCGCCCTAACCGCGCCGCTCTCAAGCGTCTCAAAGCCCGTAAATTCGCAGTTTAAAAGCGTTTTTATGCCTGCGCTTGCAGCCTTGCACATCTTTCTAGGGCGAGCTTTTGCGCCGCTAAAGATAAATGCGCTAGCGTAGGGCTCGCTATCGAATTTTAGCTCAAAAACGCCGTTATCCGCGTCAAATTCGCGCCACTCGTAAAAGCGCTCCAGCGTCTTTTGCTCGTACGCGTAGTCCGTCGCGCCGCAAAACTCTATCTCATCAGCGCCGAGGTTTTGACCGTAAAAGCGCGCCGCCTGCAAAAATGCGTTCATATGCATACGGCCTAAATTTACGGTCGGTTTCGTGATAAGCGGCATCAAAATCCCGCAGTGATTCCCAGAGCCGTTTAGCGCGATGTCGCCGCGCTTTTCGGCGATCGTGACGTCTAGGCCGCGCTCGCGCAACTTAAACGCACAAACGCAGCCCGCCACTCCGCCGCCGATCACTAGCGCCGTCCTTGGAGTAATCGTGGCAGCGGGGTCAAATCTACTAAACCAAATTTCGCTCCTAGCTTGCCGCTCGCCCACAAATTTGGCACGTAGCATCTCGCGCTTTTTGCCGTAGCCTTTTAGCAAATTTACCTCAAAGCCGCTATTTTGCAGGGCTCTTTTTAGCGCGCCCGAGGCCGAATACGTGCAAACGCTAGCGCTGGGAGCGCATAAATTTGCTATTTTAGCGCAAACCCGCTCGCTCCACATGGCTTCGTTTTTAGCGGGAGCAAAGCCATCCATAAAAACGGCGTCCGCGATAAAGCTAAGTTCGTCCAAAACCCCGTCCACGTCGCCAAAGCACAATGTAAGCGTGACATTTGGAGCTAAATTTAATCTATGAAATCCGCGAATAAGAGGCGGATAGGCACCCAAAAGCTCGCCCGAAACGTCCGCTAGCTCGCTAAAATTCGCGTAAATTTTAGCTAGATCGTCTCTAGCGATAGGCGTTTTTTCGGCACTTACGAAATTTAAAAATTTATCAGAGTTTTTAAATCTTTTAAAAGCACAGAGGAAATTTAACCCTGCGCCAAATCCCGTCTCAAGCACGTTGAATTCGCTCTTTTTGCCCCAAATTTCATCAAAAACGGAGTTAAAAACATACTCGCTCTGACCTATGGGATCATCTGCGTTAAAGTAAATGTCGTCAAATTCGGGACTAAACGGGACGGCGCCTCTAAAAACGACTCGCGCGCTTTTCATCGTTGGTTTGAAAAATAGACGTCTACGCCGTCTGCAAGCCCATTGGCTAGGGCGTCTTGGTATTTTGAGTTGTTTATTAGCTCGCCCTCGCTAGGATGCGTGATGTAGCCGACCTCGACTAGGACCGCTGGCATCAAAGCGCCTACTAACACCCAAAACGGAGCCTCGCGCACGCCGCCGTCGGCGGTCTTTGGTCTCACGGTTTTAGCCTGCGCCAAAACTTCGCGCTGAACGTCGATGGCGAGCTTGTTTGAGGCGATGATTTTCTCGCGATTAAGGAAATTTAAAAATGTCTGCTTAGAAAAATAGTTCATCTCGTCGACGTCTGATTTATTTTCGAGCGCGGCGGCGTTTTTGCTACGCTCGGAGCGAGCCGGCGAGAGAAAAAAAGTCTCGATACCACGCATAGATGTGGCCTTTGCCTTGGTCGGGGCGGCGTTTGCGTGGATGGAGATGAAAAGATCCGCAGCCTTGTCGTTGGCGTATTTCGTGCGGTCGCGAAGGTTGATAAATTTATCCTTGCTGCGTGTGTAATAAACCTTGTAGCCGCGTCCTTGCAGCTCTTTGCCCGCCTTTTGCGCGATACTTAGCACGATATTTTTTTCTTTGAGCTGGCCGTTTACGGCGCCGGGGTCGTCGCCGCCGTGCCCTGCATCAAGGACAATAACTTTGCCTTTAGCGCTTGTAATTGTTTTAGTACTTGCCGTTTTTGCCAAAGGAACGGATGTCTCCTCCTCGGTTTTAGCTTTTGGAGCGATTTTTTGTTCGTTTTGGGCGGATTTAGCGGCTTGCTCGGCTTTGCTTTGCTGATTTTTAGGCTGAATTTTTTCGTTTTGTTTTGGTTCTATTTGAGCTTTTTGAGGCTCTTTTAAATTTTCCTTGCTTTTGCTTTCCGGCGTTTTAACGCTTAAAGAGTCCGAATTTTGAGCGGTTGCTTTTGAAAATATAACGGATTGATTTTGGACGCGTAGCTTTAAATTATGCTTAAATTTATCGATGAACACCACCCTAACGGTATTTGCGTCAAACTGGCTAATGCGAATCTCGTCGACTAGATAATTTTTGATCCTCTGCGGTTTACCCCCGCTCCAAATGCCCTTAAATTCATATATGCTTTTATATGAACCTTTTTGATTTAGATCGGTCTTTTTTACGTCGCCGCCATCTAAAGGACGGCTAAATTTTAGCTCCAGCTTACCGCCCGTATCTGCCGCCTCTAGCAGATATAGCGTCTGCGTCTTTACGCTTTGCGCGTTTTTGCTAGATAGCGGAGCGGATGAAAGCTGTTTTAACTTAACCGGTTCTTTTTGCTCCGGCTCTTTTGCTTTGGTTTCTTTAGCGGGTTTGGACTCTTGTTTAGGGCTAGCGCTCTTTGGCTGCGGTATGCCGGCTAGCTCTTTTTCGTACGACTTGCTATCAAGCCCTAACGTTTTGGAGCTTTTTATCAGCCTTTTGAGGCTTTCGGCTCTTAAATTTACGTTATTTTCCATTATGGATTTTACGTAAAGCGTCCTTAGTTCTTGGTGCATGGCGATTTTATCTTTATTGCTTGCGCTAGCGAAATTTTTATCGAATTTATCTAGGCTCGATAAAGCGCTAGCACAAACCGCGCCGGTAAGAAAGAATAAAAATATTAAAAATATTTTAACTATCTTCGCCATTTATCAGTTTTTCAAATAGCTCTTTTACGCTTATGATCTCGTTTAGCCTGTATCCGTTGGCGCCGGTGAAAAACAGTCCCGTGTCCTTTCGCCCCGCAAATGCGTCGTAAAGACGGTCTGCGATACAGTAGCCCACTTCTTTAGCTTCCTTGCCGCGCTGGCACGGACTTACGCAGTTACTTACGCAGCTGATTTTGGGCCCCTGGCGTTTATCCACTAAATTTAGCAAATTCGTCCTGACGCCGCGAGCCGGGTAGCCTACGGGGCTTTTGATTAGCTCGATGTCCTCTTTTTTGCAGTTTAAAAGTACTTGCTTAAATTCCTCCGAGGCGTCGCACTCGTAAGTGCCGATAAAGCGAGTGCCCATCTGTACGCCGTTTGCGCCTAGGCTAATCGCCCTATCGATGTCGCTTTTATCCCAGATACCGCCTGCGGCAAATAGCGGGATATCCCCCCACTCTTTGATCTCGGCCGCTACTTGCGGGATTAAATTTTCTAGGCTATACGCGGGATCTAGGCACTGCTCGTAGGCAAAGCCCTGATGACCGCCGCTAAGAGGCCCTTCAAGCACCACCGCGTCAGGAAGCCTGCCGTAGCGTCCCTGCCAGCGTTTGCAGATGATTTTTAGCGCCTTTGCCGAAGATACGATAGGCACCAAAGCGACATCGGGGAAACCGACCGTAAATTCGGGCAAATTCGTAGGCAAGCCAGCACCCGTGATGATCACGTTTATGCCGTGGTCGCAGGCGTCTTTTACGA
>NZ_CAUQHQ010000041.1:0-17166 GCF_963517995.1 uncultured Campylobacter sp.
TTTTTATTATCTTTAATGTAAAATCCCATTTCCGCTAATTCGTGGCCCCTTCGTCTAGCGGTTAGGACATCGCCCTTTCACGGCGGTAACACGAGTTCGAGTCTCGTAGGGGTCACCACTTCATTTTAAATTTCACAAAAGATTTTAATTTTATCCGCTTATCCCTTAAACACCCTTTATCTAAGATAATTTTTCTTAAATTTGGTTTTTCTAAAAATTTATCCGCAGAGCCGTTTGTTGCGTATTTTGCAAAATCAAATTTCATCGCAGCAAATTTAACCGCTGCCAAATAAACCAAAATCCGTCAAATTTTATCGCCTCAAAATGCGATGCTTCGCGCGTTAAAAACGCAAAATTTGGTTTCCAAACGCCCGCGCCCGCTCGCTCAATCAAATTTAAACCCGTTTTGGCTATAATCGCGCCCTAATTTATAAAAAAGGAAAAAAATGTTTGATTGGATTTTTTCGCCCGAGGCGTGGCTGTCGCTCGTGACGCTAACGGGGCTTGAGATCGTGCTTGGTATCGATAACATCATATTTATCGCGATCCTAGTCGGCAAACTCCCGCCCGAGCAGCGCGACAAAGGCCGTATACTAGGGCTTTCGCTTGCGATGCTAACGAGGATTGCGCTTTTGCTTTCGCTATTTTGGATCATGAAGCTTACCAAGCCGCTATTTAGCGTGTTTGGCTTTACGATCACGGGCCGCGATTTGGTGCTGATTTTAGGCGGGCTTTTCCTTATCGGCAAGTCTACGCTAGAGATTCACTCAAGCGTTAGCGGCGAGCACGAGGAGCGCGAGACGGGCAAGGGGCATGCGAGTTTTTGGGTCATTATCGCCGAGATCGCCGTGCTTGACATCGTCTTTTCGCTCGATAGCGTCATCACCGCAGTGGGCATGGCAAATCACATCGAGATTATGATCCTAGCCGTGATACTTGCCGTGGGCGTGATGATGTTTGCGTCTAAGGGCATCTCAAATTTCGTCGATAACAACCCGACGATCAAAATTCTCGCGCTTGCGTTCTTGATCCTGATCGGCTTTACGCTTGTGGGCGAGGGGCTCGGTATGCACGTGCCTAAGGGCTACGTTTACTTTGCGATGGCGTTTTCTCTGGGCGTGGAGCTCATCAACATCTACGCTCGCAAAAAGTCGGCAAAACGCGCACAAGAGGCTCAAAAGTAAAATTTGAGCCTTTAAATTTGCTTTGAGCGCGCAGGGCGGCAAATTTGACGCTTCGGCTTTTTTGATGCGTCAAATTTAAACGGGGCGAATTTGAGCGGTAAATTTAAAAAGCAAAGGAGCTAGCGTGGACGTAAAAGGCGAATTTTTAGAGATTTTGGAGGGGCTTAGGAGCCAAAAGCTGGCGGCATTTTCGCAAAAACTCATAAAAAGCCCCGAAATTTTAGGCGTAAAAACTCCCGAGCTAAGACGCCTGGCAAAACAAAATTTCGCTCGGTTAAATTTGGAGCAGATCGCTGCTTATGAGCCGTTTTTCCACGAGGAGTTTATGCTAAAGGGCTTTTTGATAATGCTAGTTAAAGACGACGAAGCCAAATTTAAGCTAGCTAGCGAGTTTATCAAAACGATACCAAACTGGGCGGTGACGGACGGCTTTGAGCCTAAATTTACCGAGGCGCGCTACGTAGATGCGCTGCTAAAGCAGGCTCTAGGCTCAAATTTAGAATACGAAAAGCGTTTTTTCTACGTTTATTTTATGCGCAATTTTGGGGCGCTTTCGCTTGAGCAGTTTTTTGAAATTTGCGCCGAGGAAAAGGACGAGCGATACTACGTTCAAATGGCGGCGGCTTGGTGCTTAGCCGAGGTTTTTATAAAATTTGACGGCGCGGGGCGGCAGCTGCTAGAGAGCAGGCGACTGAGTAAATTTACCCACAACAAAACGATCTCAAAGATCTGCGACAGCTACCGCGTGCCAAAAGACGTAAAAGACGCGCTTTTGGAGCTCAAAATCAAGTGAATCTCACAAAAGAACCCATAAACAAGCTCGTGCTGCGCCTAGCCGCGCCTGCGGGCGTCGCGATGAGTTTTAACACGCTTTACAACGTGACGGGCGTGTTTTTCGCCGCGCGCATATCGACGCAGGCGCTGGCGGGCTTTTCGATGAGTTTTTCACTTTACATCAGCGTCGTGGGCATGGGGCTTGGCTTTGGCTCGGCGCTAACTGCGCTTATTGGCAACGCGCTTGGCGCTAGCAAGGACCGGCTAGCTAAAATTTACGCCGCAAAGGGCGTGTTTTTCGTGCTTCTTTGCTCGCTTTTTATGGGGTTTTGCGGCTTTATTTTTACTCCGCATCTGCTTAAAATTTTAGGCGCAAACGAGGAGTTTTTACGCGAAGCCATGGCGTATAACCGCGTGATATTCCTTGCTTCGCCCTTTTTCTTACTCATAAAATCGCTAAACGGCGTGCTTGTAGCCGCTGGCGACACAAAGAGCCTGCGAAACTGGCTTTTTGCGGGACTTTTTATAAATTTGGGCTTTTGCTTTTTTTACGTGGATTTTTGCGGGCTGGGTATCGGCGGGATAGCGCTGGCGACGGCTTCGGTGCAGCTTCTTGGTTCGCTATTTTTAGGCATCAAAGTCGCAAAAACGGGCATGATAAATTTTTTAAATTTACGCTCATTTGCGCCCGAGCTTGCCATCTACCGCAAAATTTTAGCCCAAGCCTTGCCCGCGTGCCTAAACTACCTCTCGATGTCGCTTGGCGGGCTCGTGCTTATGCATTTTATCAGCCGCTACGGCACGCACGCGGTCGCAGGTTACGGCCTGGCTCTTCGCATCGAGCAGATCGTCATACTGCCCACGACTGGCATCGCATCGGCGGTGCTTGGTATCGTGTCGCAAAACTTCGGCGCGCGCGAATACGCCAGAGTACGCGGCTGCTACGCTTATGCGGTTAAATTTCTAGCGGTTTATTGTATTTTTGCGGCGGCTTTTTGTCTCGGGCTCGGCGGGATTTTGGTCGGGTTTTTTGACGAGACGCCCGAGGTTGTGAGTGCGGCAAAAGGCTATTTTGCGGTAAATTCGCTAGCGTTTATAGGCTACGCGCTCATAAACCTCTCCGGCTCGACGCTTCAAGGCGTAAAAAGGCCCGCGGCGGTTTTTGTTTTAAATTTTACCCGTCAGATAGTTTTGCAAATCGCGCTTTACTCGCTTGTGGCGAATGTTTTTGGCGGAGAGCTACAAGATATTTTTAGGGCGATGTTTTTTAACGTCTGGCTGATCGGGCTAACTTTTTTCTTTTATGCAAAATTTATTCTTAGCCGAGTTTGCGCGGCTTGAAGCGAAATTTTTTACAAATTTTCAAATTTAAGCTTATTTTTCTTGACATACCGTATTTTTTTGGCTATAATGCGCCTTTTCAATAAGTAGGCTAAACTCGCAATGCCTCGGGGTGTAGCGCAGGCTGGTTAGCGCATCTGGTTTGGGACCAGAGGGCCGAAGGTTCGAATCCTTTCACCCCGACCATTTGTTAGATGGTGAGTGTAGCTCAGTCGGTTAGAGCATCAGATTGTGGTCCTGAGGGTCGTGGGTTCGATTCCCATCACTCACCCCACTTGGGCGCTCGTAGCTCAATTGGATAGAGCGACAGACTTCGGATCTGTAGGTTATGGGTTCGACTCCTATCGGGCGCGCCACTTTGTTTTTATGCGCTCATAGCTCAGCTGGATAGAGCAACGGCCTTCTAAGCCGTAGGCCTCAGGTTCGAATCCTGATGGGCGTACCACTTTATTATTGTTGTGCGGATGTGGTGAAATTGGCAGACACGCCAGACTTAGGATCTGGTGCCCCACGGCGTGAAGGTTCAAGTCCTTTCATCCGCACCATCCAAAACTCCCTAAAATACGACATTTCAAGACTTAAGATTTCAAAAGGTAACCCGAGAGGTAACCCAAACTTCTTATTTTTTATTTTTCAAATTTCTTTCTCTCGGATTTATTTAATATTCTAGAGCATCTTATATTGGCCCATTTTATCATTAGAGGTTTTGCTTTGACAGGTCGCCTGAATACTATTTTTGTAATTATGTCTATGGTACTCAGGTGTTGCAAAGTATAACGCTTAATTCTAGCAATATTTAAGAGCTCCAAAAACAAACTATAGTATAATAACGGTAAATAAAAAATACATCGAGGGGCTAAAATGGTAAAAGTGGGATTTAATAACTTTAAGGCATTTGGAGAAAATTTGCAGAAATTTTCAGATAAGCCGATAACTTTAGTGTATGGCCCCAACAGCTCCGGAAAATCAAGTTTTTTACACGCCATGCTCTATAGAGAATATCTTTTAGGCGGCGGAGATATAAATCTTAAAAAGTCAAATTTTGCCGGAGATGAGCTAGACTTGGGTGGGCTTGGCAACTTTATCCATAAGCACGATACAGATAGAGTAATAACCTATACTTATGATTTCGCGGATCAAGAGTCCATAAGATATCTTTTGTATTCCAAGTGTCTTGAACGCTTTGAAGTGCAGTACGAGAAAGGCTCAAAAAACCTAGATCCAAAATATTTATTTCGGATTATATGCGAAAAGGGCGGATTGGAGCGATTTATGCGAGAACATAAAGACATAAGCATAGACGCCAACATAGATATAGACGAACTAAGAGGCATAGTTGAGAATAACTATGGTATAGAAAAAATCGGAATAAAAGTCAACTCAGGGTTGCATCAAGGCTTCTTAAAACAAGATATATTTATAATGATTAATTCCAAAAAATACGCAAGAATACGACCTATGTTTAATTCAGGCGAATGCTTATGTGATTTGTCTCCGTTTAAAAGAATAGATACGACAAGCAGGTTTTTTCTTATACAGCCCTATAAAGAGCATCCTTTTGTAAAAACAGTAAAAGATATCGCAGATTATAATGAAAACGATGAGGATGTTAGCGAAACAATTATAGATGACAAAGGCATTGTATTGGGTAAAAGTGATGAAGGTATGTATATGTGGAATGAAGAACAAATAAAACACAAAAACATACACGACATCTTAACCGAATTTGATAAAAGTAAAGGTATCGGCGCTTTGCTTGGAAATGTAGCTCTTTGTATATTCCAAGGACTTAACAACTACAGATACAAGGAAGCAATACAATATTTCTCTCCGCTTAGATTTTATCCCGAGAGAAAAGACCTTGTCTTTGATAAATTTAGCGACACGGTAAGCTACGACAAGGTGCATTCCAGTAAAGAGATATGGCAAAAGATTCTACTTGATAAAGACTCAAGAGAAAAACTTAACGTATGGCTATCGGACGACAAAAAGCTAAAATCAACCTACAAGATAGAAGTAGAAAAATTTTATAAAGTCGACGATCCTAAAAATGTAAAGGAATTAGGAGAGCCGGATATTCAAGAGCTAAAATTTTTGGATTTAAGAACAGGGGTGTTTGTGAGTCCTAGGGATATGGGGCTTGGGATATCTCAGTCTTTGCCGATACTGGCTAGTTGTATGGCCCTTGATAACAGCAGTATCTTTATAGAGCAACCGGAGCTACATCTGCACCCTGCTGTTCAGTGCGAGATGGCGGATGAGTTTATACGGTCTAAAAACAATAACAAAAATAACTTTTTTATAGAAACGCATAGCGAGCATATATTGCTTCGTATCATGAGAAGGTTAAGATACTCCAGCGAAGGTAAAATAAGCAAAAACGATGAATTATACATAACTCCTGATGATATATGTTTACTTTACGTTGATAACAGCGGCGAGGGAACATACGTCAAAGAACTCGAACTTGATGAGGACGGGACTTTGCTTGACGCTTGGCCTAACGGCTTTTTTGAAGAGGGATACAAAGAGAGGTTCGAGTAAAAAATGCTAAAAGAGATATTTTTAACTCCGGAGGTGTTTTTAGAAAGCAATATGTCCGTAAGTAATTTTTACAATCTTAAATCACTCTTGGAAAATATAAGTAGAAGCGGCTTTGTCCTATCTTTGGAAAATAGAGACTGGATTAAATGTGTTTTATCAAATATATCTTTTTGCACCAAGCATAAGGATCAGCTACTAAAACTGATAGAATATCTTAAGGACAGAGAAAGGGTAGAATTTCAGCCCAAAAGCGGAGCAGAGCCGCAAACGGAAGATGATTGGCTTAAAATCGCCGATAGCATAAACAGCATTAGAAGTATAAATTCTATCTTTTCTTGCAAAAAAACCGACCGCACCTTTGTGTTAGATGATCTAGAAAATATAGATATAGGCGACAAGTACGGCTATGGCGGATCTATAGCTAGACTAAAATCGGAAAAAGAGCTAGAAAAAATCTTTTCCGCCGTAGTATCATACGCCAAAAAGCTCACGATAATAGACCCCTACTTTTATCCGGATGTCTATAGATATAAAAGAACTTTGGAAATAATTGCTAAAAACTTCGGCGAGCGTAGAAATAACAAAACTAAGGGAAGCATAATAATACATTGCAAATTTCAGATAGACAATTATAATCCTTGGGAAAAGAAGTTAGATAAATGGCGAAGTATTTGCCGTCATATACGCTCTGATTACGGACACGCTTTAACCATATGCGCATGGAAGGAAAAGCAAGGGGGCATAAAGATGCACGAGAGATATCTGGTGACAAATCAGATTGGGCTAGTCGTAGGAGCAGGGCTGGATGTAAACGATAGAAGTACGAGTGAATTTGGACTAAAGCAATACAATGAGCTAAACGATATAACGTCTCCGTTTGATAAAAATAATCCCTCGTTTGATTTGGCTT
The DNA here is from genome assembly GCF_963517995.1 of uncultured Campylobacter sp. Taxonomy (GTDB): domain Bacteria; phylum Campylobacterota; class Campylobacteria; order Campylobacterales; family Campylobacteraceae; genus Campylobacter_A. Next base: position 6,754 of record NZ_CAUQHQ010000041.1, read on the forward strand.
ACGAGATCACGATGTAAAAACACTAAATAAAAAAGGATAATGCATGTTTGATTTTTTAAAATCGCTATTTAGCGCAAAGGATGAAGAAATACTCGAAAAGGTAGCTTCTATAAAAGCCACGGAAGGTACAAGTATAAATAAAACAAATAATCTCACTAAAGAGATAGATGCTAATAAGGCAGATAATGCTAATGAACTAGACGGACCATTGTTTATAAATGAACAAGACGGCAAGTACGGATTTATAAACGCCAAAGGCGAACAGGTTGTAGAGTGTAAATTTGATGATGTGTGGCCTTTTACCGAAGGTTTGGCTAAAGTTAAAAAAGATGGCAAATCGGGATATATAAACACCAAAGGCGAACAGGTTGTAGAGTGCAAATTTGATGATGCCTGGGACTTTAGAGAAGGTTTAGCTGCAGTCAAAAAAGATGACAAATGGGGATACATAAACGCCAAAGGCGAACAGGTTATAGAGTGCAAATTTGATTATGCCGGGGGCTTTATCGAAGGCTTAGCCGTAGTCAAAAAAGATGGCAAATGGGGGTACATAAACACCAAAGGCGAGCAAGTTATAGAGTGTAAATTTAGTCATACTGATCCTTTTGCCAAAGGTTTAGCTAGAGTTGGAAAGGACGATAAATTCGGATATATAAACACCAAAGGCGAACAGGTTATAGAGTGTAAATTTGATATGATCGAGGTCTTTTTCGAAGGCTTAGCCGCAGTCAAAAAAGGTGGTAAATACGGATACGTAAACACCAAAGGCGAACAGGTTATAGAGTGTAAATTTGAGCGGGTTGATTATTTTAACGAAGGTTTGGCTGCAGTTAAAAAAGATGGCAAGTACGGATTTATAAACACCAAAGGCGAACAGGTTATAGAGTGTAAATTTGATGATGCGTGGCTTTTTAGCGGAGGTTTGGCTAGAGTCAAAAAAGGCGGTAAATACGGATACATAAACACCAAAGGAAATTTCATAGTTCACGATGAATACAATAATAAAATAGAAGTATCCAGCAAATTTGATTATGTCTGCAACTTCAAAGAAGGCTTAGCTGCAGTCTAAAAGGATAGTAAATGGGGGTACATAAACGCCAAAGGCGAACAAGTAGTAGAGTGTAAATTTGATGAAGCCTCGGGCTTTATTGAAGGCTTAGCAAAAGTTAAAAAGGGTTTCAAACAATTTACAATCAATAGCAAAGGAAATTTCGTTGTTCATGACGAAAATAATAATCAGATGGAGATATCTAGTAAGTTTGATGATGTCTATGACTTTAGCGAAGGTTTAGCTAAAGTCATGAAAGGCGGTCAATGGTTTACCATCAACGATAAAGGAAAATTTATAGTATTTGATGAATATAATAATCAAATAGAAGCCATAAAGAAAGTCTTGGATAAATCAGGCAATATCTTCTTGCTGTCAAAAAGCGATGATAAATTTGGACTTTTGGATGTAAACTATAACGTTCTCATAAAAAACAAACTCTACGGCGAATTTGAAGTAGTGCAAAGGATGAATGAAAATACGTTTTTGATAAAGATGGCGGAGAAGGAGTTTTTTATAGATAGCAACGGCGACTTTAAGTAAAATTTTTTAAATGGAGCAGCTATAAGTATTGATTAAATATTATAATATTATTTATTATATTTATAAGCTTTATTTGTGTGGTTTTAGTGTCATTTCTAAGTTGCCAGATTAATTTATTGATTACAATATTTGATAAGTCATATCAAGTTTATATCTTTGAGTAGCTGGTTTATATGTTCCTTTTTTTGTAAAAAATCCTTGTCTTCTTATGTTAGCTCGCTCTCGTTTTTGCTAATAGGGCGAGCATACTCTACGTGGCCACAAAACGTTACCGTTTTTGGCTCACGTAAGAGGCTCGCAAGGAGAGTTTGCCACTCCCTTGACCCACGCTTTTACCCCGAGTATATCTATATAAAAAGCCGAGTCAAGTAGTCTTTTTATATAGATATTTAAGTTTATGGATATATATCCGTAAGAGCTCGGGGTGGTCAATCGGTTAATTTTTTATTTTGTTTTTTTTAAAAAAACAACGTTATCTGTTGTCGTTATTGTCTGCTTATACCATAAACTAAAAATATGTTTTTCTATACGTTTTATAAAGGAATTCAAGGAAAAACCAAAATTAAGTAAAATTTAACCAAACTCATAGTGTAAAGTGCCCTATAGTCCATAAAATACGTCTTTTAAAGTTTTCTTATAGTATGTAGCTAAAATACTCGCTTGTTTCTTTTTTCGATCCCGTACCTATTTAACATAATACGTTCGTATACAGTTGCCTTCTATGGACTCAAAAAATATTGAGATTTTTTATTTTCGATCTGTATTTCGGCTTTACTTCTATAAATAAAACGTCTATCATGCATTTATTGGGACATTCTTGTGTAGGAGGTATTTATGAATGTAGATTTTTATAAAAAGCGAAAAATTACCAAAACTATAATTAAAAGACTAAGACTAACCGATGTCGAATGGTTGGCTATCGAAAAGAAGCTAAAAGAAATAGGGATGACCTTTTCAAAATTTGCCCTAAGTTCAATGCTGTCTAAGAAAATTAAAGCGCCTATCGAAAGAGAGCTTTTGGTCGAATTATCCAGACACGGAAACAACTTAAACCAAGTAGCCGCCAAGCTAAACAGCGGCGAGAGTTTAGATAGAGTGGGTCTTAGAATTATTGCCGAGAATAACTCTATATTGCGTCGAATTTATAAAAGATTGGGGAAATAGTGAACTATATCAATCAAGACCGCTACCTCACAGACATAAAGAAAGCTATTAACAACTATGTTAGTTAAATTTCTTCCTACATATACGGGTGGCGGCCTTGGAAGTATAAACTATCTACTAAACGAAAGAAAAGTGGCCGGAACGGCTAAGGTCGTAAAGGGCGACGAAAATTTAACTAGAGCTATTATTAAAGGAATCGACTTTAAGCAAAAAACATGCTTTGGAGTTTTGTCATTTGAGGAGAAGCATGATTTTTTAACCGAAGAGCGAAAGCTAAAAATAATAAAAGATTTTGAGCGCGCACTGCTTGGGGATTATATGTTAGATAGAGTAAATGTACTCTGGGTCGAGCATTCGGACAAGAACGGTCGGCTTGAGTTAAATTTCTTGATCCCAAAGATTGACATGCCGGCAGGCAAATCATTTAATCCATACTTGGCAAAATTCGACCAGCATAGGATTGATCTGATCAAAAGAATAATTAACGATGAGTATAACCTTTCTAGCCCTGATGATCCCGCAAGAGAGCAAACTATATCGGGTAACAAGAAAAACATAGGACACTACCAAAATTTAGAAGAACTAGATAAAAAGCTGCACGACCTAGCCAAAGAGGGTTACATCAAAAATAGAGACCACATGATAGAGCTTTTAATGCAAAGCGGTATAGAAGTAACTAGATCGACAAAGAAGAGTATAACCGTAGTACTACCTAATCAAAAAACAAAAAATCGTTTAAAAGGAGGAATATACGATGCAAATTTCACAGGCGCTCAAGGACTTGGAGAACTCGGCCAAAGCTCAAGCAGAAGAATTCGAGAGTTCTATAATAGAGACACACAAGCAGAGCGCGAAAAAAATAGGCGAAAGCTTGAGGAACTCATTAAAAAGCGAGATAGATTTAATAGGTGTAAATTTGGAATCCCGCCTTCAAGAGATAACATCTATTCAGAGCAAGAACAAAAGATGGATATCGGCGCTAATGGCTACGATAGCGCTGATAATAGGAATAGCGGCGGGATATCAGATGCGCTCTTATGCACTGGAGCCGCAAATCAAGAAAGCGAGATCGGATACAATCAAGGAGCTGCAGGTTATTTTAGACGAGCAAACGAAAAAGATGGAGGCAATGGAGGTATGGACGATACCGCAAGCATGGAGGCATTCCGAGACGGAAGCGGACGGGAAGGATGCAGTACTATATATCGGTCCCTCGGAGCAAGGAGATCTTCGAGCAAAACGACAAATATTACATACCTATGAGAACGGAGTAGAAGATGACGACGTTAGAAGAAGCATTGCTCGAAGAAAACGAGAGCTTGACACAGATGATCAAGAGCGAAAGGAGCGAACACGAATCGCAGAAGAAGACCTTGATCGAAAAATACGAGAAAGAGGTAACGAATTTGCAACAAGACAAAATGAATTTGATAGATCGAATGCAACATTTGATGAACGATTGCGAGAACAAGATATACGAATCGTCGCAAGCGCAAAAAGAAAGATACGAGAAATCTTTGGAGTCTTTAAGAAAGAAACTAATAAGTTTGCAAGAAGAATTAAAAGAACTATCAAAAAAATACGAATCTTTGAAAGAGAAATATCAAGAATAGCGACCAATAGGCAAAATATTAAAAGTGTAGAGGAAGCGACCCTGGATGCGGATGAAGAATTGTCGGAAGGCCCAGATAATACCTGGGAGATGAGCATGTAGTCTTATAGGAACCAATCAGCCTTATTCTCTTTGCTGCTCTAGGCCTTAATTGGAATCAAAGGCAGATTTTGCTCGGTTGCTTTGGCGAGATATGGATAGCCTATTCCTTAGACTTGTCCAAGGATACTGCGGTTATATTTTTAATATCAAATTTCTTATAAAGAGTATTATTTACTCATTTACATATCAAATAGGTTCAATATCTAAAATATACTGCACTTGATCTCCAGCTACTTCGTGTTTGGCTATCCATTTTTCTATCTTTTCTCTATCGTATAGAACTTTTCTACCGCCTAGCTTTATGTATGGTAATATACCTTTAGATCTCCAAATCGATTGGGCATCAGTACCGACACTAAAGAGAGCTTCAAATTCCACGGGCGTTATAAATTTTTTTTGACAAGGATTTATTTGCATTTTTTCCCTTTTACAAAATTTTGTATCCATCCTAGCATGTTACAAGCCTTAAGTCCAGCAAAAGGCCGGTTCGCCAAAAGATAATTTACTGTTTTTTGTTTTGTGGTACTAGAGGAGCGGTCGGATGCTTAGACAAATTTACAAAAAAGTTTAATATCTTTTATGATATAATCCGTCCAAAGGATAAAGTTTGTGGGAAATTACATTTTTGGATAACCGAGTAGCTGAAGATTTTAAAGCCCTGCCTCCTAAAATTTCCGCTAACATGACCCATATATTTAAGCTCTTACGTCTTTACGGCAATCAAGTCGGTGAGCCGCAAACTAAAAGCTTAGGCGACGGGCTTTTTGAGATAAGAGCCAAGGGTGCGGAGGGTATAGGCAGAGGAATGTTTTGCTATATGACCGGTAGACGCATTTATATATTGCATGTGTTTGTAAAGAAAAGCGATAAAATACCTCAGAAAGAACTAGATATCGCCAGAAATAGATTAAAGGAGTTAAAAAATGCCTGAAGTAAAATTCGATGACGTATTTAATGAAATGATGAAAAACGATGAATTTAGAGCTGAATACGAAGCCCTGATGCCCGAATACGAACTAAAAAGCGAGTTGATAAAAGCTAGAATAAAAAGCGGACTGACGCAGTCGCAGCTAGCGGAGAGGATGGGCATGAAACAGTCCAATCTAGCTAGACTAGAAAGCGCGAGCGGAGATTTTAAATTTCAGACGATAATCAAATACGCAAAAGCATTGGGGCTAAAACAGCTAAATATCTCATTGGGCTAATCGATTTTGCAAAAGATAAAAATACAACCATCCTACAATATTAAGATTAGTAATGGTTACTATTTTAATGTGTATTGCATAATAAAGAAATTGTAGTATTATATATATTTGGCAAAATGTTGTTTAGGTACGAAGGCTACCGAAGTAGCCTAAGACCTACGCCGTAAGGCGCGTACAAGTGTACGAATGCTACAATATATTTTCTTAAAAGCGCATAAAATTTCTTTTTATGATTGCCGAAGATTTTACCAAGAAGGCATAGATGCTAGTTAGTTTATTGTTAGACTCATAAAAGCTTCTATGTCTTCTAGCTCTTTTAAGTAGGTTCATTAACTCTACTACTGTAGCTTTTTTTATGGGTTTGGTTTTGCAAAGTATATTAAATATTAAAAAAGAACATAAAAAGTTATTAACAAATGGATTTTTCATTTTGTTTTAATGCTTTTTTTCGATGATCTCAAGTGTGAATTTAAAAAACTCATAACCTGATAAGTCGGTCTAAATTTGTCGATGGGGTTTAGGTTATTTATTAAACAGTTATTGTGCGCTGCGGCATTTCTAACGAATTGCACGGATGTTAGCATATTTTTTATTTTCGCATATTCTTGATTTGGAAATTTGCTATAATAAAAATCGCAAAAATTCGTAAAGTTTTTAAACTCTAATATCTCGATTAAATTCCATATCGACAGATCGGCTATATATTTATTAATGATATTATCTTTAGCTGTAAAATCATGTTTGTTATAATTTAAAAAATAGTTTTTCTGCTTGGGATTGGCGTTTAGATAATCATCTATTATTGCGTATCCATCGCAATTGTCTTCATTAAAATCTCTTAATAGCTTAGTTTTTAAAAGATGCTCTATATTTAGCGTAAGAGTTAGGATAAATCTACGAAGATGCATATCTATAGTCGATAGTTCCTTTAAATAAGCAAATTCTAAATTTATATATGTGCCATCGTCTTGCTTGGTATAATTTTTAGCATAAGCTTTTATTTTAAATAGGTAACTGTTGTTCGTTAAAAAATCGATAGCCGATTCTTTGTCGCATACATTAAATTTTATCCCCTTGGTTTCCAAATAGGCGACTTGCTTGGCAACAGATAGTTTCGGTTTGTTAAATTTATCCAATTGTTATTCTTTGTAATTATATTGTCTTATTGTATCATATTTTATATACTTAACTTCTCGTACGTCTTGTCGGCATCTTTCTATAAACGTCATTTGCGCCCCAATCTCTTGGTGACTACTAAATTTTCTATCACTTGCGAACTTTTTTGAGTCGCCTTATAGGTATCGACGCCTAGATAGTGTTGTAGGGTCGCTAGTTCTTCGTGTAGTAAGGTGCCCGACATCGTATGGATATCTGCGCTAGCTTCCGCAAGAGCGCCGACTACTATATCTCTCGCCATATGTAGGTGAAAGTTCTCAACACCCGAGAGCTCCCTGATCTTTTTGACTTGCCTGTCTAGATTAACTATCGTCTCGCCGCTTACGGGGCTGGCAAAGACTAGCTCGGCCATCCTGGGTATCTCTTGTAGTTTGGATGCTATAAAATTTGGGATAGCCACGATATAGTCGTTAGAGTTTTTCGTTCTCTCTAAAAGCATCGTGTTGTTACCGAAATTTATGTTTTTCCATTTTAAGTTTAAAATTTCGGACTTTCGCCTGCCCGTAAAAATAAGGGCAAAAAGCGCCCAGTAAAAAACGTCGTCGGCGTAAAGTTCATTAATAGCGGAAAATAAATTTCTAAGCTTATCCGAGCAATTGATGACTTTTGATTTTTTCTCGATCTTGTCCAACTTTAAACCAAACGTCGGCTCGAAAGCTAGAGCCCTATGAATAAGCGCGTACTTAAACATAGGACGTAAAATTTCTTTTATCGTTTTATTGTATGTTTTTGGCGATAGCCCTTTGCTTCGCATAAAGTTATAAAAAATTTGAATATGATCAAGCGTTACCTTTTCTATAGCCAGCGAGCCTAGCGGGCTATTTTTGATGTGATTGTTAAACATCGCCGCTAGTCCGGTCGTAGCTTTGGTTTTGGCTCTAGTTTCCATATATAAATCCCAAAGTTGCTTAACTTTGATGTTTGGCTGGATTCTAGAAACATTAGATGCCGCCATATCTTTGCCTTTTGCCCACTCCGCAAAAACTGCCATAGCTTCTTGCAGATATTCCCGCCCGGTCCATTTTTCTCTTACGGCTATTTCGACTACTTTGGTGGCTCGCTTTCCGTCGCTACTTCTTTTTCTGAATAAAAACTTATTCGTATGATTTTTACTCATGTAGATATTTGGAACTTTCGTCTTTTTGTATTCGCTTAGACTGATTGACATTTGAGTCCTTTTTAAAATCCTTTGCGCCGCTTTGGGTAACCCACTGGGTAACCCATTTAGCGATAGAATTATAATTCTAAAAAAGTTATAATCAGCTTAAAGTATCGTATTTTAGGGCTATATAAACTTATATAATTCTTAATAAGTCTGCGGCGTATTTTTTCAAGTCCTTTCATCCGCACCATAACACTCTCAAATACGAAACTTTCCTCAAAAATACATACTTTTGACATAGGCTATAATGGGATTTATTGTGATAAATTTCCTATTTTCGCTCTTTTGCTCACTAAAAACTCCTCACTAGCTAAAATTAGTGAGTTTTAACATGATGGCATCGCTCCGTTTTCTTATAATTAATTTTAGAAATCCACAATTCTGAGCTTCTAATCCTAAGTTGCGCGATGCCACTAAATTTCGCGTTAATCCCGATGAAGCTATACGAGATTATCGTTTAGAAAAGGACGTAAAAGCAAGCCGTCAGGCCTTAACCCCTAATCTTTGGTTAAATATCCGCTCTATCGGTAAAAAGGGAACTACTCACGTTAAGTTTCGTAAAGACTTCTATTTCGCCTCTAACGGCACTTTGACGAAGTTTTTAGGAATGTTTCCTCAAATCTCTTATCAAGATGCCCTAAATATCGCCGATGAATACTTAACGGCTAACCCTGCCGCTAAAATTTCTAAAAATTCTCTCGCCCTCGTATTTGACAAATATCTCGAATGCTTCGGGGTGGGTTGGAAGCCTGCAACTATTCTCAAAAAACGCAAAATTTATAAAAAACGGTTGCTGCCTTTGGCTTCAAAAACGATTGCTAGTATCTCTGTAAAGGAGTTGCGAAGTATTGCCGACTCTATATTCTCGTCTCGCAAATATTCCGCATTACGGGACTTCTGCGAGCTAGTTCATCACATTTGGTATCTTGCTCGAGTCCGAGATTACCTGAATAAGGATATTTTCGACGGGATAAAACTAATCGACTGCTACAATCTACCTGAAAGCGGCGGCTACGGACATATAAAAGGTGTCGCCGACTTAAAAATCCTCTAAACTACATAAAAAATTATCCAAATACCTAAATCGTCCGAAATGCCTTATTTTTTGGCTTATGCTCTGGCTTGCAAGCCTTCTAAACGCAAAAAAGTGCATAGTTTAGTCTACAAATGCGGGACAAAGACCTAACCGAATACGAGATTAAGCTACAGAGCAGGGGTTAAAGGAATAACAACAAGTCAAAAAACAATCGCTGTCCGAAAAGTCATAAGGTAGATTTTCTTGCTCCTGGTTTTTCTTATGTAGGTTTGACATTAGCCTTGGATAAATGAATGGTACGTTCTATCGCATAAAAACAAGCAAGCCGTCAAAGCCCTAAAAAAGAGCTTCACTCTTTAATCAAAAAGGCTTTATCTACGATTCCGTTTTTGGTTGTGGGGGTTTTTGAGAGCTGCAAAAATAAAAGCTCGCATATTTATGCTTTGCTTTTGTTCCGATACGCGATTTAGCCCAAGCCGTCCAGAAGTATAAATCCATATAACAAAGGCGCCGTGAAAATAAACGCTTTAAGTCCCGCCTATATTTTTTAAGGGTAAAAGCGGCGCCACGCTTTGAAGAGCTGCCTGCGATGTCCAAAAAAGAATTGCATAGCGCGTTTAACGTAAAACTAGTCACAATTTTTCTATGCGCCTGAGTGCATTGGCGCTAAATTTTGCGCTGCGGCGTAGCGTCGCTAGAACCGCTTTTATGAGATGCGATTACTTTTGTCGGCGACGGATTTATAAATTTAGCCCGAGGTCTTTGTTTTGGGTGGATTTATTCGGGTTGCTCGCGCCGTAAATTTAAACTAGCAAAACGCGCTTTTAAATTCCTAGTAGCCGGCAAAAGCGTAAACAAAACTCCGGGCTTACTGCTCATATTTTTTCATTATCCTTTTTGCGACGGTTTTGCCGATGTTTTTGTAGCGTTTTTCGTTAAAAGTTAGCGACTTTAGATACTCCGTATCGCTCGTATCGCCAAAAGCCTCAAAGCAAATCGCCGCATGTTCGGCCACGATTTCGTCCTTCGTACCGATCGTTGCCGCGATGAGTCCCTTTAAAATAGGCGCGAAAGCATCATGCGTCCGCGCACCGATTTTTTGACTTTTTATACCGCAAGAAAAGTTCATAAGCGTGTAGATATAGCACTTTGCAAAGCTCTTTTTCTTGGGCGGTATCCCGCGCGCGAACTCCTCTCCCAGCTGCAAAAACGCATCCAAGGCCTCGTGCGGCGGTAGCTCCTCTATGGTGCCAAAAACTATGCGGAAGAATTGCTTTGGGCGGTTTATGGCTTTGATCAGTCCTGCTACGCCGCTTTCTAGATAGATGCAGATCGCATCGACCCACGCAGCCATCGGCGCTATGA
>NZ_CAUQHQ010000042.1:0-17093 GCF_963517995.1 uncultured Campylobacter sp.
GAACTATATGTTCTATCTTCGGTCGCAAATTACGTCGCTTCTGCTTGCAGTTGCGACCGCAAGGGAAGCAAAACATTTAAATTCATCACAAGATAACTTTGCCGATTTTTTAAATTTACCGCTCACATTTTATCAAATTCGGCTTTAATTTACGTATTATCAAAATTCGGGTAAAATCACTCCTTTAAAAAGGAAAATTTATGATAGTAAAAAGCGCTTTGCCCCTATCTTTCATCATCGGCAGTAGATTTTTCGGGCTTTTCATTATTCTCCCCGTTATCAGCGTTTACGCGCTCGAGCTTAAGGGCGCGACCGAGTTTTTAGTGGGCGTTCTCATCGGCGTTTACGCGATTTCGCAGATCGCGTTTCAGGTGGTTTTCGGCTATATTTCAGACCGCTTCGGGCGTAAAAACTCGATGCTAGCGGGCCTACTCGTCTTTATCGCGGGAGCTGCTATCTGCGCGGTCGCTACCGATATCTACACTATGATTTTGGGTAGATTTATCCAGGGCGCGGGCGCGATAGGAGCGGTCGCTACGGCGTTTATGAGCGATATGACTAAAGAGGAAGTGCGCGGACACGCGATGGCGATGATGGGCGCGTTTATCGGCCTTAGCTTTACGCTTTCGATGATACTTTCTCCGATCCTTAGCCACAGATACGGGCTTTCAAGCCTCTTTTACCTCTCGATCGCGGTTACGGTTGTTTGTATCGTACTTTTATACACGGCAGTGGGCAAAGAGCCTAAAATCGCGCACTCTCAAGCCAAAACTCCCGCGCTAAAACTGCTTGCAAATAGAAATTTGCTCCTGATGAACATTAGCAATTTCATGCAAAAAATGCTGATGTCGGCGGCTTTTATCATCATTCCTATCGCCGTCGTGCGCTACTTTGGCATGCAAAAAAGCGATCTAAGCGGCATTTACGCCGTCGCTACGGCATTTGGCTTTATCGCTATGGGCGTAGGCGGCGCGGTGGGCGAAACAAGGCGCATCACAAAGCAAATTTTAATCATCGGCGTATCGCTTTTCGTCGCTAGTTACGGGCTTTTCGCGCTCTCGCTCGGACACAAGCCGCTATTTTACGCGGGCGTGATTATATTTTTTATCGGCTTCAACCTGCACGAACCGATCTTGCAATCAATGGCGTCCAAATTTAGCAAAGTTAGCCAAAAAGGCGCGGCTTTAGGTATCTTTAACTCATTTGGCTACATGGGAAATTTTATCGGCGGCATCGGAGGCGGAGCGGTGCTTAACTTTTACGGTCTAGACGCGCTAGCTGCCATAGTTACCGCGCTTTGCATAGCGTGGCTAGTCTCGCTAAAGTGGCTAGATAACCCCAATATCTTTAAAAATATCTATCTGCCGTCTGACACGGATGCCGATCTAGCCGAGGTCGAGAAGCAAAAAGGCGTCGTGGAGTGCTATAAAAACGCGCAAAATTTAGTCGTTAAATTTAACTCCAAGCTAACTAACGAGGCGGAAATAAAGCGATTTCTAGGCGTTTAGCAAGTTTGCGGACGGAGCAAATTTAAAAAATCGTCCGCGCCCGGCGACTAAATTTGCGGCTTGATCGGCGCTTTAAATACAAGGGCGCAAAGCGCGCAAATTTAGCGGGTTTTTAGCTATTCTTAAATACTATTATCAAAATCTAATTTCAAAAAAGGATAAAAATGAGCGATCTAAAAAAACAAATCGACGAGCTTTTCGAGGACAAAAAGATGTCCGTTTACGATGCGGCCAAACAGCTAAACGTACGCGAATACGAAATCCTGCAATACCGCGGCGATAACGAATTTAAGGAAGTCGGCGCAGAAAATTTGATGAAAATTTTTGAAGAAATCAGCACTTGGGGCGAGATGCTTTTCATCAAAAATACGCCCGAGTTTATCATCGAGATCAAGGTGAGCGTGCCTATGCCTAAAAAAGCGAAGGGATTTTTAAATTTCACCGATAAAAGCGGCTTTTTGGGTGGTCACCTCAAAGAAGAATCAATCGCAAGCATCGGCTTTGTAAGCACTAAATTTATGGGCTTTCTAGGACACAGCCTACACTTTTACGACGCGGATCACAACGTGATCTTTAAGCTTTTCGTAAATCGCAACGAAAAAATGAAACTAGACGAAGCGCAAGAGCAAAAATTCCTAGCGCTAAAAAATAGCTTTTGATTTTAAATGGCTTTGCCGCGCGTAAATTTTGAGGTTTGTGATGGCTAAAATTTGCAAAATTTACGACGTTTTGATAATCGGAGCTGGCGCGGCAGGGCTATTTTTGGCGGCGAATTTGCTGGGTAAAAACGTCGCCCTACTCGAAAAAAACGCAACTCCCGGCAAGAAAATCCTAGCTAGCGGCGGAGGCAGGTGCAATGTCACAAACCGCCGTATCGACGCGTCAAACTACTTAGGCGATGCAAATTTCGTCACAAATATTCTAAAAAATCTAGACTTCAAAGACGTTTTAAAATTTTTCGGCGAGTTAAAATTTAACGAGCAAAAGCAAAATCAATTTTTCTGCGAAAGCGGCGCAAAGGACGTTTTGGGCGTGCTTTTAAAACGCACTGGGCAAAGCGACGCTCAAATATTTTGCGGCGTTTGCGTGAAAAGCGCGAGGAAAATTTCGATCGATGAAAACGGCGAAATCACGGACGCTTTTTCGGCGCTAAACGGCGACAAATTTGAGGGTTCTTACCGCAACGACGCGCCTAATTTGACCGAATTTGACGCGCCTAATTTACAAAACTTCAAGCAAAATTTAGACGAAATTTTCGAAGTACTCGCCGAAAACGGAGACAAATTTTACGCCAAAAATCTCGTCGTAGCTAGCGGCGGACTAAGCTACAAAAGCCTAGGCGCAAGCGATATCGGCTACGAAATAGCGCGAAGCTTCGGCATCAAAGTTGTCCCGCCAGCTCCCGCGCTAGTTGGATTTACCGTGCAAAAAGAGGAATTTTGGTTTAAAAATCTAAGCGGGGTTTGCTTTCCGGCGCAGATTTTGCTGGAACGAGCGCCGCAAAAAGGCAGCGGCGATAGCAAATCCCGCTTGCAAAGTAAAAGCGGCGACGCGGATGTGAGCACGGATGAATTTAGCCTGCGCCGAGAAATTATCGGCGAGAATTTAAAGCAGCCAAGCGGTAAGCCTGCGCCCTTGCAAACGAATGATTTAAATTCGCAAAAAACCGCAACCTTTGCTACGCCAAGACAAAACGGTGAAATTGAGCTAAATTTAACGTCAAATGAAGCGACTTTGGATAAAAACCGAGATTTTTACAAGTCGGGCGCTAAATTTAACGCCTCGCAAGAGATAGAATTTAACGGCGGAGAAATTTTAAACGGTGATGCAAAAGCCTGGAAATCTAATCAAAAAAATCGGACTAAAATCGCGGGCGACGTGCTTTTCACGCATAAAGGCATAAGCGGCCCGGCCGTGCTAAACGCTTCGCTTTTTTGGCAAAAAGGTCTGATAGAGATAAATTTTTGCCCGAATTTTAACATCGAAACCGCACAAAAAAGCAAAAAACAGCTCAGCACCGTCCTGCCGCTACCACGCCGTTTTACGCTAGAGTTTTTAAGTGCGGCGGGACTTAGCGACAAGCCGTACGGCAAGTACGTCCAAGCCGAGCGAGAGAAAATTTCACGACTTTTTAAATATCGATTCGCGCCTGCGGGGACGTTTGGCTTCGAGCGAGCAGAAGTCACGAAAGGCGGCGTAGACACGGACGCGCTAGAGGCAGACTGCGGCGTAAAGGGCGTGCGCGGGCTTTATTTTATCGGCGAAGTTTTAAACGTAACGGGGATGCTCGGTGGCTACAACCTGCACTTTGCGTTTGCCTGCGCGCGGGCTTTGGCTGGGCGACTAAATGCCGTTTAAGCTGCGCCTGACTGCTGCCCGCGGTAAAAACGGTCTTTGCGGCGTAAGACGATCTTTTAGGCTAAATTTAAGGGCATGCACGGTGCGCAAAAACATAAGCCTACATGCGCCACAAATAAATTACGCTACGCAAAAACGCTAGCCGCAAAGACTAGGTTGCGCTAGCCGCGCGGCGGGTTGCCGAATTTTTACGATACGCGGCTAAAATTTGACTTACTTTAAATACCAAAGCTGCCGTTTGAGGATCTAGCGATGCGGACGCTAATTTTGCTCAAGCGTAGATTATTTACGCCGCCTTTTAACGGTGCGTCCAGTTTGATTAGATAGCGATAGGCTCTATTTTCCGCTATTTGTAAATAAATAGAATCTAAAATTTGCGGTAATCAAAATAGCGCGAAACACCAAGCTAACCCGGCGCCTTTTAATAAATTTAAACGCCCGAAAACTAGGGCAAGTAATTTTATACCAAAATAGCGAATTTACGCAAGCAAAGCGGCATAAATTATTTTACAGTATCCTAGATTAAAGCAAAATCGCCATAAAAACGCAAGCCGATGAGCAAATCGCGTAAATTTAAAACCGGGCGCGAGTTTACGGCGCTTGTACCGCAGTCTCACTCCGCATCGACGTTGATTTTATATTTACCGCAATGCAGACAGCGAAACAAATATCCCGCCATAAAGCCGCCCGCTTCTAGATATTCTCGCACGGTCTGCACATCGTATTCGCCGCGCAGAGCATACTGGGCAAAGACCTCATCTGCGATACCCATCTTTCGCAGTTCTTTCGTGCCCACGTCGCCCAAAAACTCGCAGTAATCATCGCAGCACGTAAGCCACTGCTCTCCTTGCCAGCAAAAATACCCGGGCGTCCTTTTAAAAAGCTCGTCCGTCTTAGCCTGCGCATTAGCCGCGCCGCTAGGCAGTTCGTCTGCGTCTTGGACGAAGGTAGCGTCAAATTTCGCCGCAGCCTTGCCGTTAGCTATGCAGTGCGGGCAGAGGTATTTCACGTCGCTTTCGCTATAAACGTGACCGCAATAATAAACGTCCGTCTCCTGCTCGCAGCACTCGCAAACCACGCTTATATCGTCCTTAAACACGCCCGATTTAACGGGATCCGGGTGATAGCGAAAATGAGGCACGGCTTTTGGTTTTTTGCTCGCGCGCACCGATTTGCTTACGGTTTTTGGGCGTTTTATCGCGTCCTCGTCGCCGTCTATGGCGTATTGTTTTAGATACCCGAGCCTTTTTAGCTGTTTTTTGTCTTTGGGGTCGCAAATTTTATCAAGCAACTCATAGGCGCTCTTTTTTAGCTCAAGTAGATAGTAAACATCGACCAGCACGGCTTTTGCCTCTTTTTCATCGCATTTTTCCAGCTCGTCTTTTAGCTCATATAGCGCCAAAACGCTCGCCGCACCGCCGTCAGAATCCCAAAACGCCTTTTGTAGCGCGACGTATCTTTGCCTAAAATCTTTCATTTTTTCTCCTTAAATTTACGCTTTGGCGATGCGCCTTTGGATTTGCCGCCAGCTTGTCTACTTGCTAGATTGCGTTTAAAAGCGCGTTTAGCCATATTTTACTAAAATTTATTAAATTTCGCCTATTTTCGCAAAACGCGGCAAGGTCGCGACCGAGCGCAAATTTAAAACTCCGTTAAAATCGGCGTTTTTTACAGATTAAGCGGCTAAATTTTGCTTTTATGCTTAAATCGGCAACCTTAAGAGCAAAACAATCATCCAAATTTAGCTAAATTTACTCCGCGCAAATCGCTTTTAGCTTTGCTAAATCCAAAATCAAACTATGCGAAAACGCGTCTATCACGACGCCCGCGTATTTGCCCTCGCCGCCTTCTATCATCGCGGCGTAGTCTTTTAGGCGCAGATTTATCGCCTCTTGCTCGGCGTCGTTTCGCCATCTCATCATCTCAGCCCTGCTAGAAAACGCGGGGAAATAGCTAAGTCCGCTCTCCTCGTCTTCAAGCAGGACGAATTTTATATTTGAGCCTTCTTCTTCATAAACTGCGCTGCCGTCGGGCTTCGCTAAGGCTTGGTTTATGAGTACGGGCGCTAAAAACTCGGCCTTTTTTAGCGCTGCGATTAGCGCATTTTGGCTCTGCTCTCCGCCGTCTAGTAAAAATGCGTCTATGAAATCGTTTAAATTTTCGTTCATCTTTTACCTTGGATTAAATTTGGCGTATTATACATTTTTGCGTTTTTAAATCAAAATTTAGCAGTAAATAAGCTTTGCGTTGCTATAATCACAACTTCACTTCAGCTGGCGGGTTCATAGCTCTGTTGGTTAGAGCATCCGGCTCATAACCGGATGGTCCCAGGTTCGAGTCCTGGTGAACCCACCACTCTCTAAATTTCAATCATTTTAAAAATCTTGCAAATATCCTTTAAATTTTATTTAGTCTCTATCGGCAAAATTTAGCTTCTTTATGCTCTTGCCTATTTGTTTTATATAAACGCGCGGGTAAATCGTAGCTTTGAAGCCTAGCAAATTTAGCAAAACCTACGAGCTTTTAAAAAGACGGCCAGGATATTTTAGCCGGCAAGGGGGCGTTGGCTTGTATGCTGCGACGACTACTGCGAGTTTTTAGGCGACGTCGGCATGAAAGAACTGCGCAAGATGGGTATCGCAGAAGAGGTCTTTGCCTAGTACGCTCTGCGCGGCGAATTTGTCATAGAGGATGCGCAGGGTTATCTCGTCGCAGGAGGCGATACGGCGGGCCATCTGTTTCGCTGCCCGCGCTGCGGCAAGTATAAAATTCAGGTCGATGCAAGCTAAATTTGAAAAATTTTACTCGCCCAGACCGCATCCTGAAAACATAAAATTTAGTTTGTTGAAATTTGACGTTATTTTTGCTTTTGTATTGATGGGTTTAAACTGTGCCATGCTTGGCGGTAGCAGTCTCCTCTTGCTTGCAGGCTGCCTTAAGCAGTAGCGAACGCAGTGAAGCTAAAGCAGAACTTCGCTGGGTTTTTAAATTTTAGCCGAGTCAAATTTGCAGATTTAGCCCCGTTGCAAATTTAAAATATATAGCGCGGCGGCGGCACACCGAACCAGTGCTTAAATCAATATGCTTTTGCGTACTTGCACTATTTTATTAATTTCCTTATCGTATAGCTCTTGGCGAATCCATACGCTCCGCTACCTGAATCAAATTTAAAATCTTCATTAAGCGAGATGTCGTAAATAGCGCTCATCGCAGTTTTAAAATTTACATCATCCTCGACAAATAAAAAATACAAAAACTTTTTATTTTTATAAAAGACGATTACGGGACGATATCCAAATGCATAAATTGCGTAGAAATATGATATTTCCTCTTTTTTTGTTTTTATATTATTTCCGGTAATAAAATTTTGATTGGTAATATATATGCATTGCCTTTTATAATTTAATATCTCGCAATACATAATGTAAAATAGAAAAATTGAAACGGCGGATATGGCAATTATAGACAAGATACTACCGTCTATAATATTAAACAAAACAAATAGCAAAAACATGCAAATAAACATCCTAACGACAAAAAAAGAATTTGTATTTTGATAGCAATACAGAACCTTCTCATCGTCATCAAGTCCGGCACCCTTAGGCAAATCATAATCACTCAAATTTGAGCCTTTCGTTTTTAAATTTTAGCAGAGTTGAATTTGCAAATTTAGCAGAATATGAGACAAATATTCCGGACAGAATAGGCGTAGTTTAAATAAATTTTTCTTACCCGCAAAGGAACGGACCAGTCGTCCGTGACTGCGGCGGGCGTAGAAAAATTTATTCTAAAATCCGTCGTTTATGGGGAATCAAAATCGCCCGCATCAAACCCCAGCTCCAGCGTCCTTATCTCTCCTATCGCATTTCCCGCGATCCCCTTTATCGAGCCAAACATCTCGATCGCGTTGTCGCGCACTTTTTCGATCTGTTTTTCTCGGCTCTTCCAGATGCGTTTCATCGCGTTTTTCTCGCGCTCCAACTCCTCGCTCATCGCAGAAAAGCCCTCCACGATAGCCTCGATGCGCATCTTAAACTCGTTGCTAACTAGATACGAGTAGAGCATCTCCATCTTGTTTGAGCGGTTTTGTGCGGAGTTCCTAGCGAAATTTAGCTCCACGACGCCTTGTCTTAGCACGAAACAAAGCGCCTTAAACTCCTCGTAGTTGCACACCCATACGCCGTCAACCAGCCCCATGCGCTCTAGCTCCCGCGGCCGCGCCTCGCTAACGAGCACCCCGACGTCGGCGCCCGATGCGCGCATATCGGCCTTAAATTTTTCTATCCATTCGTTTGAGAAATTTTTCGTGCGTTTGCTTTCGTAGTAAATTTTGCCGCAGTTTTGCGCCTCGCGGGTATTTACGATCTGCATCACGTCCGCGCCGTTTGCGCCCTTTTTGACCTCGTCTATAGTGTCAAATACGAACTTCTCCCGCAGCCACGCCTCGATGGCTAGCTCTTGCGTCTCGCCTTGGAGTTGCTCGCTGCCCTGCTCTATGCGCCTTTGCGCCTCGTTTAGCTGCTTTTTTAGCGCTTCTAGCTGCTCGTCTTTTTGCTTAAATTTTAGCTCGTTTTGCTCGGCCAAAGCCTTGCCTAGCCGCTCTTTTTCCTCGTTTAGGCGCCTACTTAGCTCGGCCTCGGTTTTAGCCATCAGCGCGCTTTCAAACTCGCTCTTTTCGCGTTTTAGCTTTTCTATTTCAAGCGTCTTTAAATTTAGCTCGTTTATCTGCTTTGATTTAGCTTCAAGCTCGGTTTTTAGGGCGTTTACTATGTTTAAATTTTCGCCCTCGAGTTTTGCTTTTATTTCATTTTCAAGCTCGGTTTTTTTAGCGTTTAGGGCTGCGGCAAATTTGGCGTCGAATTCTTTTTCCTTTGCGTTTAGAGCGTCCAAATGCGCCTTGTATTCGGCCCTTTTAGCTTCGATCTCTTTGTCAAAATCTCGCCTGGCCGCCGCCATTTTTTGCTTCATTTCAAGCTCAAGCTCGGTTTTTAGAGCCAAATTTACATCGACTTCGGCGCCGCAGTTACCGCATTTTACGCTACTTTGCATTTACAGCCTCGTTTTCATTTTTTCAAATTCGTCCTGCACGGTGGCCGAGTTTGGCTCGTTGCTCATCTTATCTATCGCATCGCCGTAGAGGCTGGTGAGATAAATCACGACGCAAGAAACCGCAAAACCAGGCAAAATCTCGTAAACGTAAGAATTTAGCCCAAGCGCTATCCAAGCGATCACCGTCGCTCCGCCCGTTATCATACCCAGCAAAGCCGCCAGCGCGCTCATCCTGCGCCAATAAAGGCTAAAAAGTAGCACCGGCCCAAAGCTCGCGCCAAAGCCAGCCCACGCGTAGCCAACGACGTTTAGCACGCTTTCGTTAAAGCTAAAAGCAAGCGCGGTAGCCACTAGCGCGACGGCCACGACTGCGTATCTGCCAGCTGCAACCTGAGCTTTTTGCGAGATTTCTTTTTTATAAAACGCAAACACGAAGTCCTGCGTCACCGAGCTTGCGCTAACCAAAAGCTGGCTAGAGATCGTACTCATGATGGCTGAAAGTACGGCTGAAATGATGATACCCACGAAAAACGGATGAAACAGCGTCTCGCCAAGCTGCAAAAAGACCTTTTCAGGATCTGCTAGAGGCAAATTTAACTCACTGTAATACACAAAGCCGATCAGTCCGCTCATCATCGCTCCAGCTAAGCCGATCGCCATCCAGCCGATACCTATGCGGCGCGCCTGAGCTAGCTCTTTTGAGCTTCGTATCGCCATAAATCTAACTATGATGTGCGGCTGCCCGAAGTAGCCAAGCCCCCACGCCATAAGTCCTAAGATGCTTAAAAAAGTCTGGCCATAAAAGACGTTTAGGTGGTTTTTGCCGTATTTTGCCACCTCGCTCCAAAAGGTAGCTCCGTCTGGCAAATTTAGATTACAAAACGCTACTACCGGCACGGCAACGAGCACCAAAAACATCAGCATACCCTGAAACGCGTCCGTGATACAAACCGCGCGAAATCCGCCGAAAAACGTGTAAAAAACGACGATAGCCAGCGTAAAGATCGCGCCGAATTTAAAATCTAATCCAAAAAAGCTCTCAAAGCTCTTGCCACCCGCGATTATCCCGCTGCTCACGTATAGCGTGAAAAATATCAAAATCAAAAGTCCCGAGACTATGCGTAAAATTTTAGTCTCGTCCTTGAAGCGATTTTGTAAAAAATCGGGGATCGTGATGCTGTCGCTAGCAACTTCGGTATATACGCGCAGGCGCTTTGCTAAAAACAAGTAGTTGCAATACGCGCCGATAACTAGCCCCAAAACCATCCAAATCGTAGCAAGCCCCGTGGCGTAAAGCGCACCCGGCACGCCAAGCAGCATCCAACCGCTCATGTCGCTAGCTCCGGCGCTTAGCGCGGTTACGACCGGCCCTAGGCGTCGATTATCGAGCAGGTATTCGCCCATATTAGCGTTTTTGTTATACGAGTATCGCCCCACGAAAAGCAAAAATCCAAAATACAGCGCGATGGCGATATAGCGTGCATAATCCATAAATTTCCCTCGGGTTTTAAATTTGAGTTACGATAATATGATAAATTTGTTTAAAAGATAATTTTTTCGCGTAAAAAAGGTTAAATTTATATTTTTTTTCGTATTATTAACCCTCATTACGCTTTTAAGGTTTAAGAAATGCTAAACGAAAAATTTTTTAGGGCGCTGTTTTTCGTCCTCATCGTCTCCGCGGGCGTTTATTATTTTTATCCGACGGAGTTAAACGAGGCGCAACGTCTAGCCTACCTTAAAAGCTACGGC
Source organism: uncultured Campylobacter sp. (assembly GCF_963517995.1). Lineage (GTDB taxonomy): Bacteria > Campylobacterota > Campylobacteria > Campylobacterales > Campylobacteraceae > Campylobacter_A. The sequence continues at coordinate 10,668 of NZ_CAUQHQ010000042.1, forward strand.
GTGACGCTGGGACTTACCATAGGCGGCACGGCTATAGGCGTGACTTTGGGCTTTATTTTGGCGTTTTTAAAGTTTTTAAATATCAAAATTTTAAGCTTTCTCATCGACGAATACGTAGATATCCTGCGCGGAACGCCGATTATTTTGCAGCTTCTTATATTTTCGGTCGTGATTTTCGCGACTTGGAGCGATAACTTTTACGTCGCCTTGATCGCGCTTGGGCTAAACAGCTCCGCATACGTCGCAGAGATCGTGCGTAGCGGCATAAATAGTGTCGATAAAGGGCAAATGGAAGCCGCAAGGGCGATGGGCCTAAACTACTACGTCTCGATGCGTGAGGTAGTGTTTCCGCAAGCGACCAAAAACATCTTGCCTGCGCTTGCGAACGAATTTATCTCGCTGTTTAAAGAGACGTCAGTCGTTGGCTATATCAGCGTCATCGACATCACGATGCAAAGTAAGAGCCTGCAAGCGGTGTTTTATAGCCCGGAGCCAGTCATTTTCACGGGCATAGTTTACTACGTCAGCGTGAAGTTCTTTACGTTTTTGGTTAAAATTTTAGAGAGGAGGCTAAATCGCCATGATTGAGATTAGAAATTTGAGTAAAAATTACGGCGATTTACGTGTCCTAGACGACATCAGTGTAGATATCAAACAAGGCGAAATCATCGCTATCATAGGCCCTAGCGGCGGCGGCAAAAGCACGTTTTTGCGCTGCATAAACCGCCTAGAGGAGCCAAGCGGCGGGCACATAAAGATAAACGGCGAGGATATAACGGATAAAAAAACGGATATAAACAAAATCCGTCAAAAAGTGAGTATGGTTTTTCAGCACTTTAACCTTTTTGCAAACAAAAACGTCTTGCAAAATTTAACCCTAGCTCCGATAAAAGCGGGAATTTTGGATAAAGAGAGCGCCGAAAAAAGAGCCGACGAGCTACTAAAAAGCGTGGGCTTAAGCGATAAAAAATACGCATTCCCGCACAAGCTCTCAGGCGGTCAAAAGCAGCGTATAGCGATAGCTAGAAGCCTTGCTATGAACCCCGAGGTCATACTCTTTGACGAGCCAACGAGCGCGCTAGATCCCGAGATGATCGGCGAGGTACTAGACATTATGAAAGACGTCGCGGCAAAGGGAATCACGATGCTAGTCGTCACGCACGAGATGGGTTTTGCTAAAAACGTGGCAAATAGGATATTTTTCATGCACGGCGGTAAAATAGCCGTGGACGACACGCCTAAAAACGTATTTGAAAACCCTAGCAATCAGCGTTTGCAGGATTTTCTAGGTAAAATTTTAAACCACTAAAAGGAGGTTAAAATGTCACAAAACATCGTTGCGGCTTTGTCCGCCGGCAAATTTAAAAAACTTTTCGTTTTCGTAGCCGCCGCTTTGATGCTTTCAGGCTGCGGTCAAAGCTCGAATGAAAACGCGAGCAAAGACGCCGCAGTAAAAAACGAGGCAGCCCCCGTAGCGGTACAACAAACGATAAGAGTGGGCTCTAGCGCGGACTATCCGCCGTTTGAGTATATCGACGAGCACAACAAGATCGTAGGCTTTGAAATCGATATGATAGAGGCCGTCGGCAAGAAAATCGGCGTCAAATTCGACGTACAAAATATGAGCTTTGACGGGCTGATCCCAGCTCTAAAAACGGGCAAAATAGACGCCGCGCTAAGCGGTATGAGCGCGACCGAGGAGAGAAGAAAATCGGTCGATTTTACGAAGCCTTATTATTTTTCGGATAATCTTTTCATCCGCAAAAAAGGCACCGACGTAAATGCGACCAATATGCATCTCAAAAAAATAAGCGCGCAAATAGGCACATTGCAAGAGACCGCGGCTAAATCTATCTGCGGCGACCTAGCCGTGCCTGCAGAAAACGTAGCGGCTGCGATTTTAGCGCTAAAAGCCGGTAAGATAGACACCGTGCTAACAGATAGTCCGATCGGTTACGAGTATCTAAAGCAAAACCCTGATTTGGAGGAGTTTTTAAAGCTTCCCGACGGAACCGAGGGCTTTGCCGTCGCGTTTGATAAAGGCAAGCACCTAGAGCTAATCGGCAAGATAGACGCCGCGATAGAGGAGCTCAAAAAGAGCGGCGAATTTGACAAGATGATGGAAAAATACGGCCTAAAGTAAATTTGCGAGCCCGCACCTAGTCGCGGGATTAAATTTAAAACCAAATTTAAAGGAGAGAAAATGAAAAAGATTTTTGCGCTGCTTTTAGCGGCTCTAGCTACGCTTGGCGCCGCCGAGCTAAAGATCGGTACCGCCGCAAACTATCCGCCGTTTGAGTACGTAGACGAGCAAAACAAGATCACGGGCTTTGATATGGATCTAGTAGCGGAGCTCGCTAAACGCGCGGGTTTTGAGTACAAGATCGTAAATATGAGCTTTGACGGCCTAATCCCGGCTCTAAAAACGGGCAAGATCGACGCCGTAACAAGCGCGATGAGCGCAACCGACGATAGACGAAAGTCGGTTGATTTCACGCAGGCTTACTACGCGACGGAAAATATCTACTTGCGCGCTAAAGGCAACGACGCTATCGCCGGCAAAGACGCCCTAAACGGCAAAAGAGTAGGCGTACAACAAGGCACCGTCCAAGAGATTGCCGCTAACGCTATCGCAGGCGCTAAAGTCGTGCCTGCCGAGGATCCGGTTCCGCTAATCATGGGGCTAAAAAAAGGCAAGATAGACGCGGTCGTGCTTGATAGCTCGATCGGTTACGGCTTTTTAAAGAAAAATCCCGAGCTTGAGGAATTTTACAAAGAAAACGACGGTAGCGAGGGCTTTTCTGTAGCGTTTGACAAAGGCAAGCAAGCAGATCTAATCGCTAAAATAAACGCCGCGCTCGACGAGATGAAAAAAGACGGCAGCTACGACAAACTGCTAGAAAAATACGATCTGAAGTAATGAAAAAAAGCGCATTTTTTACTCTGCTTAAATTTTGCGCTTTAGCCTTGCTGTCGGTAAATTCGGCTGCTCAGTTTACCGACATGCAAATCACAGAGACGACCAAATCCAAACGCGAAAAAGTCGTCAAAGAGGTCCTTTTTCTAGAAAAAATTTTAGACTACGATACCTTCATCTTTAGACTAAACGCCGCCGTGATCGCCCCTTGCAAGCTTGCAAACGTTAAATTTTACGACGGCTCAAAATGCATAAAAGATAAAAAAGAGCTGGAAAATTTCAGCAAATCCTACAACAAAGAGATCAAAAAGATATTTCGTCCTGAGCGCAACTACTACGTGCTCACGCTAAAAAATCTAGGCGATAGATGGCTGTGCGAAGTAAGCGACGAAAGCAAAATCCTAAACAAAACCCTAGTCAAAAACGCCCTTGCCTTGCCTACTAGCAAAGAGTACCAAAAAATCGAGGTCAAAGAGGACTGGGCAAAGAAAAATCACGCAGAAATTTACGAGTGCCTAACCGGCAAAAAGCTAGAAGAACCGAAGAAAAAACCTAAAAAAGCCGAAAATAACGCCACCAAAAACGATCAAACCGAGCAAAACTCTTTAGGCTTGCAACCTGCGCAAACGCAGCCGCAAACTCGGCCGTCGCCGATGGAGTCGCAAGGAAACGGCCCCGTAAATTTAAAGGAGCTAGGCGTTGAGTTTGGCAAGGATTTTGGCGACAAATAAATTCGCCTAAAGATAAATTTAACAAAACCGCTCAAGGCAAAACAATGAAAAATCCTAAAAAAAATATCCTAATCATCGCAGGCAGCGACAGCGTCGGGGGCGCAGGCATACAAGCCGACATAAAAACCTGCGAGGCCTACGGCTGCTACAGCGCGACTGCGATCACGGCTCTAACCGCGCAAAACACGAGCGGCGTGAGCACGGTAATGCCCGTAACGTCCGAGTTTTTAAACGCGCAGCTAGAGGCCGTCTGCGCCGAGCTAAAATTTGACGCAGTAAAGATCGGCATGCTCTTTAACGAACAGCTCATAGCCTGCGTCAAAGCCTGGCTAGAGCAAAACCACGGCGTGCCGACCGTGATAGACCCCGTCTGCGTGGCGAAATCAGGCGCCAAGCTGCTACAAGAGGGCGCCATAAACGCGCTAAAAGAACTTTTAAGCCTCGCTCGCATCGCGACGCCCAATTTAGACGAAGCGCGCATTTTGGGGTTAAATTTTGACGGCGAGAGGTTAAATTTAGGCGCGGATCTGCCCTGCGACGTTGTGCTAAAACGCACGCAAACGAGCGAGATTTGCGAGGACACGCTTTATAAAAAAAGCGGCGAGATAGTTAAATTCGGCGAACCGCTCGAGCAGCCTACGATCATGCACGGCGCGGGCTGCAGCTTCTCCGCGGCTATCGCCTGCGCCCTAGCGTGCGGGGCAGACGAGATAACGGCGATCAGACGCGCCAAAGCCTTTGTCGCAAACGCGATCAAAAACGCTCACGGTTCAAATTTCGGCGCGAGGCTGCTAGATCACAAAGCAGCGGGTGCAAACCGTGGCTAAAATTTACGCTATCACGGACGACGTCCTAACGCCCGAAAACAGCATACTCGAGCAAACTCGCGAGCTGCTAGAGTGCGGAGTGAAATTTTTACAGTACCGCACCAAGCTCGAGCCCAAAAACGAGCGCGTAGCGACTGCTCTAAAAGAGCTTTGCGAGCGCTACGGAGCAAGATTTATCGTAAACGACGACGTAAAATTTGCCGCCAAAATAGGCGCGAACGCCGTACACATCGGCAAAGACGACGGCGGAGTAAAGGCTGCTCGCAAGATCCTAGGCGAGGACGCCTTCATCGGCGTTAGCTGCTACGACGATCTAAATTTAGCCCTAAAAGCGCAGGACGAGGGCGCTTCTTACGCAGCATTTGGCGCCCTGTTTGCAAGTCCGACCAAACCAAACGCCCCGCTTTGTAAATTTGAAACTATAATGCGCGCAAAGGAAATTTTACGAATCCCCATTTGCGTGATCGGCGGTATAAACGTAGCAAATATCGCGCAAATCGCCGCGCTAAATCCGGACTATATCGCCGTTATCTCAGCGCTCTACCGACCCGCATCCATAAAAGAAAATCTGCGAAATTTGCAAGCGTTTTTGTAAAAATACGCTAAACCTACGTCAAATTTACGTCGCCAAACTGCGCAATGCTCCGCTCAAATTTAAGCAAAGTCCGATAAAATTTGCTTGATCAAAAAAGGAGAAAAATGAAAATACTAATCATCCTAGCCCACCCGGGCATCCAAAACTCGGTCATAAACAAACGCCTGCTGCAAGAGGCTCTCAAAGAGCCGCAGCGCTTTAGCATCCGTGATTTGACGCAGGTTTACGCAGGCGGCAACATCGACGCCGCGCGCGAGCAAGAGCTCATCAGAGCCCACGACGCCCTCGTTTTGCAGTTTCCGCTTCACAACTTCTCCTGCCCTCCGATTTTAAAATCGTGGATCGACGCGGTGATGACGCACGGCTTTGCCTACGGACGCGGCGCAGACGGCATAGCGGGGCGCAAGGTGGCGCTAGCCGTGACCGCAGGCATCAAAAAGAGCGACTACCGCCCGCAAGGACGCTATCATTTTAGCTTGCGCGAGGTTCTTACTCCGTTTGAGCTTGCGTTTAAATACTATTTTCACGCCGATTACCGCGACTTTTTCGCATTTTACGGCGCCGAGGAGACTCCGGGCGTGGACTACATATCAAGCCAGGACGATTTAGAGCGCGGTGCTAGAGAATACGCGGAGTTTTTGCGAAATTTAGGCTAAATTTGACGGTCGCGGTAAATTTAGAGCGCTTTTTGGGCAAGCCTGGCAAGTAGTGCGCGCTTGTCTTGCCGTAAATATCGCTCTAAATCAAGCTAAGCCGCTGCCGTTTTTCTTTGCCGCGACCTTTTGGCAAAAGCGAAATCCGCAAGCAATCTAGCAAAGGCGGCAAATTCGCGCTAGATTAACAGGTTAGCAAAAGCGGCGATTCGTCCGCGCCGTTTAAATTAACGCGTTAAGTTAAGCTCGGCTCGCGTTTTAAAAGCGGCTGAAATCCCCAAATTTCCTAGCGCCGTCCAAATCCAAGCGCCAGGCCTTGGGCATTAAAATTAACCCGCGCTCGAGTTTAAATTTTAATCCACGCGCGCAAATTTAACCCGCTACACCGTAAATTTCGCTTGGCGCGCACGGAAGTAAGCTTGTATTTTGCCCTAAGCCGCAAAAAGCCGCAAAATTAACGCTAGCTTGCGCCGTTACGAGCCTAAATAAACCGCGCAAAACCTACAAAAGCGCAAATTTCGCTAGTTTTGCGCCTCCCAAAAAACCAAACTAATCCCTAACTTTGGAAGCCAAATTTAACGCGTCAAATTCGCGCCTTTTGGGATTAAATTTAGCCTGCGCCAGCCAAGAACGTAAATTTAAACGCGGTAAAGATACAAAACTAATTTTAGCCGTTTCGCGAAAGGCCAAATCCCGCCCTGCA
>NZ_CAUQHQ010000043.1:0-16672 GCF_963517995.1 uncultured Campylobacter sp.
CCATACCGCTGTGGAAAATCTCGTTTTGAGCGATTTTAGCAGCCTTGATGCCTGAGTAAATCATCATGATGGACGCGGCTAATAGCATGAAAATTTGGATCGTATCGACCATGCCTAGAGGGGCGGTCTTTTTCATAGTATCTTTTACTACGATACTAGCGTTTGCGACGGTTTCGGTCTTGTCGCCTTTAGTAATAACTACGTTGCCGTCTTGAAGCACGATGGTTTGAGTTACTTTTTTGTCTTTATCTAGGACTTCTACGTTAGTAAATTTAGTAGCGTCTTTTACCTTACTGTCTTTTACGTTTGAGACGACTTTGCTACTATCTACGGTAGAGACTACTTGACCGTCTTTTACGGTGATGTTTTTAACTACTTTTTTATCCACTACGATTTCAATAGATTTACCCGGGACGTCGCTAGTCCAGCTAGGGCGAAGCTGTTTATAGTAGCCAAGCACCGCCACGATAGCGATGGTAGCGAGAAATATCCACATAACGTTCCACTGTTTAGCAGGAAGTTTTTCGCCGATTAGAGAGTGGGATTCGTCTGAGCCGTAGATATATCTTCTTTGCTCAGGGTCTTTGATCTTCTCTTGAAACTCGGGGTCTTTATCTAGGTCTTTGCCTCTAAAGATCGAGTAAGTACCGATGATAAGCATACCGATAAACGTAGACGGGATAGTGACTTTTAGTAGGTCCACGTAGCTGGTAAATCCGTCGATATGAACGGTGCCCGTGCCTAGCAAAACGGCGACCATAGATACGCCGGCAACCGAAACCGGGCTAGCAATGATAGCTAGCTGAGACGAGATCGTGGTAGCAGCCAGCGGTCTTTCCGGACGGATACCGCTTTTGATAGATACGTCGTAAATGATCGGCAGTAGCGTATAAACCGTGTGTCCGGTACCGCATAAAACCGTTAGCGTCCAACCGCAAAGAGGCGCCAAAATACAGACGAATTTAGGATTTTTTCTTAGCGCTTTTTCTGCGATTTGAAGCATAACGTCAAGACCGCCCGCAGCTTGCAAAGTAGCGCTTGCTACGACGACGGCTAGGATCGTAAGGATAACGTCGATAGCGGGTTTGCCCGGCTTCATGTCGAATGCAAATACCAAGATAACAAGACCGATGCCGCCTAGTACGCCCAGCGCCATACCGCCTTTTTTAGCGCCGTAAAACAGACATCCGAGTACGACTATTAGTTGGAGAGTAAACTGCATGCTTTCACTCAAACTGGTTAGGAATTCCATTTTTTCTCCTTTTAGGAAATTATGGCGCGATTATATAAATATTAAAATTAAATACTAATAAAAAAATTAAAAATACATTCGTATATATTAATCTTATGTTTAATAATAAATTTTATCGGTTCTATAAATTTAAAAATTAAATACCCTTTTTAAATACGTTTAAAAGAAAATTTTATATATAATCCTAAGATAAAAAATTAATAATTATACTTAAGGAGCAAACATGCAAATTCCTATTCACTACGGCAAAGAGGATATCATCGATCTAAATGTTCCAGAAAAAAATTTACTGGGCGTTTTTAACCCCAACCCGGTGGCTAAATTCGACGAAACGGCGCTCATCGCAAAGGCTCTGGCAAATCCGATAAATCAAAAAAGCTTTGACGAGTTTATAGCAGGCGACGAAAAGATCGTTATCATCGTAAACGACGGCACGAGACCTACGCCGACGGCCAAAGTTTTAAAGCAAATTTATCCAAAGCTCCGCGATAAAAATAAAACCTTCATCATCGCCACGGGCTGCCACAGAGAGGGCACGCTAGAAGAGTACGAGATGATCTTCGGCAAAGAAATTTACGCGGAGCTTAACGCCAAAGGCGAAGTATGCGACCACGACTCTAAAAAAGACGAGATGAGCTATCTGGGCGAGTCCAAGAACGGCACGCAGATGTATCTAAACAAAATCGTAGCCAAAGCCAAAAAAGTGATCGTCATAGGCTCGGTCGAGCCGCACTATTTCGCAGGCTACACGGGCGGGCGTAAGGCGTTTTTACCAGGCGTCGCCAAATATGAAACCATCGAGCAAAACCATAAACTAGCTCTTAGCACCGACGCTCAGGCGCTGCGCTTAGAGGGCAATCCCGTGCACGAGGATATGATAGACGCGATGAAAGTTCTAGCTCACATCGACGTTTTTTCGATCCAGACGGTGCTTGACAGCGAGCACGGCGTGTATTACGCAAGCGCGGGCGATCTAAACGACAGCTTTTACGACTGCGTGAAAAAGGCCGACGAAGTCTTTTGCGTAAATATCCCGCGCAAGGCAGATATCGTGATATCAGTCGCGCCCTACCCTATGGACGTCGACCTTTATCAGGCGCAAAAAGCCCTAGATAACGGCAAACTGGCGCTTGCTAAGGATGGGATTTTGATAATGGTCGCAAAGTGCCGCACCGGCATCGGCCCAAAGCCGTTTTTTAACCTAATGGCGTCCGCACCGACTCCGCAAGAGGTGCTGGAAAAAATTTCAAACGAATTTCATCTAGGCTATCACAAGGCCGCCAAAATGGCCGAAATCTCGCTCTGGGCGCAGACATGGGCGGTGAGCGAGCTTAGCGACGATGAGATGCGAGCCGTGCACCTAAAACCGTATCATGATTTGCAAAAGGCCCTAGACGACGCGCTCGCGCAAAAAGGCGCGGACGCTGGGATCATCATCTTGCCGTTTGGCTCGATGACCGTGCCTAAGGCGTAAGTTTGGCGAAATTTCTTTACTACGACGCAAGTGCGGGCATCAGCGGCGATATGAATTTAGGCGCGCTGGTGGATCTGGGCGCGGATTTTAGCTATCTTTGCGCCGAGCTTGCTAAGCTAAATTTAGCTAGCGAATTTTACCTACGCAAGCGCAAAGTGCTAAAATGCGGTATCTCTGCAACCAAAATAGACGTCGTTTGCGCGGCAAATCTGAGTCAAATTCCGCTTGGCCTCTTGGGCGCTAAATTTAGCCCGCGTCAAAATTTAAACGGCAAAATTCACGGCGCCCAATTTAGAGCGGATAAGCCCGCCCGAAATCGCCCGCATCCGCGAAATTTCGCGCAAATTTTAGAGCTTATCGAGAGTTCTAGCCTAAGCGCTTTCGTAAAAAAAACGGCAAGCGAAATTTTTAGCGTTATCGCGCGAGCCGAGGCCAAAATCCACGGCACTAGCGTAGAGCAAGTACATTTTCACGAAGTTGGCGCCGCTGACAGCATCGCGGACGTAGTGGGCGCAGCTATTTGCTTGGAGGCCTTGGGCGCGCCGCAAATTTTTACTTCGCCTATCGAGCTTGGTGGCGGTTTTGCGCATTGCGCTCACGGCAGGTTGGCCGTACCGGCGCCTGCTGTTTGCGAAATTTTAAAAGGCGCGCAAGTAAGCTTAGGGCGGGCAAATTTCGAGACGACTACGCCCACGGGAGCGGCGATTTTAAAGGCCTGCGCGCTAAATTTAAGGGAGCAAGACGGCCGCGAACCGCCGCAAAATTTTAAAATTTTAAGCGCGGGCTACGGCGCGGGCGACAAAGAGTCCGCGGATTTTGCCAACGCGCTTCGCGTGATGCTTTGCGAAACGAGCGAGGATTTAGGCGCGAGCGGCGAGCCGAATTTGCGCGCGCAAACCGGCTACGGCGAGCTTTGCGAGCAGATTTTAATCTCCACGAACATAGACGATATGGACGCCGAAAGCTTTGCCTTTGCCTGCGATATTTTGCGAGATAGCGGCGCGCTGGACGTGTTTAGCAGGTCTATTTTTATGAAAAAAGGACGCACGGGCTTTGAGCTAAACGCGCTGTGCCGCAAGAGGGACGCCGCGCGGATAAAGGGGCTGATTTTCGCGCATACGACGGCTATCGGAGTTAGAGAGTGCGCCGTAAGGAAAACCGAGCTTGCGCGCGAGTTTTGCGAGGTGGAGACTAAATACGGCAAAATAAGGCTTAAAATTTCTCGCGGCCGGGTTTGCGGTTTTAACGCCGAGCAAAATTTAGCGGATGAAAATTTAGCCCGAAATTACTCCGAAATTTTAAAAATCAAGCCCGAATTCGAGGACTGCAAAAAAGCCGCGCAGAGATTTCAAACGACGATCCGCGAGGTTAGAAACGAGACTTTAAAAAAATATGACGAAACTAGAAATTCTAAAAAATGATATAAAAAAGCTGGAAAATTTAGCCGTAGCCTTTAGCGGCGGCGTGGATAGCTCGCTGCTACTGCGCGTTGCCGCCGATACGCTAGGCCGGCGCGCGGTGGCGATCACGCTAAAATCGCCCTATATGTCGGGGCGCGAGATAAAAGAGGCGGTAGAATTTACCCGTACTTACGGCATCAGGCACGAAATTTTGGAGCTAGACGCGCCCGAAGCGGTAAAAAATAATCCGCAAGACCGCTGCTACGTCTGCAAAAAGGCGGTTTTTACGCGGCTAATCGAGCTGGCAAAACATCTAGGCTTTACAAACGTCGCCGACGGCACGAACCTAGACGATCTTGGCGAATACCGCCCCGGGCTTAAAGCAAAGGACGAGCTTGGCGTACTTTCGCCGCTTAAAGGCCTCAAAAAATCAGAGATTAGAGAGCTTAGCCGCGAGCTTGGACTGCCGACCGCGGATAAGCCCAGCTACGCGTGCCTTCTGACGCGTTTGCCGCACGATAGGGAGTTTTCCGCGGAGGAAATTTCGCTCGTGGAGCGAGTCGAAAATCTGCTAATCTCGCACGGATTTTTAAACGTTCGCGCGCGCTTTGACGGCAAAGCCTTTAAGCTGCAAATGGGTGCGAGCGAGACTAGACGCTTTTGCGCGGGAGATTTTAGCGCCGTCGTACGCGAGATCGCCGCGCTTGGCGAGTATGATATTTTGCTTGATTTAAAGGGGCTTCGCGGGGAGATTTTAAATGACGAATGATGAGGCTTTAAATTTCGTCCGCGCCGTAAAATCTGGCGAAAAAAGCGAGCGCGAAGCGATAGAATTTTTACGAGATTTTCCTTTTAGCGACGCGGGCTGCGCTAAGATCGACGTTCAGCGCGCCCTGCGAAACGGCGCGGGCGAGGTGATCTACGGCGAGGGCAAGACGGATGATGAAATTTTACGTATCGCAGAGGCAATCGGCGCGAGGCGGCAAAATATCCTGATCACGCGCACGAACGAGCGGGTTTTCGAGCTGGTGCGCGAGATACTGCCGCAGGCGGAGTTTAACGCTCGCGGCCGCGTCGTCAGCGTCAAATTTAAAGAACCCGCGCTAACGCAAAGCTACATCGCGATAGTATCTGCCGGCACCGCCGACGGCGCGGTAGTGGAGGAGGCGTACGAGACGGCGAGATTTTTAGGCAACGACGTGCATAAATTTAGCGATGCGGGCGTGGCCGGGCTGCATAGGCTGATCGCAAATTTAGAGCAGATACGCGGCGCAAAGGTCGTGATCGCGGTGGCGGGTATGGAGGGCGCGCTAGCTAGCGTGCTAGCGGGCCTTGTGAGCGTGCCGGTGATCGCGGTGCCCACCAGCGTGGGGTACGGAGCGAGCTTCGGCGGGCTGGCGGCACTGCTAGCGATGCTAAACAGCTGCGCAAACGGCGTAAGCGTCGTAAATATCGACAACGGATTCGGCGCCGCATATAACGCGAGCCTGATAAATCATCTCTAAATTTACGCCGCCGCGCGGGTCAAATTTAACGGCTAAATTTAAAAGGAAAGCGTTGCGAGAGGAAAATTTAAACGAACAAAAGGCTAGGCCTGAGGGTGCGAAAAAGCTCGCGCAAAAGGCGCAAACAAGGCAAAGCGCGCGGACGAGGCTAGTGTTTTTAGCCGCAGCGGTTCTGATTTTAGCGGCTGAAATTTACATCGCGATCTGCGTAAAGGGCGGCTTCGTACGCCACTACGCGGGCGACGTTTTGGCCGTTATCTTGCTTTATGCTTTGGCTCGGGCTGCATTTAGCGCGCCGCCTTTAAATTTGCCGCTTAAAATTTTCGCGTTCGCGGCGGCTTTAGAGCTCGTGCAGTATTTTGGCGCGGTGCAAATTTTAGGCGTAGAAAATAAAATTTTAAAAATAATGATCGGCGGGACGTTTGATTTTGCCGATTTGCTCTGCTACGCTGCGGGCTGCATCCTGGCGGGCGTATATGAAAAATTTGAAAGTAAAATTTAGTAAAGGAGAAGCGATGGATAAACAAAAAGCCGTGCAAAAGATGACCGAGGTCATGGCGAAATTCGTCGGCTACACAGGCAAGGTGCTACCCGACGACGTGACGGCGAAGCTAAGCGAGCTCGCCGAGCGCGAGACGCAGCCGCTGGCGAGAGAAATCTACAAAACGATGTTTGAAAACCAGCGCCTAGCTAAGCAGCTAGATCGTCCGTCCTGTCAGGATACGGGCGTGATCCAGTTTTTCGTGCGCTGCGGAGCGAACTTCCCGCTCATCGGCGAGCTTGAGGAGCTGCTGCGAGAGGCCGTACTGCGAGCGACGCGCGAGGCTCCGCTGCGTCACAACAGCGTCGAGACATTTGACGAGTACAACACCGGTAAAAACGTCGGTAAGGGCACGCCGAGCGTATTTTGGGAGATCGTGCCGGATAGCAGCGAGTGCGAGATCCACACCTACATGGCGGGCGGCGGCTGTAGCCTGCCCGGCAAGGCAACCGTGCTGATGCCGGGCATGGGCTACGAGGGGGTCGTGAAATTCGTCATGGACATCATGACCAGCTACGGCATAAACGCCTGTCCGCCGCTGCTATTGGGCGTGGGCATCGGCACCTCGATCGACGTGGCGTCGCTGCTATCTAAAAAAGCGCTGATGAGACCTCTTGGCTCGCGCAATCCAAACGACCGAGCCGCGCTAACCGAAAAGCTGCTCGAAGAGGGCATAAATAAAATCGGCCTGGGCCCGCAAGGCATGAGCGGTGCAAGCTCGGTGATGGGCGTGCATATCGAAAACTGCGCCCGCCACCCAAGCGTCATCGCCGTCGCCGTAAACGTAGGCTGCTGGTCGCACCGCAAAGGCCATATCGTCTGGGACGAGCAGCTAAGCTTTGCCGTAAAATCGCACAAGGAGTTCGCGCTATGAGTAAGAAAATTTTAACCACGCCGATCAAGGCCGAGGATCTGGCCGACATCAAAATCGGCGACGTCATATACCTCACGGGACACATCGTCACCTGCCGCGACGTACCGCACAGACGCGTCGTGCAGGAGGGTCGCGAGCTGCCGCTAGATATCAGGGGCGGCGCGATCTTGCACGCGGGGCCGATCATCAGAAAAACGGACGATAAAAGCTTTGAGATGGTCTCGGTCGGGCCTACTACGAGTATGAGGATGGAGAAATTCGAGCGCGAGTTTATCACTAAAACGGGCGTGCGCCTGATAGTGGGCAAAGGCGGCATGGGCGAGGGCACGATGAGCGGCTGCAAGGAGTTTGGCGCGATACACTGCGTATTTCCCGCGGGCTGCGCGGTGGTGGCGGCTACACAGGTCGAGGAGATCGAGAGTGCGGACTGGACGGAGCTTGGGATGCCTGAGACGCTGTGGAAGTGCCGCGTGAAGGAGTTTGGCCCGCTCATCGTCTCCATAGACGCGCATGGAAATAATCTTTTTGAGCAGAACAAGGTCAAATTTAACGAGAAAAAGGACGCGGCGCTAGCTGAAATTTTACCGCAGGTCGGGTTTATAAAGTAGCTAAATTTTGGCGGTTTGGATTTTAATTTGTACGCCTTAAATTTTTACGCCCGGTTGCTAAATTTTAAAATTTAACGCTCTAACGAGGGGGAATTTTTAAGGGCTTTGGACGGATAACGTGTGCGACGCAGCAAAACAAGACAGCTTAGTGCCGGGCCAAGTCCGTCCAAATGCAACACGCGGAGTTTGAGACAAGTATAGAAATTTTCTATGCAAGCAGGTATTTTAAGATAAATTTATGTCGCTGCTTACGCAAATAAATAAAAGCCCAATTTAGCCGATTTATTAAAATCACTGCTACCGCATACGAGGTTTTGTTTACTATCTGCCGTTTAAAATCAAATAGACCGACCGAAAACGGTGCGCCTAACTCTAAATTTAACCGCCGTTTACGGATAAATTTAAGCTAAATTTAACGGCTTAAACAGCAAAATTTATCCGTTAATTAACAATAAAAGAGGAAAAACTTGGGCGAAACGACTTTTGCAGTTGTATTTTTCTGCGCTTGCGCGCTGTTTTTGACGGCGGTAGGATACTTTGTTTTGGGCGTTTTGGCGAAATTTTACGCTTTTATCAAATTTGCCGCGCGCCTTTGCTTACAAGAGCCTAAATTTAGCCTCACCATGTTCGCGCCAGCGTTCATCTTGTCGCTTTATATCGTACTGATTTCGCAAAATATCATTTTTGATTTTACTTGGGGCGCCTCGGCAAATATTTTCGGTGGGCCGGCTTCCTGGTTGCTTTTAGATGCGCTACTTTTCGTATTTTCGCTGATTGCAAGGCTAGAGGAGCGATATTTTTACGTTTTTTCGTTTCGCTTGGCGCTTTTGGAGCTACTTTGCGGGCTTATCACGGCGATAATTTCAAGGGATATTTTTAGCATTTACGTCCCGTGCGCGCAGATTTTACTCGTATTTTGCGTATGTTTTGATTTTTTGTGCCTAAGTGCGACGAAAGCAAACGCAAAGCTGTTAGATGATTTAAGCGCAAAAAATGATTTAAGCGAGCCTGAAAAACTTGCCAAAGAGGCGCTAGAGCGGCTCGCAAACTTGCCAGGTAAAGAAGAAGCGTTGCTGCAAGCAAACATTATCCGCATGAAAATGAAGCAAGAATGCCGCGCGGCTTAAATTTATGGTTTTAGCTGTTTAAATTTAGCGTTTCTTGCGTCAAACGGTCAAATTTGACTTCGTTTCAAACAAACTTTATCGCGTAACCTAACGACGCCCGAAAAGCCGTCCGAAAAACGCAGCCGTTTGGCGAGTCCTAAGCAAAATGAACGCCCACAGCTGCCTACAAATCTGTATAATAAAATACGCCGACATCATCACATAAAAATTCGCAACGCCAAAGCTGATGATTTCATAATACACAAATAGCTCCAACCTCATCCGCACTATAAATTCTCGCGTCGGGCGATAAGAGTGCCACATGCTATAACCAGAGAAAAAATCATCCGGCCCGCTAAAGACCAAAAAGCATACGATAGGCGTAGACAAAATAATACTTTGCGAAAGCGCTTGGGCGTTGCTTTTGTTTTCCTTAAGCCTACCTGTGATTCCGCTAGCTACGCCGCTAAGCCCCGTAAGCACCAAACAAACTAGCATAAAAAAGCATAAATAACTAAGATGAAACGCCGCCACGTCGCCAAAGGTTGTTTTGGTTCGCGCTACGTCTATAGCCGGGTAAAAGCCCGCCATAAACGCCGTAAAGTCTCTAAAAACCGCGTGAGCGGATAAGATATCTTCAGGTATGACAAAGAGGCTAAGAGCTACCAAAGCATAAGCGATCAGGCTAATAAAAAAGGCGGTTTCAAGCTTCCTTGCGGCTAGTCTTAATCTTGCTTTTAGTCTTATTTTTCGGCTCTATAACTGCGACCTTTTAGCGATTTTTGAGCGTATTATACCATCTTCTTGAAGTCTTCCTTGCCCAAATTTACGCTCTTTATATGCCGCCTATTTGACTTTACGCGGTTTAATCCAGCCTGCTTTTGGCAAAAGATAAAATTTTGGCGCCGTTTGCGCGTATCTTTGAGCAAGTTTGTTTGCCGCGACCGGCTTCATCTCACAAATAGGGCGCATATTAGCTAGGCAAGCCATCCGTAATCAATAATCGCGCTTTTTGCGTAAGTTTTATTTTAAATTTGCTGTGATATTTATTTCTTGACGCTCCTTGCGTAATCTTAGCAAAATCCTTTAAGACACCATTTGTCCGGCTATTTTACGTGCATCAGCGGTAACGGCGCTAACTGCTTTTCCTATCTTGCCAGGCCCGTCTGCTTCTTTGATGCCGTTTATCGGTTTGCCCGCGCTAGCGGAGTCAGAGCAACTTTTCTACCGCTTAGAATTTTCAAATTTAGGCTCGAGATAAGTTAAAAACTTTCGCAGGCATTTTTCTCAAAGCAACTGCGTCCATCGGCAGCAAATGAAGTGAAGTTAAATGCGAGAAGATGATTTTGACGAAGCTCTTAAAGCGGCTGGCGTAGAGAAGTTAAAATAAGTATATACGTTTCCAAATTTTAGATAATAAATTTAGAGAAGTTCTCAAGTATTTAGCAAAGGAAATAGAAGCTACTAAAATACCAAATATAACCGGCTTTTAGGCAAAATTTTCGGTACGTTAGCTTGCCTAAATGCTTGTTTGAGTAGATAAAAATCGCCTTTACTTCGCTATGCTTACTACTTTGCAAGAAGCTAACGGCAAAACCGTATAAATGGCATTGAAATTTTAGCTGCAACTTGCTTTACTACCGACTACCCAAAGGCTACGAATATAGCAAAGTAGAGCAAAAGAAGATATGCTAAGCATGGATTTCTAAAATTAAAGGGAATTTTTATGCGTAGTGACGGTGACGACCACAGGGAAGTTAAGAAAAAGAGAATTTATACCTTATCTTAAAGAGTGTATTCTGCTCTACATCGCGGTGTTTTTAGCTTTTTAAGAAGTGGCTACAAGCGTAAAGAGTTTAGATATAGCACTAAAACTACGCAATAAAACTTATGTCAGAACCATTGAAATTGACAAGAGAAAATTCGCTTAAGTTGCCTTAAACTAAAAATATTAAGAAAATTTTTGTGGTTATCTTACGTTATGAGTGGTGCCCCGTGTAGGGTTCGAACCTACGACCCCATCATTAAGAGTGATATGCTCTACCAACTGAGCTAACGAGGCAAATGGCGCAGCGGACGGGGCTCGAACCCGCGACCTCCGCCGTGACAGGGCGGCATTCTAACCATCTGAACTACCGCTGCACCTAAAATGGTGGTCGCTATAAGACTCGAACTTATGACATCCACCTTGTAAGGGTGGCGCTCTACCAACTGAGCTAAGCGACCGAAAAAGACTAAATCGTGGCGACCCTTAAAGGATTTGAACCTCTGTTGCTACACTGAGAGAGTAGAGTCCTGGGCCACTAGACGAAAGGGTCTATGTAAAAATGGTGTCCTGTGCTGGACTCGAACCAGCGACCCCTTCATTAAAAGTGAAATGCTCTACCGACTGAGCTAACAAGACAAATTTTCAAAAAACGAAACGTGATTATATATAAAAAAGGCTGATTTGTCAAGAAAATCGCCGTCGTTTTTAAAATATCGTCGTAAATTTAAAAATTCGCGACGATATTTACGTTTAAATTTGATTTAGCAAGAAAAACAAGTCTTAAATTCGTATGCCGTAGGTCTTGCTTCGTACGGCCACACTTGGGTTTCAAATTTATAATGCTGATAATCGTCGATAAAAGTCTCGGTCATTATCGGACGGAGGTATTCGTTATCGCGGATTAACGCTTCTAAGCTGCCCCTTAGCGTATGCGGTAGCTGCTCGATACCGCGCTCGCGAATTTCGTCCAGGTGCAGTTTAAATAAATTTTCATCCATCGGGCCCACCGGCTCCATTTTGTGCTTCACGCCGTCAAGCCCGGCCATCAGCATCGCAGCAAACGCCAAGTAGGGATTTGCCGTGCTATCAGGGAATCTCATCTCGGCGCGCACGGATTTTTCTCCCGAGCCATAAGGGATACGGATCGACGCCGAGCGATTTTGGCTTGAATAGGTGAGTATCGACGGCGCTTCAAAGCCTGGGATTAGGCGCTTGTAGCTGTTTGTGCTTGGGTTTGTAAACGCCGCGACGCTTCTTGCGTGATTTAAGATTCCGCCGATGTACCAGCGCGCGAAATCGCTTAAATTCGCGTAATTTCCCTCGCCGTAGAATAAATTTTTACCGTCTTTCCACACCGACTGATGCACGTGCATGCCGCTGCCGTTGTCGCCGTAGAGCGGCTTTGGCATAAAAGTCGCGGTTTTGCCGTTTAGGTGCGCGACCATTTTTACGACGTATTTGTAAATTTGCACGTTATCGGCGGCCTCTACGAGAGTGCCGAATTTCACGCCAATCTCGCCTTGACCCTGCGCGACTTCGTGGTGCCCGACGAAGACCTCAAGCCCCACCTGCTCTAAAACCTGCATCATCTCTGCGCGCAGATCGACCATACTATCGGTAGGCTGCGTCATCAGATAGCCGCCTTTTCGGCGCGGTCTGTGGCCCGTGTTGTAGCCGTCGGTAAAGTCCTTAGCGTCGTTCCACTCGCCCTCTTCGGTATCTACTTCATACATCGCGCAGTTTGGGCTATCGACGATTTTTACGTTATCAAATATAAAAAATTCATTCTCCGGCCCAAAATACGCCGCGTCGCCCACGCCGCTTTCTTTTACGTAGGCCATCGCTTTTTTGGCTATCGAGCGCGGGCATTTTTCGTAAATTTGCCCCTTGTAAATGTCGTAAATATCGCAAAAAACGACTGCGGTAACGTCGGCGGTAAAAGGATCTAAAAAGGCGCTAGTAGCTTCCGGACGCATTATCATATCGCTTTTATCTATCGGCTGCCAGCCGCCCAGCGAGCTAGCGTCCATCGGCACTCCGTGCTCAAAATGCGCCTTTTCGACGGCTTTTACGTTATATGTAATGCTGTGCCAAGCGCCGTTCATATCGGTAAATCTAAAATCTACGAATTTAACCTCGTGCTCTTTGCAAAAATCAAAAAAATGATCGACGTTTTTTACGAATTTTCCCATTTTTCCGCTCCTTTGTTTATTAATTTCGTAATTGTATCATAAAATATTGTTTTTAAGATTAATTTAAATAATTTTTTCTACCCGATCTAAAATTTTACAAATTCTCTATCGCGGTTTTTAAATACCGCACACTTGCTAAAGCCCAAATTTCTAGCGATTTGTTCGCATTTTTCGCCGTTTAGACCAACCTGGTCTTTTGCGTGCGCGTCCGAGCCAAAGGTGATCGATATGTCTTTTTCGGCGATCATTTCTAGCAAATTTACGCTTGGATACTGCTCGCCGGCGGGTTTTCTAAATCCGGACGCGTTTATCTCTACCGTGAGATTTGCCTTTTTTATAGCATTAATCGCGTCTTTAGCAAGGAGTCTAACGTCGGTTTTTGGCATAAATTTAAACACCTTTAGTAAATCCAAATGCCCGACTATGTCAAATTTTACCGACTTTGCCATCTTTTCTACGCAGTAAAAATAATCCCGCCAAATTTGATCTATATCGCGTTTTTCGTATTCGCCGATAAATTCGGGATTATCAAAACCCCAGCCGCCCAAAAAATGCACCGAACCGATGAGATGGTCTACGTCGCGCGATAAAACCCGCTCGTCCATAAAGCCCTCTAAAAAATCGACCTCATAGCCCAGCATTATTTTTATCCGCCCGTCAAATTCGTCTCTGAGGCGCAAAATTTCGCTCTCGTAAACGTCCATTTGCGAAAAATCCATACGGTACGCTTCGTCAAATTTCATCGGCGCGTGATCGCTAAAGCCAAAATACTCGCAGTTTGAATTTATCGCGCTTAAAACGTACTGCCTAGGCTCGTCTACGGCGTGTTTGCAAAGCGGAGTGTGATTGTGAAGATCGACTTTCATTTTTGTCCTTTTATTTCCGAGATGCTACCTAAAATTTGATAAATTTAAGGATAAAATTCGCTTTTTAAACTTACATTTCGTTAATTTTTTATATAATCAGCCTAAATTTAAATAGGAGTTTTTATGACGCAAGAAGAACTTGACGCCTTGATGGCGGGCGATTTAGAGGGCGTTGCCGCCGAGACCGACGACGCGCAAGCTAGCGACGATGAAAATTTAAACCTAGAAACCGCCGAGGAAGCCTCGGTAGAGAGCAAAGACGCAGACGTTAAATTCGACTCCGGCGACTATAAAGTATCCTCAAATATGCCGTGGCCTCCGCCTCCTCCGACGGACGATCACAAGATGGTTCATCAGCTAGACGACGTCACGAAAGACAGCGAGGAAAAAGCCACGCAGATGTTTGACAAGCTTGATGCGATCAATAACTTTTCTATGGACGCGGAGAGCGGGCTTAGCGAGATTATCGGCGGTATAGAGGCTAATATCGAAATTTTTACTAAACTACACGAAAAATTCCCAAATATCGCTACTTTTTCCGATGCGCTAGAGAAAAATAACGCCCTAAAAAGCTCCGCCGAAACGACGCTAAATAACGTCAGGATGGCCGAGGACGAGATAATGATGGCGATGGATATGATGCAGTATCAAGACATCCACCGTCAAAAGATCGAGCGCGTAATTAACGTCATGCGCGCGCTTAGCAAGTATATGAGTAGCCTCTTTGAGGGCAAGATCGACGACGAGAAGCGCGTGGCCTCGGCTGTACATATCGCAGGCGATACGCACACCGAAAATCTCGTCAGCAACGACGATATCGAGGCTCTAATCGAAAGCTTGGGCAAAAAGTGAAAAAGCCCGAGCTTTTATCTCCCGCGGGAAATTTAACCAAGCTAAAAATAGCTCTAGAGTACGGCGCGGACGCGGTATACGCATCGGTGGCGAGCTTTTCGCTTCGCACTCGTTCGGCGCGCGAATTTAACCTTGAAACCTTTAAAGAAGCTATCGAATACACGCACGCAAAGGGCAAAAAATTTTACGCGACGGTAAACGCGTTTCCTTTTAATTCGCAAATCGAGCCGCTAAAACGCCACTTGCAAACGATTTCTGTGATGAAGCCAGATGCCTTTATCATCGCGACTCCGGGCGTCATGAGCCTGGCAAAAGAGATAGCCCCAGACATCGAGATCCACCTCTCGACGCAGGCAAACGTCATGAATGCGCTTGACGCTAAAATCTACCACGAAATGGGCGCAAAACGCATCGTCGTGGCACGCGAAATGAGTCTAAAAGACGTCGTGAAGATAAAAGAGCAAATCCCGACGCTAGATATCGAGATTTTCGTACACGGCTCGATGTGTTTTGCTTACTCGGGGCGCTGTTTGGTCAGCGCGGTGCAAAGCGGCCGCCAATCAAACCGCGGCAGCTGCGCGAATGACTGCAGGTTTAAATACGAACTCTACGCCAAAAATCCCGAGAGCGGGACGCTGTTTCGCCTGGAAGAAGACGAAGAAGGCGGCACGCACGTGATGAACTCGAAGGATTTAAATTTATCTGCGCACATCAAAGACATCATCGAAAGCGGCGCAGTGGGTAGCCTAAAAATCGAAGGCCGCACGAAAAGCGAATACTACGCCGCCTGCGCGACCAGAGCCTACCGCATGGCCGTCGACGACGCAGCGGCCGGCAAATTCGACGCGCAAATTTACGCGGGCGAACTAAATACGCTAAAAAATCGCGGCTTTACCGACGGCTACCTAGTAAATCGCCCGTTTGAAAAGGCTGATACGCAAAATCACGCCAGCAGCCTAGAAGAAGGCACTCATCAGGTAAACGCTATGAGCGAGGACGGCGAGTTTTTTAAATGCAAATATAAAATTTTCCCTGGCAACGAGTATGAGATCGTGGCGCCTCTGGGCTCGCAGATAGATGAGTGCGAGAGCGAAATCTCGCAAATTTTCGGTCGCGACGGCAAGAAATTTATCAAATTTAAAAAACTAGTAACCAAAAAAGGCAAAGAGATCGCCGAGATCCACAGCGGCAACGAAAACGAAGTAAATTTGGGCGCGAGGCTGCCTAAATTTAGCTTTTTAAGAGAGGAAATAAAATGAAATTCGTTTCAATTATAATGGGAAGCAAAAGCGACTACGACGTAGTTAGCGAGGCGGCAAAGGTGCTTGAAAAATTTAACGTCCCTTACGAGCTAATCATCAGCTCGGCGCATAGGAGCCCAAAGCGAACTAGCGAATACGTCGCCGCAGCCGAGGAAAAAGGCGCGCAGGTCTTTATCGCGGCGGCCGGTATGGCGGCGCACTTAGCGGGCGCTATCGCGGCAAACACCACTCGTCCCGTGATCGGCATACCGATGGCAGGCTCGGCGCTTAGTGGCGTGGACGCGCTTTATTCCACCGTACAGATGCCAGGCGGTATGCCTGTTGGCACCGTGGCGATCGGCAAGGCCGGCGCGGTAAACGCAGCCTATCTGGCGATACAAATTTTAGCCCTAAACGACCAAAATCTAGACGAGACATTAAAAGCCGACCGAGCGGCGAAAGCCAAACAAGTAGAGGAAGACTCGGCGAAGGTGGAAATTTTACTCGCCTAAAGGAGCAAAGATGCAGACATACTTAAGCATAGACGAATTTTGCAAGCTCGTGCACCTAGAGCGCGAGGTGATCGAGGGGATGATAAATCGCGGCGTGCTAAACACGAAAGAAGAAGGCGGCGAGATCCTTATAGAAGCTAGCCAAGGCACGATGAGCGTAGTGCCTAGCGTCGTGGCCGTGCCTGCGCCGCAGATAGGCTCAGAGGGCTTTAGCTTCGTAGAAAAGACGATCGGCACGATACTGAATTTGCACGAAAAGGTGCTTGATGCTAAAGACGAGACGCTAGAGACCCTGCGCAACGAAAATAAATTTTTAAAAGAGGCGCTAATCTCGATGCAAGAGCTCTACGACGAGGATAGAAGAACGGTCGAAACGCTCACAAAGCAGATAAAAAATTCGCAAGACGATGTCTAGTTTTTAAAGCGAAAATACAAACTCTTGTGGAACAAATCGGTTGAAAATTTCTAAGGAGACACGGAG
>NZ_CAUQHQ010000044.1:0-16653 GCF_963517995.1 uncultured Campylobacter sp.
TGCCTCTTTTCTCAAAGAGAGCTTGAGCACAAGACACCATACTCATTTAGATCCGTTCTGCTCTACTTTGCTACGCTTGTAGCTTTTAAGAACATAGTTCTCATCGTAACTTACTACTCCCTTTGTGTAAGCTTTAAGTTAAAGAGAGCCATAAATAAAATATAGAGTGGTAACATCAATTTTTTAAGGTAAAAATATGTATCTCTTAAAAGGGGTGAAAGGTAATTTTAAAGAATAATAAAGGGTTAGCTATTACTAAATAATGTATATTATAATAGATAATATTATTTTATAATATAAAAGTATTTATAATATGTAAGTATTGCTATTTATAATATAGAAATATAATATATCATAATTAACATTAAAATTATTCGGCTTTATTTTCGTAAAAGTCGTTTTTTTAGAAAAAAGCGCTCGATCTCTTTTTGAATCTTTACCGGAATTTATTTCATTTTCTAAAAAGTGATTTCCTCTTTTTCAAATGCCCTGGTGTTGATTTCTGTTTTCCCAATTTTTACAAACCTACTAAACGGAGAATAGACGTGAGGTAAAGTATCCATCGTCGGTACCGTATAGAGATTAAGGGTAAAGAATGCACTTATGACAATGTTTACAAAAAGCTAGGCTCGTGATGGGAATTTGTAACCATCTTAAAAAAGATTTTATTTTTATATTTTTGAATAATTTTTCTACCAGCATTACGACGATAGAGGCTAGGATTAAATACGTAAATCCGTAACTTTGAATTTTAAATAAAATATCGGCCGATTCCACGTTTAAATTTGTAAATAGAGCCCCTTACCCCTTGTTTTGCCTTGCTCATGCGCTAAAGCGCCGCAAGGCTGCTTTTTTTTAGAGGAGTAATTTGCCATGATCTTTAAACTGCTAATGCGGATTTCTTAACATAGCTATAAAATCTAGCTTTTTTTACAAATATTATTTTAGAATAAAAATAGCCCACAACTCCCTAAAATAAGCCCATACACTTAATTTTTAACCAACTATTTTTTATGATTCAAACGCTGAACACCCAAAACTCTTGTAAAAATAAAAATCGTACGATAGGATGCAAGAAAAAATTAAGGAGACTAAAAAATGTCAGACGTTTTTGAAAACAAATACATAAAATCGATTAAAGATATCGAGGAAAAAATGAGTTCAAGGGAGATTACTTCGCCACAAGCTTGGCACAAGATCACTAATCTATCCATAAAATGGCAAGTTAAAATCGATGAGTTAAATAGCAAAAAAAAGAGCCTCCAAAAAGAGCTAGATAAGCTAGCGGAAGCCGTCGAGTATACAAACGGATATAAGCTTACGCGCGCATAGGCTTCTGAGATCCGTCGAAACGTTATGCCCCTTGTGGGCTACGTTTCGACCGCACTGCTACTTTAGTAGCTTAGTGCGTACTAAGCAGCCAATGGCTACCTAGATGCGCTTTTTCTTGCCCCACAAGGGGGCTAGCGAAAAAGGAGGACGAGGTGAATATACCCTATGTAGATAATGGCACTCTAGCAAATGCTAGATTTGAGAAGGGAACAAGTTACGGCGTGTTTCATAATATGCGCGTCGGCCCAAAAGCAGCATCTAGTTTTGTAGAATTTCAGCATCTAAACGAGACAAATATGAGCGCAAAAGATGCTCTCGTATTAGAAAGAAGGCTAGAAGAGGAGGCAAGGGATAAGTATTACGAAACATACGGTCAAAAATTTAAGACCAAACATTGCTTTTTAGAACTCGTGGTTAATCTAAAAAAACACCATACTCTAAAAGATCTAAAAAAAGTAGCTAAATACGTAGAAGAAAAATTCGGATACCGTGCGACATTAATCACGCTTCATCGAGACGAGGGGCATTACGAATATGACGAGCAGGGGAACGCAACTAAATTTGTGGCCAACATTCATGGCCATATTCGTTTCTGCGTCTTGGATCCTGAAAACGGAAAGTCTATCTACCGTCAAAAGTTTAGAAAAAAGTTTGAATTTAAACAACTACAGACCCAAGTAGCCAATATACTGGGATTGCAGCGCGGCACGCCAAACCCGAATAGAAAAAATATACCATCGCGGATCTATAAGCGGCTTGTTAAAGATCCAGAAGCTTTAGCTATTATGACTGCTAGCGTTCCGGAAGCTACGAAAAAAGTGGTCGAGAAGCTTACTTTAGCAAAGCTAAAAACTATAAATCAAGAGGTGCGAGAGGCTCTGAGGAGTATGTCCGCAACCAGAAAAGAGTATGCACAGCTAGAGGACATTTTAAGTGCAGTCAAAGATAAACTCAAACTCAAGGAGAAGTTGACCGTAGAAAACCTCGAGGAGCAAATATCAGCGTTTTTAGACGCCGTGAAAAGCGATTTTTCAAAAAGTGCTGTGGAGACTATTGGGGGATTAAATTTAAAACCTGCTCCAGATGGGGTAGTGCGTCCTCATGGCAAGATCGAAATTGCAAAATTAAACGGAACGTATAATATTTTAACGGCGGCTGCAATGCAAATGAATATCGCTATGGCATACGGTTTAAATATGCGCGTCGAAGAGCTTGAAAAAATGCAGCAAAAACGCCGTAAAACAGCCGTCCTTCTCAGCAAAACTAGAAGCGAACTAAGGGAGTCTCAAGATCGAGTCCAAAATCTTTTAGAGGAATGTCAAAAATACAAAAATAAGCTTATAGACTTACAAGACGAATACGATAAATTAGAAGAAAAGCACTATGCTGCTTTTGATGCTCAAATAGTAAAAAATCCGAAAAAGGACCCGACCGTAGATACGGTAGAGTACGTTTTACCGCTTCAAAACAAAAAAGATCCAACTAGAGACGATTGGGGTCGCTAAAAAGCCCGTCCCTTTTGTGGGTCAAGACGGGAACATGATCCAACTGCAAAAGCTCATGTTTTCAAAAAATAGGAGACGTTGCCCATTTAATATGGCCAACCTAGTATCATACAGAAACGATCCGCAAGCGTCCGTATTTTTAATGGAAGGCGAAAAAGATTGCCTTAACGCCTTGGCTAAGGGTTTAAGAACGGTTACCTTGAGATCGACAGGCGCAAAAGTAGAGGATAGGTATTTAAATTTATTCAAATATACGAACATGACGATATGCTACGATCACGACGAAGCCGGAGCAAACGGCGCAAGGGCCGTAAAACAGCAGCTAACGGGCATTTGTATAAATATAGAGATAATCGACTGGGAGAGAATATTTAAAAAACTGGGCTGGCCACAACCGATCAAAAAAGGCTTTGATTATACCGATTATCTCATAGAAACCAAGCTGGGCAAGAGCGAGGCAAGCAAATTCAACAAGATACTAAAGAAAGATAATACGCTTAGTTAAAATACTCTATCTATACTTATTTAATATTATTAATAATAAATAAGTATATCTTAAACTTCAATATACTAAAATAACAGCAAGTATTTTAGTTAAGCGATTTTATAAAAAGGCTAAAGTATGCAAAACGTAAAAGAGAGTGGAACGAGAGCGGCGATAATTTATTCAGCGAAGCAAATTTAGCTCAAATGGATGCTATAAACCAGCGATTAGACGAGGCGATATTGCAAAAGGTAAAGATATTGAGGATAGGTAAAATGGAGGGGGGCAAGAGCCGCAACTTGCCCTACGAACTTAAATTTTATTCCTCCGTATCCATTTTTTTGTTGATTAGCGAGCGTAGGAATAAGTTTTTGCTGATGAAATTTTTCTTGCAATATTCCTCTATAAAATTATATTCGGCCTCGGTGCAATATAGGGTTATACGCTTATTGGCTTTATCAGCCTCTTCAAGCCTAGGCCTACCCATCCTCTCTTTTTTATCCTCCGAGCTGAACGTGCGGTTAGCCCCGGTTCCTTTTAAGACCGAATCTATGTCTAATTCCATATTTTTTGCCATAGTTTATCCTTTCAATTTCGTAAGTAGCGATTGATATTCGTCGAAGAATGCCTGGTAGCTTCTTTGCGATAAAGCGTTTTCATTATAAAGCTCCGCAAACGATAGTCCGGTATTAATAGCGTTATTTACTATTTTAGAGTTCTTAAAATAAAACATCGGGATATTTTGAAATCTGTTCTTTAGGTTAGAATTTAGAAACTCTAACTCCTTGTCGTCCTTGTAGTTTGTAGCTATTAAAACGATATTTTGATTGATGTGCGAGATCTCCTCGATAGTTTCAACAGTTCTCAATACGGCGTTATAAGAAGGTGTGCAAGGCACTATGATAGCTTTGCAGCCCCTTAAAATATCCAGGACGCCTCCTGCGACGAATCCTCCAAAATCATAAACGCAATCGTCTATGCTTTGGACTTTATCTAAAATTTTAGCCTTTTTGGGATAAATGTTTTCTATACACGATTTATCGTTTGACTGCAAGAAGTATCCTAAATCCTTTGCAATACTAAAAGCAAACGGCGTCTTTCCTACGCCGCCCTTCTTGTTGATCACGGCTATTTTCATTTTTTGTCCTTATAAATCATAAGATATTTTACTTTAATATACTTTAAAATAAATTAGTATATTCTAATTTAAAGTATCTTATATTGCCCTTAATTATGTTAAAATACTGTTCTTTATAATAATAAAGTTTAAATTTCGTCTCTTTCTTTTTTGTCTCTGTCGTCCCTCAAGAGTTCCTTGCCCGATCTACTTTGCTGCAACGTCGGAGCAATATTTACATCGGCCGAGCTCTTTAACCTATGGCTGCGCTGTCGTCTATGGTTTTAAATTGCGATTTGCTAAATTTGACTAAGGGCTCGAGTTTCTTTTCGGCGCGACCTAGGATAGAAGCGTCCCATTTCTTTTTAAAGGCCGTCTTTTCCACCACTATTTGATCATACACGCTTTGGCCAAGCTCGTTCATCCTCTTAACTCTTTTTCCAAATTTGACCTTTACCAGCTGCTAGAGCTGCTTGAGAAACATAAAGAAAATGAGGTTATTGAAACAATAAAAAGTATTCTTGATATAAAATAATTCAGAATCGTTAAAGAAAGAACCATTGAGCCATTTTATAAAAAGCACAGTTTTTTATTTATGCCAAAAAACAAGTATTAATTAAAAAAATATAGTTAATTATTTTTATTTTTTTTTCTAATCTCCAATTGATACTTTATAATATCTATACATTCTTGGTAGAAATCTTCATACTTGCTTGAGTTGTCTGTATTTAAATCAAATAAATCATCTAACATATAAGAATGCTTATGATACTTTAATATATTTGCCGCATAATAGTCTCTTGAAAATAACTTATCATATTCTTCTCTTTCAAGCTGAACTAGCTCTATACGGTATTTGTTTGCCTTATAAAAATCATATAAACTTAATAGGTCTCCGCATTCGATGCCGCTCATTATGAAATTTTTTCCTATACAAAAATCATTATCATAAAAATCATACTGCCCTTTTTTATTCATAGCAACGATTTTTGTATAAGTCTCATTATCTGATGAGTGGACTATATATATTTTTAAGAATTCATTTATCTCGTCAGTAAGTTGTTTAAGGGAGTGCGATTGTATAAATTTTATATCAAATGGCGCAAATTTACCCTCTAATAACCAAACGTCTAATATTTGAAATGTCGAAATAAATTTTTCAAGAAATTCAAAATCAGGATATTTTTTAAAAGTCATGATTTTATCTAATCTTTCAAAACCGAGCTCATTCATCTTCTTTGCAGCAGTGATTGTTGTGAGCTTAAATTCAGATAAAATATGCTTCATTCTTTCTACAAGCTTTTTATGATCATCTGAAGCGCTTTGCAAAATATTGCCGGTATTATATTCATTAAATGCCTTTTGCGCCTCTTGAATTTTGCCGACAATATTTGATAAGCTATGATTTTCAATCATTAGTTCTAGTGCAACTTGAGCAGTATTGGAAATCCTTGAGCTGTCGCTCCAGCTATCTATTGTCGCTTTTGAAATTCCTAACTTATCAGCCAGCTCCTTTCTACTTATACCTAGCGCATCACATACTTTTTTATAGATCGACATAATGTCTCCTTCTTAAATTTTTTAATTATTATATTAAGATATGTTAAATAGAAAATAAACATAATATTTAGTATAGATATTTGTAAAAATACAATATATTAAAAACTAGCTTTTTTGAACAATAAACCATAATTTTCAATGTAAAGAATAGCGATATTCTGTTTTTGGGCTATTATAATGGCTATAAATAGTTGTTTTTAGACTAAGAACCTTAAGGTATATATTTATTTTACTTTAAGATTTTGTGGATAAACAGTGAAATCTTATTTTAAACTTAAAAAGCTTGACAAATTTAAAAAAAGATAATATACTTACTTCAATATTTGTACTAGGGACGTCTCATATTATTGTTGAGGAAGCGTCCTTAGTACTATAAATCTAAGTTAATAATACGATCTTAATACCAGAAAAGATGCAAAAATGCAATCAAATTCTAATTCCAAAACCTCTTTTAACTCAATATTTAGGCCATTAAAAACTGCGGTACTAGTTGACCTGTCATTTTTTCTCAAGCGATATAATACTATTTTTGATATTGCTGATCCTATAGAGATGGCTAGGCGCATTAGGCATTATGTTTATAAGTCTGTTATGAAAAACAGCGACTATTTATATAGAATATATATTTATGACTGCGAACCATTAGACAAAGATACAACATATCCAATCAGTAAAAGACAGATTAGGTTAAGAGAAACAAATACCTTTAAATTTAGAAAGGCTTTGTTAGAAAATTTAAAACAACAACCATACTGTGCTGTAAGGCTCGGGAGTTTTGATGCAAATTTTGTCGAATGGAAATTTAAAGACCACAGAACTCTCAAAAAATTGTTAAACAATAAACTTGCTATATCAGATCTAACAGACGATCATTTTACGCTTGATATAAAACAAAAAGGCGTAGATATGAAAATAGGCTTGGATATGGCTACAATAGCAAGTAAAAAACAAGTTGAAAAAATTATTCTCATAACAGCCGACAGTGATTTTATTCCGGCAATAAAGATGGCGCGCAAGGAAGGAATAATAATTCAGCTTGATCCAATGCAGAATGAGTATATTAAGCAAGAGCTATTGGAGCATCTTGATATATTGGCCTCAGTCTTCCCAAAAGATAGAAATGCTATAGATCCCAGCGATCCAGATCTATAATAACATACTTGGTTCTCTATAGTCTAAGACTATAGAGTTACCGCATAACCCAACCAAAACATTTTACTAAATGGTAAAAATCCGGTAGAAAATTATAACATTATAATTAATACTATTATATAATATATAATCATATATATACATAAAATACCGTTATTTATTATAAAACAACTTATTTAGCAATATCTAACTCTTTGTTATTCTCTCCTACTTTTTCGTCCTTTTGCTGCAACGCCGACTCTTGGCTTTTTAGACTTATGACCGACTTCATAGTGGAGATGAAAGATTTTACGAAAAAGTTTTTTAAAAGCGTTTTTATTAAATTTGTAAAGAATAGAAAATGAAGGACAAATTTTATCCTACAACGGGCGTCTAGTCCACCCCTCGAAGTATGCTGAATCTTATCGAATAGTAGCTTAGGTGGTTATTAATTTTCAATATTAATTTTTATCGTTTTTTGCCTGGTCTTAGTACTTTAAAAAACCCATCGAAAAGCAAAATTTTATGCCAAAACTTAAACAAATTTTGCCCATTTAAGCTATCAAAACTTAAAGCAAGAGTTTTGCCCTTTACAGATCATCGTTAAAAAGGAGCTTTTGATGTTTTACTATTTAAAACAAACATTTTCATTAGCATTTAGCTATCGATCAAAGTCCGGATCTTGTTTAGAAGGTTTCTTTTTAAGCGGATTTTCTATCTCCACCATGTCTACGGTCGGGTCTTTAATTTGAATCGGCTTTCTTTCGATAGCAAGTAAATCATCTTGAAATTTTTCTGCCTTTTCTTTCCATTCTTCTGCTTTTTCCAAGGCTTTTGCTATCGAAAGTTCGTATTTTTGACATTCCTCTAAAAGATTTTGGACTCGATCTTGAGATTCCCTTAGTTCGCTTCTAGTTTTGCTGAGAATGACGGCTGTTTTACGGCGTTTTTGTCGCATTTTTTCTAGCTCTTTGGCGTATGTATTTGGACTATACGCCAAGGCGATATCTATTTGCGTTTTAAGAGTATTGTTTTGAGTTTTTAGATCGTAGATAGCTTTTAAAATTTGTTCGTCAAAGTCTTTGAAAGTCTTAAGCTTCTCGGCAGGAATCTCGAGTTCATAGGCGACTTTAAAGATTTGCCCGCCTCTCTTTTCTTTAAAATTTTTAAATTTCTCTTGCTCGTCTTTAAGCGCCTTTTCTAGTTGTTTGATTCTCTCGCCGTCTTTTGGCAAAAAAGCGATCAAGCCCTGAATAAACGGCGATATAGCCGGCTTTTGCCCTGTTGTCTGCGCGTATGATTTTAGCTCTTTTTCGGTTTGCTGCTCGAATTTTTGGCGGTTGATCGGTTTTTGTTTTTCTCTGTCGGCTTCTACGGCTTTTTGTATGGCTTCATCTAGTTCTTTTTGCGTGTATTTAGCCTCTTTATCTTTTTTGAGCGCTCCTAGCTCTCTAAAAAACTCGGCCGAAAGCCCCTTGTCTTTGTATTGCTTGCGGAGTCGTTCGAGATATTCGGATTTTTCTTTGTCGTTTAATAGCTTTTCTTCGTTTTCGTAGGTTGCTTTTATGACTTCGATAGCCGCTTTTTCCGTCGCCTTTTTCGATAGACTTCTTGCAGCTTTCTCGGCCTCTTTTTGCTTGGCGTATTTGCGCGGCTCTATGCGTTCGGCTCCGCTTAAGCGTTTGTCTTGTCCTCTTTGCATTTGCAAAACCTCGGCGGTTTCGGTTTGAATTCTTCGCAAAACATTAGGAGTGATAAGCTCTCTACGGTAGTTATTTTTTCCGCTCTCTTTATCGAGCGTGATAAATTCTAGGTGCGCATGGTGGTTGATTTGTTTTTCGCCGTTCTCGTCGATATGCCCCTCGTCCCTGTGTATGGCGATTTGGTAGCACTGAAAACCGTATTTGTCGTTAAAGTGCTTAGCTAAGACTTCTAAATTCTCAATCGTAGTATCTGGTTTTATATTGCAAACCGCGCTCCACTCGTAAGATTTAGCTTGAAATCTTTGCCCGGTGCGCCTCGTATAAGCCTCTTTTGCTTCGCTTATGATTTGATTTTTTAATTCCCTTGCTTTTTCGGCGGATCTATTACACTCAGCTCCTTTTTCGTTATCGATCAGATAGCTTGGGGGTAAGGTGCGATCGTTGTGTTCGGCATTTATAGCAAAGGACTTTTTAAAATTTATGCTTGAGATTTGACCCATTTACGTTAATGCGCGCCCTCTCTCGTTGAAATCTCGATAATTTCAATCGTTAAAATTTCATCTTGTTTCAGTCCTATAACTCGGCAATGAATACCGACGCACCAACGCCAGCTATTTTCATAGCCTTGCATTTTTTCGATGTTATTAACGGCGAATGGATTTTGAAGTTTTTCAAGCTCCCTTAAAAACGTACGAATTTTTAAGGCCGCTTTCGGATCGCTTTTTGAAATTTTGGTTAGCTCTTTATCGGCAGAACGCTTGAGCGCGATTTTATACATTATCAGAGCCCATCTGGGCTATAACTTCCGCCCTGATCGCCTCCTGTTCCGCTTGCGATAGTTTTTCAAATTCTGCATCTAGCTTTTTAATGGACGGGGCTTCTGAAAGTTTGTAGCTTTTAGGCTCGTCGATCTTGCTTTTTACTTTTGCTTTTAGATAGCTAATTAGCTCTGATTGTTGGCGCAAGAGCTCTTGGATCGAGCTTAATTTTTTTTCCTCTCGCTCTAGCGAATTAAATAGTGCTCTACGCGTCATTGTTTCGTATTTCGCGTAATTTATTTGCGTTTGCATCGTATTCCTTTTTAGCGATTTTATTTAATTTGGCTTGCCAAAATTATAACATTTATATCGCTAAAAAGCAAATTATTACCTTTGAGCTTGTCGAAAAGGTGGATAATTTGCAAATTATCCACCTTAAAGATTAGTCGCAAGCTCTTAATCTTTAGGCGATAATTTGTTTTTCTGCTCAGCAAGCTCGCAGAAAAATATAAGGCTATATGCCTATGTGTGGCATAAGAGTGGTAAAAAATACCTAATTTTTTTAGAATTGATATATGGATAAAGAAATCGACTTCTCTAAGGGTATTAGAAATCCATATGTAGATAAAAATCTAAAGAGGCAAATAACTATAAATTTAAACGGCAGAGCAATTGATTATTTCAAAGATATGGCTAATAGAAAAGGTGTCCTATATCAAACGTTAATTAGTATTTTTTAAATGATTGCGTGGATAAAAAATTAGATATTGCTGTGGTATAGGATTTTTCTTAATAATATATTCTATCCAGCATATATTTTGCAAGGCATATTATGGCTATAATGACAACAATAAGAATATATTTATAAAAAGGTAAATTTACAAAATCAAAATCAGGATTTCTAAATTTACCTCTTAGATTTATAAGAAATAACTGGGCGATTAACACTAGAATACGCTTTATTTCTTCCATCGATTACTCCAAGCCTTTAATAAATCCAAAAGGGATTACATGCCCTTTTGGATTATATAGAAAGATTACTTAAAAAATTCCGCCTATACCTTCATCAAAGAAGATATACTGGATTTCTTGAGCATATTTTCTGCGCGTGGCAAAATAGCAAGGAGCAAAGATAATATTTAGTTTTCTTACCTCTCCTTCGATCTCATTAATTTGATCTATTGCATCTTGGACGCTTTCTACAAACTTAACAAGCACGCCTTGAGGTAAAAGGAACAAGAAGCCAGCAATATAGTTTTTTATCCTATCAGAGCATTGCGTTGTTTCGTTGATATACTCTTCTACCTTTTTGGCAACTCTTGGGGTAATTCTCTCCATTGTTACATCTGCCCTAAGCCCTAAAAGCCTAGATATAACTTCGTAGCAAAGCTGTTTTTGTCCATCAGTTAAATTTTCATAACCATTCATTTTTTATCCCTTTGTTTATTTTTTATTCTCTGTTTTGTTTATAGTGTTGGTATTACTATGACCTACACTGACTAAGGCACTGCAACCTACTGTAAGCAAGGTAGCAAGTGCAACTAAAAATGCTATAATTGTTTTTCTCATTCAACAACTCCTTTTGTTTTGGTGTAATTCGGAACAAAAGGGGTCTAAAAAATACACTCAAATTTGTAATTCAAACTAAAAGGCTACTCGCCTAAAACTCAAGCCAAATTTTTAAGCATAAGTATCCCTTTGGGGGTAAAAACACTTAAAAACAATGTTTAAGAAATATTATTTTATGTTGATTTTTAGCCCTGTTCCCACTTGGTGAGCTTTTAGAGCCAACTGAATGTATAAAGTAGCCTTAGTTCCGAATTACAGGGCAAATTATAGCGGATGGACGCTTAAAAATTTATATAAAATCGCTTAGTTTTTCTTGAATTATAGTATTACTTTTCTAACATTTTATCGGATATTTTTTGCAGATACGGTGGCTACTAAGTTTGGTGTAAATCTTATATTTTTATAATGGATTTTATTAAAAATATTTATGCTTCATATTTCTTGAAGTAATTCTTAAAATGTTTTAAGCTATCAAACGTTTGTTCGCTACTATATCCGTCATCTGGATTAAAAATTTTTATGATGACCCTTTCGCCTTCTTGTCTTAGGCTTTGAATCTTTAGCATACCGTATTGAGATAGCCTCGCTCTTAGAAGCTTTATCTCAAACCTCTTTAGACATGGGGCATAGTAGAGAGGAGATTACGAAACACTATACGGAGTTTTAAGAGGCTTAGGAAGCCCTACAATCAATTTTACGCGTTAGAGTATATAACCGTTAAAATTGATTGTAGGCCAAATTTGAGAGGTTTATACGCGGTTTTTAAAAATACACTCAAAAGAAATCATCAGTCATTTATAATGCCCTTTACAAGAGATAATATAAATCTTATCATCTTTTATGGCATAAACCAGTCTATGTTCGTGATTAATGCGTCTGCTATAAAAGCCGCTTAGATTTCCTTTTAAGGCTTCTGGTTTACCTATGCCATCAAATGGGTTTGCGCTTATATCCTTGATTAACTCGTTTATCTTTTTTAAAATCTGCTTGTCTTGGGTTTGCCAAGATAAGTATTCTTGCCATGCATCATCATCCCATAAAATTTGCAAGGCTACTCTCCTATTAGCTCGTGGCTATTAAAATTTAACTTGCCAGCTTTAAATTTAGCCATCTTTTGCTCTAAGTACTCGATATTGTCTTTTTTATAGAACGGATCGTTTATACCGATCTCAAACGGGATCCTTCCTTCATTGCCTAGTCTTTTTAAAAATATATTAATTGCCGTCGATACAGACATTCCTATCTCGGCGCATACGAGTTCAGCATTTTTTTTGACATCATCCTTTACTCTTATACTAATTTGTGCCATTATCTATCCTTTTTAAGTATTTGCAATACATTGTATCACAAAAGTATAGCATTTTTAACCATATTTAGTAGTTTTTTACGGATTGCAGCCTTTACACCACTAAAAAGAAGCAGCCTTGCGGCGCTTTAGCGCATAAGCAAGGCGAAATAGGGGGTAAGGGGGCGGTGCGCAGTGCGTAAGCACAAGCACGTACACACGCCCCGGTTCCGATTTGAATTCCGAAACAATGATCGAGTAAAAATTGCGAAAAAGATCTGTTGCTCTGAATTTGTTTATTGTAAATTTGTCTTGAATTTGTCGGTTGCTTCTAGAGCCGTATTTTAGGGGGTTATAATGATATAAAACCGAGTTTTTTGATTTTAAATTTAAGAGAAAACCGAGAGAGATATTATTAACTCGGTTTTAAGCTTAGAATAGATAAGATTTCTATGTTTTAAGTTTGCTTTTAGGAATAAAAATGCCCGAACATGATGATATTGTAATCTTAGATAAGGGGTTTACTCGTAATCAATCAAGAACTAGCCCAGTGATAAGCACAGCTAGGGCAAAAATGAGTGCAAATGAGCTAAAGGCTTTTTATCAGATCAGCACACTTGTCAAGCAAGACGACACGGATTTTTTAATATACGAGATTTCATCTGATGATTTTGTAAAAAAGCTTGGTTTCAGTGAGACAAATGATAGCTATATCAAAGATCTATGCAGAGGGCTGCTTAAACAGATATTTGAGATCGAGCGACCTGACGGTACCTGGGAGGCATATAGCATTTTTAGCTCTTTTAAATTTAAACCAAAGGTGCGCACGATTACAGTCCGATTTAACGATGAGATGAAGCCTTTTTTGCTAGAATTAACCCAATACACAAAGATTCATCAGGTCGAATACATCAGGCAGTTTGAGAGTAAATATGCCATTAGAATTTATGCTCTGTTAAAAGACTATCGGCTGCTCTCTTATAGAGATATTGAGATCGAAGCACTTAAAAAAATGCTTGTTTTACCAAAAAGCTATAAAGATTTTACAGATATTAGTCGATTTGTATTAATGCCTGCTGTTAAAGAGATCAATGCTAAAAGCGATCTTGAAATTTATAGTATCGAACCGATCGAAAAACAAGGCAAGAAGATTGTCAGGATAAGGGTAAATTTTGGGAATAAGACTGACAAACAGGCAAACCAGATAATGAAATATTTGGAGCAAAGATACAAAAGATCAGGTCAAGATCCTAGTGTCTTTTATGGTTTTTACTATTCCATATCTGATGAGCCTCGATCTAAGGGCGAAATTTTTAGGATCACAAAGATAGAAGCTGATAGCAGACCATATTTTACTGCTTTTAGTGAAAAGCAAACGTTGTTTGCGGTGCTAGGGAAAAAAGAATTTATGAAGCGGTTGCTTGGTGGAATTTATAAGGCTCTAATCTTTATGGCAGATACCGAAAAGAGGCAGTCTTTAGATTTAGATCAGTGGCAAAACGAGCAAGATAAGATCACACAGATGAAAAGGATCTTGGATAGCTGGGAAAAAGGGTTAAAATAAAATGGCTTATAAATCTAATTTAAAGATATATAATTTTAAGATCCAAATAATCGATATATTCGAGCTCTTAGGAATAAATTGAATACTGGTGTAATAATTGTTTATCAATAATGGTTAAATTTTTAAAAGAACATGTTATAATCCATTTTAATAACAATTCTTATAAAGGAGACACGATGTTAAAAGTTTTTAAAGTGGCACTTCTAGGTGCTTTAGTAGCAACCTTTAAAGGATTTAGTTATGAAAATATCAAATAGCACTCAAACTATTGTTTCAAATATTTCAGTTACTGAGAGTAAAATTCAAAACAGTGATATTGTCGATACTAATGATAGTATTTTAGGCTACAAGGTCGATAAGGATGGCTACTTTACGAACGAATTCAATAAAGCTGCAGGCATACCAGATGATTACAAGATCCACTCGGATACTATAAAATCACTTGTTAACGTAAGAACTAATAAAGGTGATTTTACAAGATCATTTAAATCGATTGACATTGCAAAGACAGTTGAAAATGCCTATAAAATCTTGACCCAGCTTGTAGATGAAAAAACACTAAATTCAAAAGAGAGCTTTACGATAGACGAAATCTCAAAATTTCCACAAGGTTATGAATACAACGATAGAACACTAAAAATTACTAAGAAATATAATACAATAGCAGACTATATGTCTGGCGCAACAAGCTTTGACGCAAAGAAAAATGGAGATACCTTCTCTATAACGACAACTTTTTACAACAGCTCTACATATAACTACTACACTAATGGCAATAAGCTTAAACCATCAACTGATATATTTGATAGCAATAGTGGCGGCAAAGAAGAGCTTTCAAGTGGTATAAATTTCAATACGACCCGCGATAAATACACAAATAGTGATGGCTCTATTACAAAAGGCGGATTGTTAATCGGAATCTTAAATAAAAATTTAGGTGCAGTTGAAGGAGAAACAACATATTTTGGTATACTGGATGGATTTGATAAAAATATTAGCCCTAATGAGTATAGAACGCAAATACAGCTTTGGCTTTTAAACCATGACCCTGATAGAGTTTCAGATGAAGAATTTAACGCACTCAGTGAGCCAATGAAAGAATTTATAAAATTTCATCGCACATTTGATAGTATCAATCAAAGAGCTAAAAATACATCCAAGAAAGAAGAGGCAGACACCCAAAAAGACCCTTTACAAATTTTATTCGAGCAAATGGATAAAGATTTTAAAGAGATGCTTAAAAAGCTGCAAGAAAGAGCCCAAAAAGCGAGACTCGAACAGCGAAAAGCTATGCAACAAAATTTAGATACGCAAACTATCAAAAATGTAGCTCAAACTTCAAAAGACACACTAAATGAAATGCTTGAATTTCTAAGTAAAATGTCAAAGCAACACGGCGTAAATTTAGACATAAACGAAGTAAAAACGGCGTTTATAAATTTAACTGACAGCTACAAATTTAGTAATAAAACGATCGATATCAAAGCTTAAATTTCTATTTTATAAGGATATAATATTGAAGAAAGTATTAGTATTGCCAATTATTTTTTCATAATTCAAACGCTAAACGCCTAAAACCCTTGCTAAAGTAAAAACCGTACGACAAGATGCAAGAAAAAATTAAGGAGACTAAAAAATGTCAGACGTTTTTGAAAACAAATACATAAAATCGATTAAAGATATCGAGGAAAAAATGAGTTCAAGGGAGATTACTTCGCCACAAGATTGGCACAAGATCACTAATCTATCCATAAAATGGCAAGCTAAAATCGATGAGCTAAATCCATGATAATTCAAGAGTTAGCCAAGGTAGTGCTAGACAGTATATCTATCAATGGCAAATTTTCACCATCAGATTGCATAGCGGCTTTTATAGATTTTATACTATTTAACCAAAATATAAAAGACGCAGGGAAAATTCTTACCCAAGCCAGTGATACCTTGCTCAGAGAAAGAGCCATGATTAGAAAAAGCTTTTTAGGCAATGCGGTGCTCATCCAGATCCTCAATAGAGAAAAAGGCTATATAGAGCTAAAATTTAATGGATTTTAATCCGATAGCGCAAGCGCTTTAAAGCGCTTGCGCATACTTGCAACTCCACTTAGCTCCTAATTTGCAAGCTTTATTATAAAAATATTTAGCTTTCTTTTTATCTATTGCAAAACCGTAAGTTCCATTTTCATACCGTAGTCCAAGGGCCTCACAACCCTCCCCGTAATCCATATCACACGATTTTTCAGTATAAAATTTAGCCTTTTCGTTATCCTCAAATATAACTATATAAGTACTTCCTAAAATCAAACAACCGTTACCGTCTTTTAATTCGCAAGCTTTCTCTAAGAATTTTACCGATATTTCTCTTGCTTGCTTGTCGGTATTTTTACTTCGGCTGCTTTTATCTGAATAATATGCTCCGGCTCGCGTGCAATCTTGCGCTATACCAGCATTACATCCGGCTTCAAATTTAGCTATATCCTCGTCTGCGCCGGCCAAATTCAAAGAGGATAGCCCGGCAACGACCGCAGCTAAAACGATTTTTTTCATTGTTTTCCTTTTGATGAGATTAGCTTTTATTATATCAAACATCCCACCCGTATATACGCAATGCTTTCGCATTTCATATAACGTTCGGTGCTCGTAAGGGG